>PDSZ01000005.1 GCA_002748705.1 Candidatus Fermentibacterota bacterium
GTACCTGATTGTCTTATCCATCTGCCCTGAGATACAGGTTCATCCTCAGTGCCAAGTGAATAACTATTAATTCCGCCACCGCACAAAGGAATACTGATACATAACGGCTCAACCGGAACATTCAGCAGACTTAAATCATGAATTATTCTGCGTATTACCTGAAGCAAACAAGAACAGGTGCGGATACTATTCATGTGTTCCTGCAATCGCTGAATGTAAAAGCATCTTGACCTCATTACAAATATGCTCATCTTTCTTAAACATATTCTGCAGGTTGAACCTCCAGTAAACTTTGCGGCAGTATGCGTGATGCAGTCGCAGACTGCACAATAACTTTTCTGACCGCACTCATTAAATAACGGTTTCATTCTGAATTGTCAAGGGTATTTCATGCTGTCAGACGCATTTTTAAGTGCATTAAGCTCGTTTTCAGATATATTTTGTATCAACTATCTTTCCTGCCCATCATAACATACAGAAGAGGAACAACAACCAGAGTGAGTGGAGTGGCTGCTACCATTCCTCCGATAACAGTCCTGGCCATAGGAGCCCAAAGAGCGGCACTGCTGCTTCCCCCCAGAGAAAGAGGAACAAGGGCCAGAATGGTGGTTAATGCTGTCATCAGAATTGGCTTGAGCCTGGTTCGGCCAGCCAGAAGTGTGGCAGGAATCAGATCCATTCCCTTTTCTCTTCGAAGCTGATTGGCATAGTCAACCAGAACAATTCCATTGTTGACAACGATACCGATAAGCATCAGGATCCCGACCAGCGCAGTCATTCCCATGGTTGTTCCTGTGATGAAAAGAATCCAGATCACTCCTATAAGTGCAAGAGGAATCTCAAAGATCAGAATGAAAGGCTCCAGAAGTGACTCGAACTGGGAAGCCATAACCATGTAAACCAGTATTATGGCCACAAGTATCGCAAGCCTCATGCTATGAAAGGATTCTGCCTGATCCTCTATATCCCCTGTCACTTCCCACCTTTTGTTTCCGATATCCAGGGTGTCCATCATGGCATTCACATTTGAGGCAACATCTCCGAGAGCCCTTCCGTTAAGTTTGCAGAAAACACTTACAACCCTGCTCCTGTCCAGCCTGCTTATGCTGTTAGGAGCCAGAACTGACCTGAACTCCCCCCAGTAATCAAGAGGGGCTCCAAGAACCGGCAAAGCGGCGACAGCCTCTCTGGATGATCTGTAGTCACTGGCATACCTGACATTTACATTAATATTGTTTCCATCATCATTCATTACAGCAGCGTTCAGACCGAGCATTCCCAGGGTTATCTCAGAAGCCAGTCTGGCTCTTGAAACACCTCTCATTGAAAGAACAGCGTCATCCGGATGGTACTCAAGCTGGCTGAACCAGTCTTCAAGAGAATGATTTGCGTCTTCAGTTCCTGGAATTTTCTCAAGTTCCCGCACCAGAAGGTCGCCTGCGGCTTTCAGTTCAGCCAGATCGGTTCCATACACATTGATCTGTACAGGATACTCGTTGCCTATAGGATCACCGGTTCTCAGGCTGTATCTGATTCCAGGCACAGTGGAAAGATACTCCCTTATCCGGTCACTGTAGTCATACACCGATTCTGATATCTCGCTCTCAGAAACCATGTATACAGAAATACTGATCCTGCATGAAGCATCCGAACCGAAAACCGCCCCAAAACCTTCCTGCCTTCCTGTCTCCAGCAGAATGTGTTTCAGATCGCCAGGTGCGACTATACCTCTCACGGAGTCTGCAAGCACTGCTGCAACACTGTCGGTATAATCCAGGCTTGTTCCCTGGGACAGGCTCACATCCACATAAATAATTCCTTCCTGAATATCAGGAAGAAAGGAAGTCGGAATGAACCGGAAAAGACCTGTTGATAAAACAAAGAGAAGAATCACAGGCAAAAGGCTCAGGAAACGGCGCTTCATAAGCCTGCCCAGTAACTGCTCATAAAAAGAATCAAGCCTGCCGAGCCCTCTCTCAATCCGTGCCGGAAGAGACTTTGGACGGTGTCTGCGAATCAGATTACCGGAACGGGAAGCCATAAGAGGTATGATGGTCATGGCCAGAAAGAGAGAGATGGACAGCGAGGATGCTATGGTAATACTCAGATCCCTGAATACCTCTCCGGTCATTCCCTTCACAAAGAGCATGGGAATAAATACTGCCACTGTGGTAAGAGTTGATGCTGCAACAGCTTTTCCAATCTCTGCGGTTCCGTCTACAGCTGATTCCGCTGCTCCTGAACCTTCTCTCCGCTTTCTGTGAATGTTCTCAAGAACGACCACCGAATTGTCCACTATCATGCCTATGGAAATGCTGAGACCTGCAAGGCTCATAATGTTGAGATTTACTCCCAGTAGATACATGGCTGCAAAAGTGCTTACAAAACAGAGGGGCATAGTGATGCTCACTATACCTGCGTTTACAGCTGAGCCGAGAAAGAACATCAGCACCAGTGCTGCCAGAATGACAGCCTGAACACCTGTGAAAGCAAGGTTGTTGGCGGTATCCACAACATAACCCTGCTGAGTATAAATTACCTCAAGATCCAGAATACCGCTGTAGTCTTCAGCAGTCTCCGCTATTCGGGCTTCAAGAAGGCGGCAGGTATTCACTGTGTTGGCATCACCGCTTTTTCTGAAAACAAGAATAACCGAGTTTTCACCGTCGAGTCTTGTCGTACTGCTCTGTTCCCTGGAGCTGTCGGATATCTCCGCCACATCTCTCAACCTTACAGGGATTCCTCCATGTGCCCCAATTACAGTCTCCCCTATTTCTTCAAGGGAAGTAAACCCGGTTTTCACGCTTATGAAAACTTCTGTACCGCGGGATTCTATGGTGCCGCCAGGCTGGTTTCCCGCAACAGCATTCAATGCGCCGTAAACCTCTGAAATACCTATTCCTCTCAGATGCAGCAGGACAGGGTTCACTGAAACATTTATCTGCCTCTCTTCACCACCCATAACAGCACATGAGGAAATACCGGACACTCTGCTGAGAACAGGTACAATCTCCTCCTCTACAAGCATTCTCAATTCACCGCTGTCCAGTTCATTGCTGCTCACAGAAGCAAACAGCAGAGGCTTCATGCTTGATTCCATGGCCTTGATAAGAGGTTCAATACACTGTTCCGGCAGTTTGTCCCCAATTGAGTTAACGGCATCTTTCACATCCTGCTCAACCTCTTCAATGTCAGCTGAATTGGAGACATACACAAACACTCCGCTGAGAGAATTGCCGGAACTGGATTCAACCCTGGTAACACCTTCCACTCCGGAAACAGCATCTTCTATCACCTTTGTAACAAGAGTTTCAACCTCTTCAGGAGCTCCTCCAGGCAAAACTGTGATTATCATTACCTTTCCGAGGGATACCCTGGGAAAATAGTCAAGACCCAGCTGAGCAAGGGCAAACAAGCCTGCTCCTCCCATGAGAATAAATACCATTAGAAAAGTTATTTTTCGATTAACGGCAGTTGATGGAAGGTTCACAGATTCACCGCCCTTACCTCTTCACCCTCCGAAAGAAGCTTGCTTCCAAGGGTTATCACTGTATCTCCCGAAGAAAGTCCATGAATTATCTCATGGTCTGTTCCACTGACGATACCTGTTCTCACCTCTGTTATGTGTGCTCTTCCATCTTCATAGAGAACAACCTGCCAGGAGTACTGATCATCAAGGGGGATCATGAATGATTCACTTAGAACTACGGCATTTTCGCTTGTCCTTGTGAGAATCAATGCCATACCGGAAAGACCTGGAACCAGGGAACCTGTGGTATCGTTTATCTGAGCAGCCATTGATACAAGACCGGAAACCGGATCAGCTGAACGAGAAACTGAGATCAACGATCCGGAGAAAATTCTACCTGGGAAATACTCTGTCTGAAAGATAACAGGAAGCCCTTCCCTGAGAGAGAGAGCATGAACAGGTGATACTAGAAGCTCAGCTTCAAGAACCTCTGAAGAGTATATGCTCAGCAGAGGTCCTGAAGCAGGGTTCCCTCTGGTGGCCAGCACTCTTCCAATAGTTCCGCTGAAAGGCGCTCTGACACAATTCCGCCCGAACGAGGCCAAAGCAGCTGTGTAACCTGCCTGAGCCTGTCTCACTGTTGCCGCCGCGGCGCTTGCGGCAGCCTGTGCCGCTTCATAGTCACTGGGACTCAGAGCGTTTTCCTCGAAGAGTCTGGCGGATCTGTCAAGGTTAGATGATGAGTACTCCTCTGCTGCTCTGGCAGCTGTAACCGCAGCTGCAGCAGAGAGTACTTCAGCAGCTCTCATGTCATCAGTTCCCAGTGAGATAAGCCTGGCTCCTGCCTCAACAGTATCTCCGGAAGAAACATGAACTTCCTCAATTTTGGCAGGAGCCGGAACGGATATCACAGCTTCCTCTCCAGCCTGGAGTCTGCAGGGAGCATATATTATTTCAGAGATCATCTCAGTATCCAGCACCTTAACCATCACTGGTATAGGTTCCGACTCTGGAGCATTCTGAGAACTGCATGCAGCAATAATAAGCAGCTGAAGGAGTAACGCCTTTCTGCAATTCATCATTCTTTACCCCCTGTGTCTGTGTAGTATCCTTTAATAAGGCTGTTAAGATTTTTCTCTATAGATTCTGCAATTACAGGATCATCCAGATCCAGCCTCATCACAGGCTTCTTAACGCTCTGTCTCAACACCATGAAGATCAGCCCTGAAGCTATTATTGTCATGGCTGTTACTTCGTCAGGGGAAAGATCACTCTTAAGCTCTCTGAGCATCTGCATCTGCCGCTGCTCAATGTCCTTCAGAAAAGATACAGTAAGCGGATTGCTATCACTCAGCTCCCATACGGCAACTTCTCTTGCCAGCTTGTCTTTTCTGAAACTGTTGAAGACCCTCATAATCACCTTTGCAACTGATTCTGAGAAGGAAGAATCCTCAGGGACAGAATAGCTTTCATCAATTTTGACCATGTTCTTATCGTATTTATTGCGAAACGATCTCAGCAAACCTTCCATAGATCCGAAATACCTGTATATCAGTACCTTATCAACTCCTGCTTCCCTGGCTACAGCATTTACTCCAATACCGGTATAGCCTTTTTCTATCAGAATTCGCTCAACAGCCTCAATGATTTTCTGTTTTGTCTTTTCCGAATCTCTAACAGGCATTACTTTCCTTCTGTTCAATCTGAAGAGATGTGGAAGCAGAAGCTCCGAAAAGAACAGTACCCAGCATTTCAAAGACCTCTTCCAGACCTGACTCCACCGTTCTCGGAATGATATCCACTCCTATGGTTCCCTCAAGGGCCACTGCAACTCCCCAGAATATCACTCCAGCCAGCGCATACCACCTGGCCTTTTTAGGAAAAAAACTATAAGAGTATTTTATAATCATAATAAAGACTGCAATCATGATAGGAGCAAGCACTGCAACCCATACAACAGTATTTCCATATGTATAGCCTATATCACTTCCTGTAACAGCTTCAACCAGATATTTTGGAAGCTGCCTGTGAAATTCCTGCAGCTCATCCATGCTGATCACAGCAAAGAGAGCAGTGAGAAAGCTGAAGTACCTCTTTTCGGATACCTTCTTTCTGATCTTGGACAGAGAAAAGCAAAGTAAGCTGACCAGGAGGAGAAGAAAGGCAGAGTAAACGGTTCCCAAACTGCATTCTCTGTCCAGATCAATTATTCGAAGCCCTTGTTCAGCGCCGAGCAGATGAAGCACATAGAGAAAAAGGGCTGTGGCAATGAGGTATTTAACAGATTTATCAACCTGTTGGACTTTTTTTGTTTTCTGCATAGTTTTTCTGCATACAATACTCCTGAAATCAGATGAAAAGATTAGTCCCAGATAAACTGTTGTCACAGAGATGAGCATCAAAGGACTCCCTGTTCCAAACAATATCCAGCTGAAAGGAAGCAGTATTATTGGAACACATATCAGGAATGTCCATCTGTGTGCCAGACTGAATTCCACACAGTCAGATTTCATGACTCTCCTTTGCTGCAATAAGAGGAAAATAAGAAAATAAATAAGTCTGATAAAACTATCTTGAGGATAAAATGGCAAGCATCAGCAGTCTTCAGTAGAATACTCATCAGCCTCCTTCCCTATTCCTGAAAACACAAGTGATATGACTGTAGTTGGTTCAACGGGAAATTCGCTATCACCTTCAAGGATTGCAAATAGTGTCCCGAAAAACATCAGAGTAGCCATTCTGATGTCCACTTCTTTTTTGAGTTCACCTGATTTTTCACCATACCGCATTACTTCAACCGCTTCTGAGAAGAAATGCTGCTTCCAGCTGTTGGAGCTTCTCCAAAATAGTCTTATCACCCCTGGCCGGTTTTTACTGAGGGAGATCAGATCTATTGATATAAGTCTCAGCTTCTCGACCAGAGGAATGCTCTTGGCTGAATGCCGGTAAAGTATCTCATTCATTTCGGCTATTGCAGCTTTGAGACAATCGCTGAAAAGGTTGTTCATGCTGTGAAAGTTCATATGTGTTTCCCATATCGTATGCAAATGCCGCATCACAAAGCCTTACTCTCACACCGGAATTTCTGTAATGAAGCTTTGCAGCAATGGTAATGATTCTCTTTTACCTGATCATCTGATCTTCCCATTATCAGATGTCCCTTCTCATGTCACCATACAGTGTCACCTGGTGGTGATATAATTTTTTCACACTCATTGTCAACTCCTCCTCTGAAATACCCTGCACTATTCGCAGTCAACAGCTGCACTCCGGAGCTTCCTTCCCGCAAGCTGCTTTAAACTATTGACTAACATCCTGAAACCGTCGGTGAATTCAGTATGAAGCATTGAAATGGAGAAACACAATTCCAGTAAATCTGCAGTATTTTCAAAAAGAGATTCTGGAAAAGATATTCTTAACTTTGCTATATGCAAGCCTGGCTAAAAGACGAATAAACGATGGCACGAATTCTGCGATTCTGATTCGCTTGTCTTTTGAAGGCATCCAGTTTCAGGAAAGATAATACTAGACATAATGGTTGGACCACCACCGCTGATCAGGGTACCTTACCCTTGTCAGTAACTACAACCAGAAGGGTGGTCCACTGTGTTAATAAGGTATGTTGGTCTTGATGTCCATAAGGATAGTATCAAGATAGCCGTTGCTGAATCTGGCCGAGAACCGGCAAAGTATCTGTGTTCTGTTCCTGGAGAGAACGGTAAGCTCATCAGGCAGATCAGCAAACTAGGTCCCAGGGAAGGCATCAGATGCTGCTATGAGGCAGGACCTGGAGGCTATACAGTTTACCGGGCTTTATCTGATGCGGGACTTAACTGCAAAGTAGTAGCTCCGTCTCTGATACCCAGGCAGAGCGGCAAAAGGGTCAAGACCGACAGACTTGATGCTGAGAACCTTGCTCATTACCTGCGTTCGGGAGATCTCACAGAGGTGTGGGTACCGGATGAAACTACAGAGAGCATCAAAAATCTTGTGAGGCTTAGAGAAGATGCCAGAATTGCCCGTCTCAAATCAAGGCAGCAACTGAACCAGTTCCTGCTCCGCAAGGGCAGGACATATCCGCAGAAGACGAAGTGGGGAACCAGGCACATTCGGTGGGTTCACTCGCAGAAGTTCCTTGAGGAAGCAGACAATGTAACCCTTGCTGATTACCTGAGACATACAGAGCTGCTTGATGAAAGGGTCAGCAACATAGAGAGGGATCTAAGGCTCTACAGCAGCCACTGGGAACAGAGCAGCCTTGTGGATAGTCTGCAGGGTTTGCGGGGCATAGCTTTCCTGTCTGCAGTTGCCATAGCAGCAGAAGTCGGTGATCTGAGAAGATTCTCAAAAGCCGGTAGATTTATGTCTTATGTGGGTCTTGTCCCTTCTGAACACTCGTCTGGGTCACGAGAAAAGCGGAGCTCAATTACCCGATGGGGGAATGTACTTGTCAGACGGCTGCTTGTAGAGGCAGCGTGGCACTACAGACATAAGCCATGCAAAACAAGGGTTATTGCTCAGCGAAACAGGGATTTACCGGAGCGAGTTCAGAGGATTACCTGGAAGGCTCAGGAAAGACTGCATCGGAAGTACATGAGACTAATCATGGCCGGTAAACCCAAAAACAAAGTCTGCATTGCAGTTGCGCGCGAGCTTGCCGGGTTTATCTGGGCGATAGGACAGAGTATATAATGAACGGGTCAGCGGCAGGTGTTATCATCAGGTGTGGGAAACCCTCGAGGACATTATGTGCGCAGAGCATTCTGTATGCACGGTACTAGACTGAGGAAACCCCAGACGAATAGATGAAATGCGGTAACCAACCGGCGGATATCAGTATGATCAGACCATCGATGGACTGACACCGGCCGCTGATCCCCTGAGAGAAGGGAAAGAAAATCGAACAAGGTAAGCTCAACTTGACAGGTCCAACCATATCAGTGTCCTGTCATTCTTCGGATGTGGAGAGTATGCGCAGTTATTATCTGTTCAGGTGAGGCGCATAGCCGGAGGCCATGTAACCGAGTCTGCAACGCTGCCTGGGCAGATAAGCAGAATCCGTCATCTGAGGTTTGACAGGACAGCCAGCCGAAAAAGAATTGAACCGGATTTCCGGAAGCGTATTCATCACACTATTGACGATTGCTGGATTTGGCTTATAATTTGTTTGTATGATTCACGGAAGGAGGTATATTGACGAAAGAGTTTATCGAGTATATTTATGTTACAATAAAAAATTTTTAGGCCCTTAAAAGAAAGAAGGATTTCTGATGTTAAGGTCAGCTTCGTTACTTTGCGCGGTGATGCTTTTCGGTATCCTCAGTTCAGCTTCAGCAATAGGCATCAGAGACTACAATCCACCTGTCAGCTCGCTGTTTGACATGGATCTCTCAGCGTTCTACAGCTACCTCGGTCAAGACAGCACAACTACCAACAACGGTTCAGTCAACTACATCTACAACAATTTCTATGAATCGCTTCCATTCGGATGGAGCGTCAACTCAAGCGGCGGTCTTACCTATGACGGCCTTGCTCCAGACTCATTGGATGAAACCCAGTACACAGTGCTTCTTGATGGAGAGATTCACAAGTACCTTTCCGGAGATATCTTCGGCTATACTTCTCTGCACCTCGCCAGCCAGACAGACTACGACCATCTGGATGCCAGCACCTTTTTAGGAGCAGGATACGGAAGATACATAAATGCCACCTCCATGGCTAAAGCCCTTCGTATTCAGGAGGAGCTACAGGAAGAGGGAACTATAAACGGAGCCCTTGAGGATGCGGTTTTGATAGCTCTGGCAAGCGAAATTGACAACGCATCTTCATACGAGATTCAGAGAGACTACTACCTGGCTATTGAGGAAGTTCTCGAGGAATCCGAGCAGATTGATGTTCTGGAAGCAGTGGCTCTCTACAGAATAATGCAGGTACTAGACAACGAAGTTGTGAGAGACAGGTACTATGGCTACAGAGTTGGCGCAGGTGTAGGCTACGAGCTGTCAAATCCTTACAGTGAGGATACTGAAGATCCTGTAATGGAGATATTCGGAAACTTTGCCTACCCCTTCAGCTTGAGAAGCCAGTTCAACCAGTCAGCGCTTTTCACAAGCAACCTTAAGGAATTCGGCGATTCCTACAACTTCGCAGCAACTTCAAGCTTCAGTTTCGAGATATCTGACAAGTTCGATGACAGAGTGCAATATCAGTTTGTTGCAGACAAGACAACAATCGGTTCAGGTTCTGGAGCTGTCAGTAATACAGTTTCCACCCATACAATCACCAACTCGTTCATCTTCTACATTGAGAACCGAATAAGTCTTAACTTCGACGCCTCCCTCATAAAGACAACTGACCTTACACTTCAGAAGTCTGTCGGTTTCTCCATAGGATACGACTTGTTCTGATCCTTCGTTCAGGCCGGGAGGCTGTTACAGCTTCCCGGCCTGTCGGCTTTGAACCTTGAAAGCCGCTTTCATACCTCCGCCATGGTCATCCATCTCACCTGTCCCGGCTTTTTGATACTCTGTTTGTGATTATGCTCAAGATGTTCAGAGTACAAGCTGTCAGCTAATTCCAGACATGGAAAACAGTCCCTTGTTGAACAACCTGATACAAAACACATTCCTGTGATTCAACACAAAACGCTTCAGCTGATTCCAGTATTGGTTTGCAGCGGCCGGAGCCAGTCAGAATTCACATTTGCTTTTTGCTGAAGTCTTTCAAAACAGGCCCGTTGAAACTGCTCACATTTTTCTACAGTATAGGAAGTTGACAATTCCATCAGGAAAGTTATTTTAGCTCTATCTAACATTCTTGGCGAGAGGACAATTCATGTTCGGGTTCCGTTCTAAGAACAGACATCATGGCAGTCACGGCAGTATGCGCAGTCAGAATGTCATTTTCCTGACTGATCTTTCTGAAGGGATGTCCGCAACTGTTTCCGCTTTCACAGGAGGAAGAAACAGCAGGGAGAAAATGTCTTCCATGGGTATTTTTCAAGGAACTGATATCACTGTTGTAAAAGCAGAAGGTGATGAAGGTATGATGCTTGTCTCGGTGGGTTCTGTACGAATAATGCTGGATATGGCCATGGCCTCAAAAATCCTTGTAGAGAAAGCTGGTTGATATGAAGCTAAGCGAAATGTCCGCTGGCGATTCCGGTACCGTCACCGGTATTGCCAAATGTGAAAGAGAGTACCGTCAGAAGCTCTTACGAATGGGGCTTGTGAGAGGAGTAAACTTCACAATGGTAAGAAAGGCCCCTCTGGGAGATCCTGTTGAAATTGAAACAGATTCCCAGAAGATAAGCCTCAGAGCGAAGGAAGCTGAAGTGCTTCTTGTGGAGAAGAACTGATATGGAAAAACCTGCACTGAATATTGCTGTGGTAGGTAACCCCAATGTGGGAAAGACCACCCTTCTAAACGCTCTTACCGGTTCAAAACAAAGGGTCGGCAACTGGCCCGGAGTTACTGTCGAAAAGCTGGAAGGTTCATACAGATACAAAGAAAACCTGATTGAAGTTACTGATCTTCCAGGTATTTACTCTTTCACTGCTTTTTCTCTGGATGAAGCTATCGCCAGAAAGTACATCCTTGAAGAAAAACCGGACCTGGTTGTTAACATTGTTGATGCCTGCAACCTGGAACGAAACCTTTTCCTCACCACTCAGCTGCTTGAGATGAAGGTACCTGTCATAGTTGCGCTGAACATGATGGACCTGGCTGAAAAACGCAGACTGGGCATTGATATCAATCACCTTTCTGAACACCTTGGATGCCCTGTGGTACCTGTTACTGCTTCAAAGGAAAAAGGTGTTGAGAACCTGAAAGATGTTATTTTTAAAGCAGGCAAAGAGAGAAATATTTCTCCTGCTTCTGTAAGTTACGATGAGATACTTGAAAACGCAGTAAAAAGAATAGAAAATGAAATCAAAACTGTTGCTCAGGAGAAGAAGGTAGATGCAAGGTGGCTTGCTCTCAGGCTCCTGGAAGGTGATGAGTACGCAAAAGAACTGTGTGCAGGCAGTTTGCCTGAGAAAGCGCTTTCAGAAGAGATATCTACAGTTGAGAAACATACAGGAGATGAGATAGACATGGTGCTTGCCGACGGCAGGTACGGTTTCATTCACGGTCTTACGAAAGATGTGGTGAACAGAAAGCATGAAGTGCGCAGAACTGTATCAGACAAGCTGGACAGCTTTGTTCTCAACAGGTTCCTGGGCATTCCCCTCTTTCTGGGTATCATGTACCTTGTGTTCGTAGGAACCATTAATTTCTCCGGTCCCTTCATTGACTTCTTCGACATCTTCACCGGTACCATCTTTGTTGACGGCTTCGGAGTTCTTCTAGCCTCCATTGGCGCGCCTGATCTGGTAATAACCTTCCTGGCCGACGGTATCGGCGGAGGTATTCAGACTGTTGCCACCTTCATTCCGCCTATTTTCATGATCTTTCTCTTCCTCTCTATACTTGAGGACTCAGGATACATGGCAAGGGCGGCTTTCGTAATGGACAGATTCCTCAGAACCGTAGGACTTCCAGGGAAGGCCTTCATTCCCATGCTTGTAGGATTCGGATGCAATGTGCCGGCGATAATGGCAACAAGAACCCTTGAGAACAACAGAGACAGAATGCTCACCATAATGATGAACCCCTTCATGTCCTGCGGAGCACGGCTTCCTGTATACGCCCTTTTCGTGGCGGTGTTCTTTCCGCAGAGCGGTGGAACAATTCTCTTCAGCCTCTATGCGGCAGGCATACTCCTTGCAGTTCTCACCGGCCTTCTCTTCAAGAAGACCATGCTGAAAGGTGAGGCATCCACATTCGTCATGGAGCTTCCCCCCTATCACATGCCCACATTCAAGGGAATAATGTACCACACCATGACCAGGCTCAAGAGTTTCATTTTCAGGGCAGGTCTGGTGATAGTTATGGTGGTTATCGTACTCAGTTTCCTGAATTCAATCGGCACCGACGGCTCATTCGGTAATCAGGACTCTGAGAACTCAGTTCTATCTGCGATAGGCAAGGCTGTGGTTCCTGTTTTCACGCCTATGGGCATAGAGGAAAACAACTGGCCTGCTGCCGTTGGGCTCTTTACTGGAATCTTCGCAAAGGAAGCTGTTGTGGGAACACTGGACAACCTCTACACCACAATGGTTGATATTCCTGAAGAAGAAGCTGAAGAAGAAGGCTTTGATTTCCTCGGAGGAATATCCGAATCATTCACAGCTGTCAAAGACGGTTTCGCTGATTTCGGAAGCTCCCTGAGTGACCCTGCGGGAACAGGTATTACGGCAGATCTGGAAGATGCGGAAACTGCAGCTGAAGCTGTGGAGGTAAACCTTACCACATTCGATGTGATGAGAAGCAGATTCAATGGTAATACCAGCGCTTACGCCTACCTTCTCTTTATTCTGATCTACGCTCCCTGTGTTGCTGCCATTGCTGCCATTTACAGGGAAACCAACCTGGGATGGACCATACTTGCCACCGTATACCTCACACTGCTGGCATGGATAATCAGTACCCTCTTCTACAACATTGCCAATTTCGGTGCAGGCACTTCGGTAATGTGGGTTGCAGTTTCGCTGATTATGCTTGTTCTGATGTTCTGGTCAATGAAGATCATGGGCCACAAAAAGACACTTAAGGTCTGATTTGCTGAGAAGAATTCAGGGACTTCTCAATGAAAGGGGCAGGCTCTCCCTCAGAGAGCTTGCCCTTATCCTTGATATGGAAGCATCAGCTCTTGAACCTATGCTTGAAATGCTTGTAAGAAAAGGCAGAATAGAAGTGCTTGACGCAGGCTGCAGCACCAGAAGCTGTACAGGATGCTCATGCAGCAGCAGAGATAATATGATTATCTACAAACTTCCTGACAGTGTTCAGAAAATGTAACAGATAGCAGCATCACCGGACAGAATGCAGAAGACTGTGCAAACCATAGTTTTTTTCAGCCCATACTATTACAATATCTTACAGAACAATACATGATGAATGAGACAAAGAAATAAACACCTGAATGTGTGCTTGCACTGAATTTGAAAGTTAAAATCCAGAAAAGGTATAAATCTGCATATGATTAATTTTCAATGGCATATAATTATTTTAAAGATGGCCTTAGCCAGCCGTACAGAAAAGAAAAAAACTAGAGAACTGAATCTTCCAGGCTGTCATCTTCTTCGGTTTTGTGCGTAATGCAGTTGCAGACAAAGCCTGTGCCCTCCTGCCATCTGCGACCTGAAAAACCGCACTTCTCGACAAATTTCAGATACGCAATGAACCTTGTCAGAACATCATCAGGAATGACATGTTCAATTCCACAGGCACAGCTGTCAGCAGTCTCTTCATCAATCTCCAGAACCTTCTCGAAAAACTCCTTCAGTACTGAATGCTTCCTTGTAACAGCTTTAGCCAGCTGCTCGCCCTCTTCTGTCAGCGTGACAAGATCGTAAGGAGCGTGGTTAACAAGCCCCAGCCTTGCCAGATGCTTCAGCGCCGAAGTAACCGATGAAGCTGCCACATCTCTGCCTCTTGCAATATCTCTTGGCTTGGCAGCACCCTTCTCTTCCACTATTTCATATATAGTTTCAAGGTAGTCTTCAAGACTGGAACTGAGTTTCATAAACCCTCCTGATTTAGTCTTCCCTAAACATATTAGCTTGTCTCCCAAATGGCAAACGGGGTTTCAGAACTACCTTCTGCCGGTTCTTGACCGAAATACCGTGAGAGGTATATCTTTCACTGGGCTGCTGCGATGGGTTCAGGCAGTTTAAGAAACAATGCTATTTATTCAGTTTTTTGTGCACTCAGATAATGCAGTGTACAATATTCGATAGGTGGATTCTTCATGGTTAAGGTTCCTGACATTGAAAAACTCTCCTCTGACAAGGATGAGAAAAAACTAATAAAAGCTCTGGGATACAAGAACGATACGGAAATAAGAGCATCTGCTGCTGACGCTCTGGGATATATAGGAACCACTGATGCATTAAAGGCTCTTATTTCTACCTTTGAGAATGATAAAGAGGATATTGGCACAAGAAAAGCTGCTATCTTCGCTGTAGGCAAGATCTGCACCAGATTCATCAACAGCCATAACAAAACAGATGTAGATTCACTTTCCCGAAGCGCTAAAAGGAAGCGTAACAAGGAAATTGATGAGATAGATAAGGCCAGAGTCGCACTGAAAAGGCAGATGGATAATGGTTCCAGAGAACTGAGCATCGAAGCTGCCCGAGCATTCATGAGCCTTCCGATGACTGAAATATCAGTTTTTGCCGGTGAGGTGTCAGAATCCGCTTTCAGCTTTGACAGAATCTCTTCTGCCAAACCGCAGGAAAATCGGTCAGTAGGGCATGAGGATAATACCACTGAGGAAATAGAAACAGATAACGCGCCAAACAACTCTGAAGAAAACACTGAAGAAAAACCTGAAACCAATGCTTTTCCGGAGATAGGTTTAAAAAATGGCTCTTCTGAAGAAAAGACGGAGAAAGAGAAAACTGCAATGACTTCCTTCTCATCTGAAAAGAATCCGCATTCAGAAGAGGAAAGTGATACAAAGCAGGAAAACTGTTCTCAAATTGAGAAAGATGATGAATCGAAAACCTGTGAATCGGTGTTACTGAATCCTGATGAGCCTGTTGAAATAGCTCCTGGAACTTGGTGGCTGGGTAAACGGCAGGAAACGACTCTTGAGCGAAACATTTATCTCAGAGTGTTCCGCAACGACGAAAGATGTCTTAATCTCCTTATTGATCCCGGTGTTCCTGATGACCTCTCCCCTCTCATGGATAAATTAACATCACTGATCGGAGGAGTTGATAACCTGCACATGGTTTTCCTCAGCAGCCATGAGCCTGATGCTGCATACAATACTGCATACTTTCAGAAGCTTAATCCCAGGTGCGCAGTAATTTCCTCTAAGCATACCTGGCGACATGCCAAGTTCTATGGCTTAAGCTCTTCAAGCTTTAAGTCTGTTGAAAGCTTCAAAGACCTTTCTGCTGACCTGAAAACAGGACATAAAATCAATTTTATCCTCACTCCTTATTGCTTTACAAGAGGAGCAACGATGCTGCATGACCCAGAGACAGGAGTTCTTTTCTCAGGCAGCCTGCTTGGTGAAAAATCAAACAGTGAACTTAATGCTACCAAAGACTCATGGAAGGGAATTGCAGAGTTTCACAGAGAATACATGCCCAGTAGAAATGCAGTCAGTTACGCCTCAGAAAGAATAAAACCGCTTCTTAAAAACCTGAAACTTATCGCTCCTCAGCATGGTGGTCTGATTTGTCCCGATCTTTTCGAAAACTTCCTGGACAATATTGAGAAACTGAATGTAGGCATGAACCTCTATCTTGATGAAGACTCCAAACAGAACTATGTTCAAGCTATGAATGAGATTCTCTCTAAATTAGGCACACTGGTTGACCCGAATACTGTCCGCAATGCAATTGATTCATTCCTCTCCCAAGACTCTCTGGAAGGCTGCGTCAGTCGAGATAACGGTGGAATTGGTTCCATAAGACGGAACAGGGAGTATGCGATGGATGCCTTTCTCCGTCATATGAGGGATAGAATGCCTGTGGACAAACTTGATCTCACAGATGAAGCCATAGTAAAAACCCTCAACTCCTGGGAAATTCCTCTGCCGGCTTCCTTCAAAGATGAAGGATTTGAAGAAAATGATATCTTCAAATTAGGCTGAACAGGAGTCTGCCTTGCGAACATCCCTATTCATAATTATCTTTTTTACATTATTAATTTTCGGACATCCGCACATGTTCATAGACACTGAGATGGCTGTATTACTTTCAGGTTCAACTCTTGCGGGGCTTGAGATAACTTGGTATTTTGATTCGATGTTCACTGCTGCCATCACAACAGACTTTGACTGTGACAGAAACGGCGTATTCTCTCCTGCTGAAACTGAACAGGTGTTTCAGAATGCATTCTCCAACCTTGAGAGTTCTGACTATTTTTGTTGATGTAAATGGAACCACTCTCTCCTTCAGGCATCAGGCACCGAAGAATTCCAGGTGTATATGGAAAACGGAACCATGGTGTACAGATTCTTCTACCCCTTCAATGTAGAGGTGCATAACGGCACATTCAAAGTAGCCATCTACGACAGTACATTTTATTGTGATATCCTTTACAGGGAAGGTAACCCGATAAGTATTTCAGGTTCAGATACAGCCACCTGCGAAATAGTTCAGAACAGCGATGTGGAAATCCCCTACTGAGGTGAGGTTTCAGTTGCCAGAGAAGGAGCGAGCTACTCCGGCACAGAATACCCCCAGCAGCTTGTGGTCTACCTGAATTGATAAGAATCATACTGCTGCTATTCTCGGCACTCTGTTTTGCCCGGAACAATCCGTTTCTTACCGGGCAGGGTGAGGCGAAGCTATCCCCTGTTCAACCGGACAACTCATTGTGGTACAGTTTGTCATCAAGAAGTACTAACCTCCAGCGGGAAATGCAAAATGCAATAGCAGGAGCAATGAACGGCAGCAGTCTTCACATACTTCTGGGAGCATCATTTCTCTTTGGTCTGCTCCATGCGCTGGGGCCCGGGCACAGAAAGGGAATCCTCATTACCTATTTTCTCGGCGAAGGGTACGCACCTGTTAAAGGAATGGCAGCAGTCCATGCCCTGAGTGCAGTACTCCTTGTGGGCGGTTTTTTCTTTCTTACCACAAGACCACTCTCCACTTCTGTGAACACCACACACAACATCCTTATGATGATAACATGGGCGTTAATACTGGCAATCGGCATATGGATGCTTCTCTCTGGACTAAGACATTCCCAAAGTGGTAAGAGTAAGGGATTCAAAGCCCTTATAGCTTCAGGTGCAGTTCCATGCCCTGGCGCATCTGCAATAATGATTCTTGCTGTATTCCAAAAAGCTTATGTTGCAGGAATGATCTCTGTGCTGGCAATGTCGCAGGAATGGGTGTTCTTCTGGCAGTAACAGGGCTTATTGCTGTTTTATTCAGAAGTACCATGAAGAAAATACTCAAAGACCCCCACAAAGGAGAAAAACTGGAGAAGTTTCTTCACATACTCTCTGGAGGAGCCATGATGATCTTTGCTGCCTTTATGCTGGCAGGGGTCATCTGAACACAGTCAAATTCTGCTATATTCGGGTGTCTCTCAGATAAGGGAATCCGGTGAAAATCCGGAACTGTCCCGCAGCGGTAAACGGGAACGAAAACCTTACTACGACACTGAAGGGTAATCTTCGGGAAGTCAAGGTGATTAGGCAACAGCGCCCGTAAGTCCGAATACCTTCTGAGAGAACCGTAAAGGATATTCCTTTCGGATTCTTCATTAATCGGGCGGGTAACCCGAATACTGAAAGGGGTGCAAAATGCGCCTTGTCATCCTGCTGCTCTCTGCAGCAGCACTGAACTATGCGGCGATAATTACAGTTCCGGAAGACTACTCACAAATACAGTCTGCAATTGATGCTGCAGCAGCTGGAGATACTGTACTGGTATCACCGGGAACCTACAACGAAAACATCAATTTCTCAGGAAAATCTGTAGTTGTTGCCAGTACAGACGGTCCGGAAACAACCATAATTGATGCACAAGGTTCAGGAAGTGTAGTCCGGTTCACATCCTCTGAAACAAGAGATGCTGTTCTTAACGGATTTACACTTCAGAACGGAACCGGAACATTAATCTCACCTTACTACTACGGCGGAGGTATCAACTGTACCGGTTCATCTCCCACCATTACCAACAACATCATCAGGCAGAACACTGGATTCCACGGAGGCGGAATACTCTGCTACCTTGGCGGCAACCCTCTTATAGAATTCAACATCGTTGAAAACAACACAGCTGAACACTTCGGCGCCGGAATCTATATTTCCAGCTCATCTGCAGAGATAAGAGCAAATGTTATCAGGAACAATTCCTGCAGCACAGGTGCAGGAATCACATCTGCATACAACTCCCCCTGCACAGCAGAAAACAACCTTTTGTACGGTAATGAAGCAGGCAAAGGCGGTGCTATCGCCGGCATTATCGGTGGTACCATAACTGCAGACAACTGCACAGTTGCTAACAACACCGGTACAACATCATCAGGAGGACTATACGGTTACAACTCCAATATCACAGTTACAAACTCCATCTTCTGGGGCAACACCGCACCGGCAGGGGCACAGTGTAACCTGTACAACGGCACAGGCACTTTCACCTGGTCTGACTTTCAGGGCGGTGAAACTGCAGTGCTTTTGGAAGGCTCTGCAACACTTTCCTGGGGAGACGGAATGATTGATGAAGATCCCCTCTTCGAAAATGGAGGCCTCAGCGCCTATCATCTGGGCACAGGTTCACCGTGCATAGATGGCGGCAACCCGTCAGCTTCCTGCAATGACACAGAGGCCCCGGCGAACCCTGGCAATCCCCTCTGGCCTGCTCTGGGAACACTAATCTGTGATATGGGTGTATACGGGGGCAACATATTTGGCGGATGGGTCGAAGTGGCAGACTTCACAGAAGAAGTTTCTGAACATGTTGTAGCCGTTGATGCAATTGAAAATCCTGTTGAGGGTTTTGCTTATCTGAACTGCAGTTTTCCGGAAAACTCCCAGGCATCGCTAAAACTGTACAATGCTTCCGGAAGACTGGTTGGATCTGAACCGGTTTACGCCCCTGGCACTGTCATACTCAGCACATCAGAACTGCCGTCAGGAATTCACTTTGTAAAACTGGAAACTACTGCGGGATTTTCAACAGCCAGACTTATGGTTCTGAACTGAAAGGCTTGAAATGATAAAAACAGCACTGATTACAATGCTTATGCTGTATGCTCCTAAACTGCTGGTTCTCTCCACAACCAACAATGTTACCTGTATTGATACTGAAACAGGCACTGTAACACCTGATGTGGTAACACCAGGGCAGTGGCCCAACGATATTCTATGGTTTCAGGAACACTTTTATGTGGTCAATTCAGGCAGTGATGACTGCACCCTTCAGAAGATAGACCCTGAAACCTGGCAGGTGGAAATACTTGGAATCGGTTCCGGCTATAACTGCTGGGCTGTGGAGCATGTCAAGGGGGATACGCTGGCAGTCTCATCTGCAGTAAATAACTCCATTATTCTGGTAAACGCTTCCACTATGACAATCATTGGAGAAATAACAGGAGTCGGCCCCAACCCTGAATGGTTTGCAGTGGTTGGTGACAGTATATACGCAGCCTGCGGCGGATGGATGTCCAGTGACAAGGTGGTAGTGGCCGACCTGAACACGATGCTGCCGGTGGACACTATTACAACCTTTACCAACACACAGGGCTGCACATGGGACGGTGTAGATCAGGTATATGCAATTTGCACAGGTTCCTACACTGCAAATGATGGAGAAATCCATGTTATCGAAACTGCTACAGGAACAGTATCAAATGTGATACAAACCGGATTCGCTCCTGCCTTTGGCGTAATGCGGGGAGATCTGCTTTATGTAGGAGATGTCTACGGGCAGGGAGTTATCAGCATCAACACAGTTACTGCAACCCTGGAAGAAGCTTCCCAGTATCCTGGAGGTTCAGGGCTCTCTGTTGATGAAAACAACATCCTCTGGGTGGCGAACTACCATGATGGAACAGTAAAAGGATACGACGAGAATCACGCTGAGGTTGCAGGCTATTCAGGAATATCCAGCTGCATGGCTCTTGAAGCATCCAGATCAGCAGGAAGCTCAGTTGAAGGTGACTGCTTCATTCCTGTAAATCCCCATGCAGGAATCTCAGCTTTCCCATCACCTGCTTCCTCTGTGGTTCAGGTTGCACTTCCTCCGGCCAACAGCAGCACTCCGGCTCTTTACAGCCTTTCAGGACGAAGAATATGTGCAGCTGCAGGCAGTTCAGGAGACTTATGGACATTTGATGTCTCCACAATTCCACAAGGTATATACCTGATAAGAGCAGGTAAAGCTTCCTGCAGAATCTCAGTGGTTCGCTGAAACAGTAAACTTCCAGAGGCGCACATTAACCTGTGCGCCTCTGGAATACTTCAGTCCCGATAACTGTCTTATGAACCATGAATAATGAAATCAGCCTCCCCATGAAACTTTCACCGTCCATGCATTCCCGAGTAACTTAAAGTTACCTGCAAGATTACAGAAAGCTTATCCCCAGAAGAAAGCTGCCAGAAGAAAAAGAATCATACCTGCTCCCAGTCTGGACAGAAGCAAAATGAAAAATATAAGCGACATTACAGCCTCCTCTCTTATGTGCATTCTCATTACTCAATACTGCCATTTAAGGTAACCTGCTGTCAAGTATTCGGTTCACTTACCGGTAATGGCAATCAGGATTCAGGAACAGACCATTGCTTCTCAAGATCCTCAACATCATATTGATTACAAGAAAATTGATAAGTGTGGAAATTGCGCTTTTTTACGAATCTGCCTTGGTGGCTGCAGGGGCGTTGCATATATGGAATCTGGGTCCTTAATGTCTAGACTAAACTCTTTTGCTTGTGCCCTCAGGAAAAGACGTATAAATACTATTATATATCGTCATACCTGTAAAGCATTGAAAAACAAATCCATATAGGAGTAATTATGAATAAAGTTCTATATTTATGTATATATTTGTTATATATGTACATTATTAGGGTCGTTCGTTCTTATTATGATTGATAAGAATATGCTGCATATTTTTAGTATATTGCTTTCGGCTTTATTGATATTTTTATTATTCTATTATAATATTTTAATGCCATCTGCTAATGTTTCGAACAACTGTGTGTGGCAGGATACTCTTCAAAAATGGGAACATTTTATGGAATCATCTTCTGATGGTTTATGGGAAGACTCATCTCAATACAATTTAAATATCACGAGACTTCATCATTTTGGCGGTGAAGATGATCCTAATCCGCAGTTTTATTATCCTGTATTCGTCAAGGTAGAAGGTGATACTATTTTTGTTACTGATGCTGCTCTTCAATCCCTTATTTGTATTGACTCTACAGGTTCTGTTTTATGGACATTTGGTGAAGCAGGGGAAGGACCAGGTCATTTTGCTGGTATTGGACAGGTTGATGTGTGTGGAGATTATATTGCTGTCGTTAACAATGGATTATCAGCAATAGAGCTTTTACATAGAGATGGAACATATGTGCGCAGATTATCAATCGATAGGCCACAAGATGTATCTTTTGTTGACTCTACACATATATTAGTATTTTCCAAGATTCATGATGGAGGTGATGTTCATTGTCTTGATATTAACACTGATAGCATACTATTTAGTTTTGGTTGCGAAGAGTGGGAGCAATGGCCTAATAGTGGCAGTGTTTACGAAATATATGGCCTTTACCTTGAACCTGCTACAGTAGTGTACCTATCTCATTTTGAGATGAAAATGTTTTTTGCAGATTTTGAAAATAGCCATTGTTTTTCAACTGAAATTCGTGAATTGCCTTTTAGCATTACTGAGCATGGACATTCATATGATGAAGATTCTAATATGCGGTTTGATATTGCATATCCATTATATAGATCCATGTCGATTGGTCCTCATGGTGAAATAAATACTATATTTACTAATCTTATGAGTAATGGTGAAATGTATGGACCTGGCAATAATAGTGATTATCCACCTGTAACAGTTATAGATAGATTTGATGTAAATGGCAATTATTTGGATTCATACTGTTTGCCAGATTCGTCAATTTGCATAATTGACTATAATGGCAATGGATATATGGTAGGAATACAAGCTCATACTGGTACTATATTTGGATACAGTATAGATACATTGTAGGTTGCAATATTATGCTTAATATTTATAAAATTCTCAATGTTTCACTCAATAAGAGTTCTAGGCGCGTTGTTCTATATTTATGTATAACTATAGTGCTTACGCTTGCATCTGTTTCAATTCCTATGATAACAAAGAATCTTGTTAACAATGGGATAGTTAATGGGTCAGAAGCTACAATTGTTTGGTCTGCTGTTTTCCTTGCATCAATAGGTATTCTTAATCAATTTCTTATCTTATTCTCTAAATCTCTAGAAATATCAAGGTTTCACATTCTGTTTCTTTGTGTATTCAGAAATAATTTCGTCTGACAGTGAAATTTCAGCTGAATGTTCTGAAGTTAAAATCATTATATTTTGTGAAAATCAGTTAGTGTCTCTTCCGGGGATGGTGGAAACCCCTCGCCTTCAGGCGAAGCACATATTACATTTTCACAATGAGAAACTATAGACTCGGTTCCCATACGAAGTTTGACCTCAAGGTCCACCTTGTCTGGATTCCGAAGTATCGAAAGAAAGTTCTGGTTGGCGAGGTTGCACTTCGAGTGCGTGATCTCATCCGTCAGATAGCAATGGAACATGAGATACATGTCATATCAGGCGAGGTAGCCATTGACCATATCCACATACTGATTTCCTATCGACCGAATCATGATATCAGCAAGATAGTGCAGTGGCTTAAGGGGATAAGCTCCAGAGTCTTGCTACAGGAGTTTCCTCATTTACGAAAGAAGTTCTGGGGCCGACACTTCTGGGCGCGTGGCTACCTTGCCGTAAGTACTGGCAACATCACCGACGAACTGATAAAGGCTTACATTGATGAACAGGAAGGTGAGCCCGTACAGGATGATAGTCGATTTCAAATCGACGGTTCATGAACCCCTCGACTTGTAGTCGAGGGTCGTTCAGTTCTCAGTCAGATTTTTCTGCAGGCAGAGACACCGGCCTTCCAGCCTTGAATCATTTTTTTGCAAACTACCTGTTTTTCCTTAGTGCATCCTGTCAGCGAGAAATGTGTTAAGCACAGATAATGCAGAAACGCAGCTGCCATGGCAAACGGCGCATCTGTCTGTCAGATCAGGAATGGTGATTTTCAGTATTATTAAGGTTTCCTCCCTTTTACCGGTCTGACAGCGGCTCACAGTACAAATTGCTGTAGAGGTTATTCCTGTTTCAGATAGGTTTTCAGCCCCTCTCTCAGTATGTGAAGCGCTTTCTTCATCTTATGATCCGAGAGAACATATGCTATTCTTATCTGATCATCTCCAAGGCCGGAAGTGGCATAGAACCCTGCAGCAGGCGCCACCATTGTTGTTTCGCCATTCATGCTGAAGTCGGTGAGCATCCATGCTGCGAATCTGTCAGAATCCTTTACAGGCATGCGAAGAGTTGCGTAAAATGCTCCCTCAGGTTTCAGAAAGAACACTCCGTTTACTCCGGAAAGCTCGTCTATCATCAGATCCCTTCGGCCCTGGTATGTTTCCCGTACATTTTCGTAGTAATCTTTATGGAGGTTTTCGTAGATAAAAGCTGCTCCATACTGAGCTATTGTAGGAGGGCAGAGCCTGGCCTGTCCCAGCTTAAGAGCACTATCCATTATTGTTTTATTCCTGCTGATAAGGTTTCCAAGACGGGCTCCGCAGGAGCTGAACCGTTTGCTTATGGAATCCATTACTATCACCCTGTCCTGTATCTCACTGAGTTCCAGGGTTGATGTATGGCTTCCGCCGTCAAAAACAAAGTCTCTGTAAACTTCATCAGAGAGGAGGAAAAGATTATGCTTTCTTACAAGGCCGGAAAGAACCGCCAGTTCATCAAGGGTTAGAACTGTTCCTGTAGGGTTGTTCGGTGTGCAGATAAGAATGGCCTTAGTACGATTTGTTATCTTTTCCTCTATCTCATGGGCAGGAGGAAGGTGGAATCCGTTTTCCGCCTTACTGGTAACAGGAACCAGCTTTACTCCTGCCATTGCCGCAAAACCGTTGTAGTTTGTGTAGAACGGCTCAAAGCATATTACCTCGTCGCCTGGATCACAGGTTACCATGAAAGCGAAAAACACAGCTTCAGAGCCGCCTGTGGTTACTATTATTTCCTCTTTGTCAATTGGAATGTCTGCTTTGCAGTAGTAGGATGATATGGCTTCTCTGAGAAAAGGAAGCCCCTGGCTGGGACCGTAGGTGAGAACCTCAGGACAGTTTTCCTTTACTGATTTCCAGTAACCTTCCGGAGTGGGAATATCCGGCTGTCCTATGTTGAGATGATATACTGATATTCCCTTTGCCTTTGCCTTGTCAGCAAGCGGAACCAGCTTTCTTATTGGGGAAGGCTGCATTGCGCTGACCCGTTTTGAAATAGCAGTCATTTTCATGCCTTTCGAAATCGTTGATACCAGAGAATGATTGTACCCTGAGTGGTTTCAGATTCTACTTAAACCTGTTAACTGTGAACAGCCTGCACCATTCTGAATGCAGGCTGTTATTCTGTTCAAAAGATAACTCAGTCTGTCAGTTGAGAGAGCGCGGTTTCTATTCTCTCTCTGGATATCTTACTGCCGAGCCTTGAAGCTGCAAGGGCATCGTAGAACGATTCAACAGGGATTATTCCGCTTTTCTGAATGAAGTCGGCAGCACTGAGAAGGCTTGCTGTCCTTGCGCCCATAGGTTTTCTGTAGTCCAGCTTTCTCACTTCAGCTGATGTTTCAGGGGCTTCCAGAGAAGAATCCAGGAAGAGGGTTCCCTCCTTCATGGAAGTTATCCTTGAAAGGGCTCTCTTCATTCCTTCTTCTGAGGTTACAAGAGCAGTGTCAATGGTCTCTATTCCTGTAAAGTCAATTTCTTCAGTTGATATAATCAGTTCTGAGAGGGAGAAACCTACACCGACTGTTACAGGATAGCTTCCCTTTTTGGTCACAGAAAGACCACATGACATTGCTGCCTTTGCAAGAAGTTCAGCTGCAGACTGCACGCCTTCACCGGCTGAGCCTGCAAGAAGCACAGTAGCTCTGCCTTCAAGGTTGTGGTTGTACTTTACGGTTATTTTCTTCACCGAGTCGAGCAGAGATTCGGTGTGATACCTGAGAGCCTGGGAATGGGGTTTCTTGTCCTTGTTCTCCATAAGAACAGGGAGGAGACCTGCAGGTTCAGTAAGGTCATTGAGCTTTTTGCCGGGATTGTGCTTTACGCCGTGGCTGGGGCAGAACTCCACCGCTTCAACCAGAGAGAAACCGTCTACTCTCAAGGCTTCCTCAAGTGCGTCTGAGAAGTCTCCAAGGGCATAGATGCGTCTGGCATATGCAGCGCCGGCGCTGTGAACGAGACTGCATATGTCTATTCCATTATCAATTCTGCCTTCAGGAACAGCAGGGGTCTTGAATCCAAGAGGAGTAAGTCCTGAAGACTGTCCGCCGGTCATTCCGTAGAGCATGTTGTTGTGCACAATAACTGTCATATTGATGTTAAGATGTGCCGCCTCGATTATGTGCTGCATACCTATGGTGGCTCCGCCGTCGCCAAGCATGACAAGTATCTTCTTGGAAGGATCATTCAGCCCCATTGAGATTCCTGTGGCAAGGGCAACTGCTCTTCCGTGAAGTCCGTGAACTGTGTGGCAGTTAAACTGCTTGTCTATTATGCCGATACATCCTATGTCGGTTACAACGATAAGATCAAGCAGATTAAGGTTCTCAATGTTGCTGAGAGCTTTCTCAAGGGCTCTGCTCACCATTGAATGACCGCAGCCTCTGCAGAACGGCTGGTTTTCAGTTGAAAGGTAAAGGCCGCTCATTTAGAGACCTCCTCAATAATCTCTTCAGGGGTGATGAGTCTGCCGATGCAGTTCACTCCGGAAACACCTTCTCTTCCGTTTCTGCCGAACAGGATTTCTCTGTATTGTCCAGAGAGGTTTTCTTCAGCCAGAACAACCTTGCGGTATCTTTTTGTTATCTCAAGGTACTCAGGAAGAACAGGGAAGAGGGTTTTGGCAGTAAGGATGGAAACACTACTGCCCATCTTTCTCATGGTACATACAGCTTCTCTGGCAGCGGCGGCTGTTATTCCGTAGGAGAATACCAGAGTGTCTGCTCCCTGCTGCTCGTCAAGGTCATAGAGGGCATATGCAGAGAGATTATGCTCCATCTTGTACTTAAGTCTTGCGCTGTTGGCAAGAGCCTCCGGTGTTGAGTGCTGAAGTACGGCATTCTCGTTGTGGGTTGAGGCGGTTATTCTTACCTGATGGTCAGGTGAGCCTGTGGGAAGAAACCTTGGAACTCCGTTTTCTTCAGGTTTGTAGGGAATGTATTTTTCCCCTTCGTACCAGTTCTTATTCACCTTTTCAACCTTCTTCAGAGTGGAAAGGTCGAAGCTCTTCAGGGTCATCACCATTTCCTTGGATGTGAGGAGGAAAACAGGAGTTCGAAGTTCAACAGCCAGTTGCACAGCCCTGGCTGAGAGGTCGAAGCAATCCTCAAAGGAAGAGGGGCAGAGGGTGGGAACCGGATAACCGCCGGAGTTGATGTTTCCCAGAAGACCGATATCTCCCTGGGCTCCGCATGTGGCTGTGCCTGTAGAAGGCCCCATTCGCTGTGCCAGTATTACCACCATTGGCAGTTCCATCATGTAGGCCATACCAATGGATTCCACCATCAGAGCCAGACCGGGAAATGATGTGGCTGTAACTGGAAGTTTGCCTGCTGCGGAAAAACCGCTCATGTACTGAAGGGTTGAGATTTCGTCAGGTGCAGGAAGCATCATGGGAAACCGTGCGCTTGAGTAAGCATAAAGGAGGTTGGCAGGTGTTATAGGATACCCTACGAAAACCTCGCCTCCTGCCTGAACGGCTCCCTCAATAAGAAGCCTTGAGGCATCCATAAGAGAACGATTTTTTGTTTGTTCCATTCTAGGCATTCTTTCTGAAGAGTTTGTCCCCGAGAGAGGAAAGTGAGATTACTGCTATGGTTGTAATAACTGCTCCGTAGGTTTTGTCTATGCTGAACCAGCCCTGATTCTGTGCATGCATTGCAAAGAATACAGAGAGGGTTCCCAGAACAAAGGAAAGCTTCACACCAAGAGGAGTAACAAACTTGCGAAGATAGAGGCCGGTCACAATAACTATGGCGCCGATAGCTCTGATTGCATAGCTGATATAGGCGGTTTCCAGCACAGCTCCCTTCATGAATATTGCAAGAGGTACAGTGACTATGCTTACAAGCAGCACCAGCTTTCGTGCTGTGGAAATAATTTTTTCGTCATTGGCCTTCTTGTTGATTATGCCGTGGTAGATGTCTTTGGCTGCTATTGTAACCACTGCAAAGTTCACAGGCCCCACAGTGGAAAGTATTGCGGCAATTACACCTGCCAGAGCCAATCCCCCCAGTACCGGATGTATGAAGCCTGGAGTCTGAAGAAGTGTTGGAATGGCAGTTTTGCCCACTACTTCAGTCTCAGGGCTGAAGAAAAGACCTGTTTTGGCCATAAGGCCGAGGAAAGCGGTCATTACACCGAATGGAGCCACCAGAAACCCTGCCACAACAGAGGCTTTTCTGGCTGTCTTTACATCCCTTGCAGCGAAGATAGGCTGAATGCTCGCCTGTGCGGCCATTCCTCCGAGAAGTCCTCCGAGAAGCAGAGCGAAAGCCTTGTTCATACCTGCACTGAACGGGTTGTAGAGGTTTTCAGGGGCGCCTTGAGCAATAAGTGTGGCGCTGAGACCTTCAAATCCGCCGACTTTGTCAAGACCTATTACGAAAGCCATTCCCAGCCCTGCGAACATGGTAATAAGGTAAAGCATTCCTGTCATTGCCAGGGCGTGCATTCCTCCAAGATAAGTGTAAAGCATGATAAGCGCTGCTGAGATTATTACAGCCCAGTTCCAGCTCACTCCGAAGAGAGGTGCCATGACGCTTGAGCAGGTTTGAAGCTGTACATATGCCAGCACAAGATATGCCACAAGAAAAGCTATAGCTGAAACAGAACGGGCCTGACTGCCGAAAAGGGTCTCTATCATTTCACTGACAGTGTGCACATTCTTGCTGCGATAGTGTTTTGCAACAGTGAATCCGATGATAACCATTCCTATGGAAGTTGAGATATTGTAAAGGATAGGCTGAAGGGTCATGGTGTTGAAAGCTTTTTCGCTCACACCTATTGTGCTCATGCCTCCAAGCCATTCCGCCGCCACCACGATGGCGCATACCATGGTTCCCAGGTTTCTTCCTGCAACCAGATAGTCACTGGCAGATTTGCTGGCAACCTTTCGCGAGAGAAGTCCCAGGACAACCACGATGGCAAAGTAGCCCAAGATGGTGATGCTGTAGATGTTCATAAACTCATACCTCTGACTTTACTGGGTTTAACTGTTCTTGTCTGCAAGCGATTTGCTGTGGACGATAGCCCTTGCCATTGCCATGGAGTTAAGCCTGTTCTCCATGTTGTCCGAGCGGGAGTTAAGTACAGCAGGTACCGATGCTCCGAATACCAGACCTCCCCATTTGGCGCTACCGTGGAACTTGTAACTTTTTCCAAGAGAATTTGCCGTTTCCAGGTTGGGAGCGATTATCATGTCTGCCTGGCCGCAAACCTGTGAATTGAGCAGTTTCTTTGTTTTTGCCGATTCAGCTGAAATTGCCGCATCATATCCCAGAGGCCCCTCAACTATGAAACCGGGGAGCTGCCCCCGTTCAGACATTATCTGAAGCGCCGCCGCATCAACTGTGGACTGGATTCTGCTGTTAACTGTCTCTACTGCTGAAAGGGCAGCCACTCTTATCGGAGCAATGCCCAATGCCTTCCAGAGGGGAAGGGAGTTCTTTATGACAGCAGCTTTCTCCCTGAGGTCGGGAGAGATAAGGATTGCGTTGTCTGTCATGGCAATAAACTTTGGAAGGGAAGGCATTTCAAAGAGGCTCAGGTTTGAGAGAACAGGGGAAACCTTGATTCCTCTATCCTGATGAAGAATGGCTTTGAGATAACCGTCAGACTTAACCTTGCCTTTGACCAGTATTTTAGCGCCGTTTTCCCTTACAGCCTCTACTGCAAGCCTGTTCATCTCAGGTTCGTTGTTACAGGGAAGTATTCTGTAGAGAGAAAGGTCATCACCTGATTCGGTGATTATCTTCTTGAGTGTTTCCTCAGGGCCGGTTAGATAGCAGGTTCCCAGGAATCCGATTTCATGGCCCTGTTTAATGCTCTCAACCACGCTGGTATCAGCACCGCCTGCAACGGATAAATCAACTGGTGAAAGATTTGCAACAGCCTGGTGAAGCTCACTGAAATTACTGATGGTCATTACATGCTCCTGACGCCGAAGGGTACCGAATGGAACTCTCCGTTTTCATCCCTGAAACTGAGCAGGGGATCCATTTCGCCACCGGTTCTTATACAGTCCGGCCACTGAAGAGGTTCTTCTTTTCCACTCACAACCCTGAGAAGTCCGGAGGCTATCGCCTCATTCTCATTTCCGCCAGGGAAAACATGAACCTCAGACAGGGCACTGCACTTCTTCTTAATTCGTTCTACAACGAAAGGAGAGTTGGCAACACCGCCGGTGACAATTATTCCGTGAATATTAAAGTCCAGCACCGATGCCATAGCTCCGATCTCCTTGCATATCTGGTAGATCATCGCATCAAGAATGAATGCTGCGAAGCCGTCACCTTCAGCTGCTCTTCTGCCAGCCTCCCGAACATCTTTAGTGCCAAGATAGCCATAGAGACCTCCGCCGCCGTAAAGCTTTTTGTGGAGTTCATCTTTGGTGTATTTTCCAGAGAAGCAAGCCTCGAAAAGGGGAATAGGAGGAACGCCGCCTGCCCTTTCAGGGGTGAATGGGGCGCCTTCCATACGGTTGTCGCTGTCTATGATTTTTCCACCTGCAACCGGCGCAATGGAAAAACCGCCTCCAAGATGGCATGCCACGCATCTGATTTCCTCAAAACTCATTGAGAGCTGTTCCGCCAGTTTTCTCACAGTCGCCCGAATATTAAGTGCATGTACATAGGAGAATCTGGGAAGCTCAGGTACTCCGGATATTCTGGAAACAGGTGTTATCTCATCTACACCCACCGGATCTGCCACGAAAGCAGGAGCATTCATCAGGGCTGCGATTCTGAACGCTATAGGTGCGCCAAGGTTGGATGCGTGGTGATAAACAGGGGTATTAAGGCTGAAATCAGCCAGCTCCTGATTTACTGAGATAAGTCCGCTGGGAACAGGCGGCAGCATTCCTCCCAGTGCGCCCACTGCAGCCACAACTGCACCAGCAGGCAGATTGTTCTGGAAGTACTCTCTGGTCAGTTCCTCACGGTAGTCTATCTGGCCGGATATGGTTGAATACCTGGCGTAGAGATCGTCAGGGTGTTCTATGGTTTTGCTGTTGTAATGGTCCAGTTCACCTGCTGAGGTGATTCGGTAAATGGAACACTTGGTTGTGGTAGAACCAGTGTTCAGAACAAGTAGGAACCTTTTCTGCAATGTACTCACCTGCATTCTTCTGAAACAGTATTCCAGCCGAATAAATACGGCTTTCAAATGTCGGTCAAACATATTGCAAAGCCTTTAAGGGGAAAAGGGTAAATCTTTCTTAAAAGAGCATGTTATCCACACACGGTTGTGACTTGTATATTTTACGCCTGAACCTGTTTTCAGGAGGATGGGAATTGAAGATTACACTCAGACTTGCAGAACTTCCAATCACAGGAAGCTGGAGCCTGTGCATGGAGAATGCTGTTAAAGCGTCTGCGATAAAACCATTGCCAGATGTGCTTCTTCTGCCGGAGCTGTTCACCATCGGTTTTGTTCTTGACTCAATTGCATCTTCTGCGATCGAAAGGGAAGAACTCCCTTACCTTCCTCTTGCTGAAGCAGCAAGAAACAGCAAAATATGGATTGCAGGAGGCTCTTTTCCTGTAAGGGTATCAGGCGGAATTGCAAACCTCGTTCCTGTATACAACAGTTCAGGTGAACTTGTTCACACAACCTGCAAGGGACATCTCTTCAGGAATATGGGTGAACACACTGCTTTTATTCCGGGAAATCCTTCAGGGGTGTTCGATCTTAAAGGTATCAGAACAGGTGCAGCTGTCTGCTACGACCTGAGGTTTCCTGAGCTGTTCAGAAAACTGACAATCAAAGGAGCTGAGCTGCTGCTGCTTCCTGCCCAGTGGCCTCAGGTCAGAAACGGGGTTTTCAGAAGTCTTCTTGTTGCCAGATCCTCAGAGGCTCAGGTATTCACTGCAGGGTGCAATCTCGGAGGAGAACACCTGGGAGTTTCCTATAACGGAGGCGGCGGTGTGGTTTCACCTTCAGGTCAGTTTCTGGATTATGATGAAGCAGCTTCAGGAGTAAGGGATTTCTTAATTGATACTGATCTGGTGCAAAGAGAAAGGGAAAGAATAAACTGTCTTAATGACAGGAGACCGGAGGTATATGAATAGTGGAACTGAAAAACTCAAGTCCCTTCAGAGTCTCCATTTCGGTAATTGCTGTCCTTCTTTTGGCGGTAATTCTGAGGCTGGGCGCTCCCATACTTGTAAAGATATCAATTGCACTCTTCTTTGCTTTGCTTATATCTCCTTCTGTCAGGTCCACCACCAGGAATGTAGACCGTCTTCTTCAAAAGCTGTTTAAACGCTATCGCAGGAGGGGAGACCGCAGCCAATCAAATCTTGCCAATGTGATAGGTACCTCTCTGGTGCTGGTTATGGCTCTTTTACTGATTTCCCTGTTTTTCTTCCTCATGTACGGAACTCTAAGCCTTCTGGTGAGCAGAAAAGACGATATGGTAAGCAATATCGTTCATCCTGTGGTGGAATTCGTTGAGAATGCTCAGAACCAATGGATTCCGGGAATGTATGACATGCTCGGTCTGGAGAATGTGGGAGAGGTAACTGCTGAAACCGATCGAATAATTGAAGGCAAAGAGGACTTTCAATCCCACAGACCGGTAGAAGAGGGATCCTTCCCGGTCGCATCAATAATTCCAACAGCAGCAGGACTGGTAGGTTCAGTAACAGGTTTCATGATTAATACGGTTATCATAACAATGCTTACTGTTTTCATGGTGAACGGAAGAAGGCTCTTTGCCGAGAAGCTGCGAGATATGGATATGGAGGAGTATGCCAGATACCTGAAGGTAATCAGAGCTGTGGAGAATGTCCCCAGGAAGTACCTCATGGCAAAATTGACTACCAGTTCCCTTACAGGACTTCTTATAGGTGCAGGTCTTGTCATAATGGGTTTTCAGGTGGATGAAGCCTTCATCTGGTCCATAACTGCAATGGTTCTGAACTTCGTACCATTCTTCGGCTCAATTGTCGCCGGTGTAATGATCGCTCTCTATGTGATGAGTCTTGGCGGCTTTCAGCTTGGGCTTATTGCAGCGATTATGGTTACTGTTCTTAACAATGTTGTTTCCAATGTGATAGAACCAAATTATTTTGGAGATGTACTTCCCATAGGGAAGGTTACCATACTGCTCTGTGTGATAGTATGGGGCTATCTCTGGGGTGTGGTAGGGATTTTCCTCGCCGTTCCTGTCACCATAATAATCAAGGTTCTTCTTGAGCAGACCACAGGCAGGAACGCCCTGGTCGCAGCAATGGAGGTATGATGTTATTCCTGTTTCTTTTAGCAGCACTTACCGCTGGAACCGTTCAGCTTGACTGGACAGCGTCTTCAGAACCACAGGTTATCAGTGGTGTGCTTGGCGAGCGAATTGTTATGGAAGGGGCTGTTCCTTTCGGTAGCCCTGGTGACCCTGCTGTACCGGTTATACCGGTAACTGCAGCTATTCCTGCCGGAGCGGTAGTGGATGGTGTTGAAATCATCAGCTCTTCATGGGAAAGACTGGACATGAGTTTCAGGCCTATGGCTGTACAGAATGCTGCTCCCGTATCACGGCCTGAGGAGTTCACCATAACTGTTCCCAACCCTGATGCCTTTTCCCGAAATATCAAAACTGAAGTACTCTTTTCAGGGCAGGGCACTCTCATGGGCTATCCTGTTGCTGATTTCCTTATAAGACCTTTTGCCTGGGACCCGGTTACAGAGAACCTGACCTTTTCAAGATCAGTCAGCTTTGAGATTTCGTATCACCTTGAAGATCGGGCGGAGCAGATTCCCTCAAGGGGTATTGCAGGTTCTCAGGTAATTAGTCAAATCATGAACACAGCAGTACTCAATTCCGGCGACCTGCCGGTAGTGTCTGCTGCCACAGATCTTCCCTACGGCGAATACCTGATCATCGCCGACGACAATCTTGCTGCAGCCTTTGAACCATTGGCTCAAATGAAAACCTGGAAAGGTGTTCAGACTCAAATAGTCACAATGTCATCAGTACTTTCAGGAGCTTCAGGAGTTGATAATGCCCAGAAGCTGAGAAACTTCCTCTTTGACATCTATCAGAATAATCCTCCTACATACATTCTTCTTGCAGGCGACACTCCAGGTGTGCCTCACAGGAACTGCTACGCAACTGCGGAAGGATACACAGGGGATCCTTCAAGTGACCTGTACTATCAGGATATGAATGATACAGCCCCCGGCGTGGATGCCTGGAATCTGGATGGTGATAATCTCTGGGGAGAACTGAACGGTCAGGACAACATGGACTACCACCCTGATTATGTTCTGGGCAGGGCTTCTGTGGAAACAGCAGCTGAAGCTGAGACATTTGTAAACAAGGTACTGGTCTGGGAGGATGCACCGGATACCGATGACTGGTACACCTCCATGGGGTTCACCACCGGTGTTCTCTGGAGCAGCCCGTACTGTCCCGGTTCTGCCGGCAAGGAGAAGGTGGACACTCTGTACACTCCTTCCACCTGGACTATTACCAAGCTTTATGATAGTGCAGGCACTCAGAGCTACACAGCGACAATGGCAATGCTCAACCAGGGCAGGCAGCTTGTGAACCACGCAGGACACGGCAGTGAAGACGGTGTTTCAATTGGAACCGGTTATCTGGACACAGACGATTTCATGGGGCTTACCAACATCTCGGTAAACGGCAGACCTACTATCTGGAATACCATTGCCTGCCTTTCCGGTTCTTTCGATACAGGAACATGTTTTGCCGAGGCATGGATAAGGTCTCCAGGCGGCGGCGGTTTCTGCATAATGAATACCCGCTACGGTTGGGGAGAGCCTGCGGAGCCTGGTGACCAGTGGAGTGAACTGGTGGACCAGGAGTTCTTCGCGAAGTTCTTCAATGAAGACATGTACAATCTGGGAACGGCTTTCATGATGGCCAAGGACGAATTCATACCTCTGATTCCCTCAGACACCCATTACGACTGGATAGCCAAGAGCAATACCCTCTTCGGAGATCCTGAGCTTCCCATGTACACACAGGTTCCTGCAGAACTTCAGCTGACAGGTGTGGATGTTGTCCAGGGCATTCAGGAACTGACTGTTACAGTCACCTCTGAAGGATCACCTGTGGAAGGCGCACGAGTATGCCTTCTTCAGGGACAGTGGGATCAGCCTGTAACCTATGCAGTGGCCCTCACAGATCCTTCCGGAGCAGCAACTCTCACATGGACCGATCCTCTTCCTGCAAGCCCTGATCAGGTCAGAGTAACTGCATGGGCCAGGGATCATATAACCAGCACTGACCTTTACGATATAGGTTCAAACGGTGTTGAGGAGGAGCAGGGCTCACAGGTGCCGGCATTCACAGTGAACGCTTCCAATCCTGTAACTGGAACTGCATCCATAAGCTGGGAACTCCCGTCAGTACAGATAGCCTCCATTGACATAGTAGACCTTTCCGGAAGAACAGTTCACAGTTACCGGCTGCATGGCACTTCAGGCTCGTTCAGCTGGAATACTTCAGCTGACCCTGCAGGAGTCTACTTCATCAGAATGATAACTGATACAGGCAGCATTACCCGCCAC
>PDSZ01000051.1 GCA_002748705.1 Candidatus Fermentibacterota bacterium
TCCTGTCCAATATGGATGAGCTCGAAGCTGGTATTCCATACACGCACTAGTTCGCTACTATACACTCGGCTGTTGCGCTCTTCCCTGCAGCTGTTTCCAGTTTAAGGAAGTAGCATCCAGGAGGAAGATCATCTGTGCGCCACTGGATTTCTGTGGCACCTGAAGGCAAAACGCCATTCTGAACTGTCTCAATCGGCCTGCCGTTCAGATCAAATGCGGTAATGCTGCAGAAACTCTGTTCAGAGAGACTGACGGAAACAGAAGCTGTGGAAACTGCGGGACAGTTGAGAACAGAGATAACAGGCAGTGATGCATCCACCGGCTGCTGCGGCTGCTCCTCAATTCCGCTGCTAATGGTCTTGTTGAGATAGATAGCCAGATTCAAAGCAGAAACCGGTCTGAAGCAGGCAGCGTAATCAATGTCACCGTCGAGATCAAAGTCAGCTTCAGCGGCATGCCATGTGTAATCATGTAAACCATTATAATAATCCTCGCAGAAACCTCCCTGTCCGTCCCCGAGAAGAAGCGCGTTCCCGGAGTATCCATGAAAGAATGCATCCGGATAACCATCAAGATTGATGTCATGTGTATTTACATGAGGATATACATCAGAACTCCAACTCGAATCAACCTGAGTAAACGATCCTGCTCCATCCCCGAGGAAAGCATAGATCGCATTGTAACACATACATGCTCCAGGGGCGGTAACAATATCCAGGTCATTGTCCAGATCCAGATCAACCAGGCCCAGAGACCCGGGGGCACCTGTAAAGGGAAGGGAACCATACACACCTCCCGGCTCTACCTCTCCAGCTCCATTATTGAGGAGAACAACTATTTCGCCCTGGCCGAGAGCGGCAATATCCAGGTCTCCGTCAGCATCAACATCACCGACATCGAGAGCCAACAAATCTGCCGGGTATTCTCCATACAGGCTGCACGCCTGAAAAGACCCTGAACCATCCCCTTCCAGCAACTCAATCATACCGGTGTGATGCGGTATCAGGATGTCTTTTTCACCGTCTCCATTGAAATCCGTGACTTCAAACATACCTGCCTCGGACTCGGAGGCGCCCCCCATTCCGTAACTTAAAACCGGATCAGAGAGAATTCCGCTCAGGTCATTGAAGAAAACTGCGAGTACTGAGGAACCTATTGATCTGACAAGCACCTCTTCATGTGAATCACCGTCCAGATCTGAGGTTTCTATCCACGCAGGTCGCGAAAAGGGCAGTTCCTGGTTCATGCTGAAAGTGCCGTCACCATTACCGAGATAAACATACAGACGCTCTGAGCTGGTCTGTCCGACTATAAGGTCGGGATAACTGTCATTGTTGAGCAGAACAGAGGATATCTTAAGACGGGAAAATCTTCCTGGAACAGGGCATGACCAGTCCGGAGTCGTGTTGAACACTTCAGAAGCCAATCCGTTAACAGAAAGGCAAAGCGTCAAGGGCAACAGAAATGTGTTTTTCATTGTTCTATCACCAGAACCTTTCTTCTGAGCAGTGTTTCGCTGCCGTCATCCATAAGAATAACATAGCAGCCCGACGGCAGTGAAGCGCCACTGTCTGCAAGGTGCAGAGAAAATCCTTCACCTGCAGCGGTTTCAATGGTCTCACTGCTGATACATCTGCCATCTATGGAGTAGAGGCGAGCATTGAGCACCGAGCCTGAAACAGCTCTGCCTGGAACGCTCACCAAAACTCCTGTTTTCAAAGCTGTGATTTCAAAATTCTCAAAATCAACTGTCTGAGTATCTTCAAGACTCAGGGAATTGTTGCTCTCATCACACTCGGAATAATTGCCGAAAGGATCGGCAACAATGGTAACTTCGGTGATTTCACCTGGAACAGAAAGGGTTACCTCTCTGATTCCCTCACTAACCGGAATACTGGTTTCCGCAGCAAGCTCTCTGCCGCAGAAAGCAGCGATCAGAACCGTTTCCTGCTCCGGTATCGGCACTGCAGACTCACTTGCCGGTATAACCATCGCAGTATGTCCGGCAGCGCATGAAACGGATTCAGGTTCACGAACCAGTGCTGCAGCTGGTTCTGCATGATTTTCATACTTTTCCGTGTCTGCAGACCCGGAAATGGAAACAGATATGCTGAGAACAGCGTTTCTACCCTCCGGAGAAACTACCGGAACTCTTTCTGCAGAGATAACCGCAACATCGAAGGAAGTATCAAGGGAGTTCTCAGCCGAAAAGTTGAAGTATCCTGTTCTCTGCAGATCATGCTGGAGAGTGGGCCAGTCATTGGAGGATGCAGCAAGATTCATGTCCAGTGCGTGAAGAACACCTGAATCGTCGGCAAAGATCACCTCAAGCTCTGAATCTGAATCAAGATTGCCTGCTGCAGGAGTTGAGGGGCATCTGTCTTCAGACCAGTAGGAAGACCCTGGAATGAACTCAGGAGAACCACTTCTGTATCTTGAACCATGAGATAGTGTTGATGATGAACCAAAGGCTCCAAGACCGGTTCCCTCTGCACCGGCAAGGATCATTGGTGACATTGCGAAGTCTTCATAATGCTCATTATGAGGTACATCTGAAAGAGTACTTCTGCTTCCGTTGGAAATAGCAAGGTACTCTATGATACCACTATGGTTATTATTGGGTAGTATCCATTGGTTTACAAGGTCAAGGCTGTTATTCCCATCAACATCACCAATGGCAGGGCCGCCAAAGTTGCCAAAACAATCCTGCGTGGAGTTGACTGCTGTAGACCAGATGCTGCTTCCGCTGTTTCCAGCGTTAAGGCAGACAGTGGCGTAGTTACCCTTTGTTAACGAAATCTGATCTCTACCGACAGAAATCAGCTTTGTGATTGTACCTTCTTTTACAGCAACCAGGTAGGACTGTCCGAGGTTCCAGTTGTAGCCGGATGGGAAGGCAGAACTGACATCCCAGTCACTGGTCTGACCTGTCTCAGGTTCGATCCAGAGAAGATGCCCTGCTCCATTGGAGACAACAAGCTCAGTATTCCCGTCAGAGTCTGTGTCGCCTATATACACTGGAGGAGCATACTCCCACTCACCGGATGTGAGTGAAAGAGGGAAACTGTTGTTTATGGCGCTCCACTGGTTGTTAGAGTACTCCCATACATAAAGCCAGGAGTAAGGACTGCCGGAGTAGGTGCCGTTGAATGTCCTGAGAGCTATTTCCAGGTTGCCGGAACCGTCAGCGTCAAAAATTACAGGTACTGTAAGATTCTCGTGAATCCTCTGATCACTACCCTGATCAGCATCAATCTCAGTACCTGTCCAGCCTATATACTGAACCCAGGAAAGAACAACTACTACTGCTTTCTTCCCTGCAGCTACATCATAGTCCCAGCCGGAAACAACGATCTCATCTCTGCCGCCGGGGATCACATCCCCGATAGCCACTCCGGAGAACAAGCAGGCTGAATCATATATCTTCGACCTGGTTCCATCTCTGTCAATAATGTAAACACTGCCTGCAGTGGTTGCAGCTATCACTTCATTGTTGCCGTCACCGTCAATGTCAGTAATGGCAGGACCGCTGCCTGTGCTGCCGTCAAGATAGACCGGCCAGCCGGTAACCTCGTCGCAGGTTGTTGAGGTACTGATACTCACCACTGAGCTTTCCTGGCCGTACTGGCCGAGGGTGGATACACCAACATCATACCTGGTTCCAGAAGAAAGGTCGCCGACGGTTCCATGTCTGAGCAAATCATCAAGGGCGAATGCAGTTACTCTGGTCCAGCCAAATACTCCATCAGCCTTCTTCCAAAGGTACCATCCTTCTTCAGTTGATGAGGATGACCCCCACTCGAATCCTATGGATTCATGAGTCGCACTCAATACCGACAGAGAACTTGATGAAGGAGGCTGCACAGTGCCCTGGTTTATCACATCAAGAGCATTTACTGTGATGGTTTTAGTTCCCCCCCATCTGTGGGATACTACAAGATCAAAGGTTGCAGATGAATTAACAGGGTTCCAGCATCCAGACGGATTTTTGAGAATCGCTCGTATTCCGTCTTCAACCTCTTCTCCGCTGCCGTTGCTCAAGTCTCCGAAGTTGTGAGAAAGAGTACCTGCAAATGTTACTCCTCCGCTGGGATTGGTAAACTCAACCTCAACATCCTCAAGGTTACCCAGACCTGAATTGGTAACAAACATGTTGTCTATATCTATTACGAGAGGGTCTCCCTGAGTAATTGTCATCGTTCTTATCGGAAGATCAAGATCACCTGCAAGAACCCTGAAATCCGCAGGATCATTCCTGCTGCCCTGATCATAGGAGAATGCCACCTGCAGGATGACAGGATCAGCATTAGCATTTACATCATCAGAGATCTCAAGAGAGAAAGCTCCCGGATAAACGGTTGTTCCGGTTGCGACTGTTCCAAGAGACTCGGTCATGTCTATCTGGGCTTCAATCTGCTCTGAACCGGAAACTATGTTGAGTGTCGCTGTGGCATTTGTGGCAGGACTCTGACCCTGATTATTAACTGCAAGATCAAACCTGACGGTCTCACCTGGGTTGATCTCACCGTCATTGTTTCCACAGGTGCCCGACAGATCATCATCATCAACGGTGAGTTCATCAAGGCAGACAAGTGCTCCTGTGCTTTGATTCACTGTTATCGATGTTGTTGCAGGGAGGTAGTTGACTATGGAAATAGCTGCTCTTCTTTTTGTAACAGTTGCAGTAATGGTTCCAGGAGTAGCAACCTGAATGTCTGTAAAGGTTGCATTGCCGTTGGAATCTGTTGTTTCTATTGCGAAAAGCTCATCTTCCTTATAAAGACAAACTCTTGCTCCACTTAAAGCTATACCCATTTCAGCAACATGAACGGTTGTGCTGAATGTGCCTGCAGTCACAGTTGAAGGTGAAACAGTAACTGTCGGACGTGACGCATTACCTCGCCATACGAACATTGAAGGGTCACCGAGAAGATTCATGTATTTCTCGGTTCCCTGCTTAATATTGTTCAGCATATGCCTGTACGAATCGCCAAGATAGCGATATGGTCCTACCCTTACATATGATACCGAATCACCACTGTAAGGCTTGTACTCATACAGGGCATTAGCAAATTCAGAGCAGTAGAATTCGGTATTAGGCCAATATCCAGTCTTTGCGAAGCCCATAGCAGCGATCAGTCCAGTATCATCAGAAGAAAGCAGCCCACGCTCCAGAATGCACTCTGCTCCCTGGAAATGTCCGGGCCAGCAGCCTATCGAAAGAAGAATACTCGGCTTGTTGGTATTGCTGAGCGCCTGAATATCTCCTTCTGTAAGGAATTGCCTCACTCCAAGACCTAAAGCAGCCTGGGCTCCCAGCAAATGAGTTCCGGAATGAGACGCATGGAATATGATATGTGCGCCATCTTCTATCGCATCAATAAAGCTGTTTCTTGTAAGAAGGTCTCCGCTCCAGGATGATCCGGATTGGGGCCAATACAACTCAGTTATAGGGTTTAAACAGGTACCGCCAGGCCCGGCAATTCCTGCTGCAATCATTTCCTGGTTTAAAGCTTCCAACTGCCGGGCTCCATTTCCACCGCCTGAGCTAGCATGTGAGTCGCCGACAAACAAAGCAGACCTGGAATAACCGGATGGAAGCGATGACGGATTCTCATAGAGACTCAGCTTGTTAAGAAAGCCTTCTACCTGAGATGCTGAGTTAACAGGCACCCGCCCTACACTCACATCCATTTTTGTATCCAGTGCAGGCTGTTTCCAGTATCCTCCTGAGTTTTCCCAAGCGTCAATATCATCTACATCTGAGTAATAGCCATCGCAGGGATAACTATAGTCTTGTCCAGAATGGTTCTCATGACACATTCTTGATGGAACAAGCTCATGATCTCCGCCAAGGAGAACTACTCCTGTTCCCCAGAATTCATAAGCATCAGTTATAAAGTTCTTGATCTTCTCCTGTGTGTCGCAGCCCTCGTATTCTGATTCTATCCAGGAGACTGATTTCACAACTGTAACAATTCCCTGCCTGATCCTGATATCAGCAAGTTCCTGCCACTCGTCTGTGAGATCACTGGTGGTAATGATCACAAAATCAACACCATCACCATTGGGGGAAGGGATGTCAGTTACCGTTAAAGGCCCGAACTGATCATCCGTCTGGCGCCGGTCACTGTCAACTTGTGCAGTCTCATAATCGCCGGGATTCTCAACAGAAGCTAGAATGCCATGCACTCTGTTTTCGTAACTCCAGGCTGTCTCCGATACTGGTACAATCACCTCAAAAGAGTTCGCAGCAACATAGTCTATTGAGATAACTATTCTCTCAAGTGACAAAAGAAGACTGTCGGAAGGTATGTATCGTAACGGGGTTAATCTTATCGACGCAACTCCAGCACCCATCATACCGCTCTGCGATACAACTTCCACCGGTAACGCCGGCCAGGGCTCTTCTGACTGGTAAATCTCACCATCAGGTAATACGAAAACAGTATCTTCCATGGATTCGTTCTGAACCGGATAGAGATAGAAAGTGCCGGAAAGAGTATCCCACTCCATGGATGTTATCTCTATACCGCCAATCTCCATACCTGGAGGAAGAATGTAGTTGAGCACCTTATTGGGTATCTGAGGCTCTCCTGACTCGGCAACCTCAGGAGTCTGACAATAACCGGCAACTGAGAGGATGTCGTATGTAATATTATCTACAGTTATCTGACTTGTGGTTATATCAGTATTATCAATACTCGGATCAGGTTCTATGGCTGCCTGAGCAGAAAAAGGCATTAACAGCATTAATGAACTAACTATTACTGCACTGTAATCAAATGAATTCCATCGCATAACCTTCTCCTTTCTTAATAGGTTGACACCATCAAAGCGCCACTGAACTCCACTTCAATAGCATATAAAAATATACTAATCTACTGTATTTCACCTGTCAAGAGTCTCATTCTTCAGCTTTCGAAACTTTTAACAAAGAGAGCGACCTGCTTCTGACCCAGAGTATGGTGGCACTGCCTCTTCATCTCTCAGGAATGAAACCGGTTCTCATACATAATATTCTGATGGTTTTCTTTCTGGCTCTGGCCGGATACACAGCTGCACTGCTTGCGGTTCAGTGCAGAGCAGAAACTGCAGGAGCAGTATTTACAGGCACTGCTGTGGCGCTGCTTCCATGGTTCCAGTCCCACCTGTGGCATCTTCAGCTGTTCAGCGGAGGGCTTATGGCGCTCTTCTTTGCAATGCGAACCTCCCAGGGAAAATCAGGTAGTATATTATGTTGTTATACAACAAGATACTACCCTATCACATCTTCATCAGAATCCCCGTCAAGATCAGCTGCTTCAATCCATATTGGTGATGACAGAGTTTCCTCCTGCGTAAATGTAAAAGAGCCATCACCGTTACCAAGATAAACCAGCAAAACACTTGAAGCGGGATTCCCAACAATCAAGTCAGAATATGCATCAGAGTTCAGCATAACAGAGCAGAATAATAGATTGGAAAGACTTACGGGAACGGTGCATGACCAGTCCGGAGTCGTGTTGAACACTTCAGAAGCCAATCCGTTAACAGAAAGGCAAAGCGTCAAGGGCAACAGAAATGTGTTTTTCATTGTTCTATCACCAGAACCTTTCTTCTGAGCAGTGTTTCGCT
>PDSZ01000052.1 GCA_002748705.1 Candidatus Fermentibacterota bacterium
TACCGGAGCGAGTTCAGAGGATTACCTGGAAGGCTCAGGAAAGACTGCATCGGAAGTACATGAGACTAATCATGGCCGGTAAACCCAAAAACAAAGTCTGCGTTGCAGTTGCGCGCGAGCTTGCCGGGTTTATCTGGGCGATAGGACAGAGTATATAATGAACGGGTCAGCGGCAGGTGTTATCATCAGGTGTGGGAAACCCTCGAGGACATTATGTGCGCAGAGCATTCTGTATGCACGGTACTAGACTGAGGAAACCCCAGACGAATAGATGAAATGCGGTAACCAACCGGCGGATATCAGTATGATCAGACCATCGATGGACTGACACCGGCCGCTGATCCCCTGAGAGAAGGGAAAGAAAATCGAACAAGGTAAGCTCAACTTGACAGGTCCAACCATATCAGTGTCCTGTCATTCTTCGGATGTGGAGAGTATGCGCAGTTATTATCTGTTCAGGTGAGGCGCATAGCCGGAGGCCATGTAACCGAGTCTGCAACGCTGCCTGGGCAGATAAGCAGAATCCGTCATCTGAGGTTTGACAGGACAGCCAGCCGAAAAAGAATTGAACCGGATTTCCGGAAGCGTATTCATCACACTATTGACGATTGCTGGATTTGGCTTATAATTTGTTTGTATGATTCACGGAAGGAGGTATATTGACGAAAGAGTTTATCGAGTATATTTATGTTACAATAAAAAATTTTTAGGCCCTTAAAAGAAAGAAGGATTTCTGATGTTAAGGTCAGCTTCGTTACTTTGCGCGGTGATGCTTTTCGGTATCCTCAGTTCAGCTTCAGCAATAGGCATCAGAGACTACAATCCACCTGTCAGCTCGCTGTTTGACATGGATCTCTCAGCGTTCTACAGCTACCTCGGTCAAGACAGCACAACTACCAACAACGGTTCAGTCAACTACATCTACAACAATTTCTATGAATCGCTTCCATTCGGATGGAGCGTCAACTCAAGCGGCGGTCTTACCTATGACGGCCTTGCTCCAGACTCATTGGATGAAACCCAGTACACAGTGCTTCTTGATGGAGAGATTCACAAGTACCTTTCCGGAGATATCTTCGGCTATACTTCTCTGCACCTCGCCAGCCAGACAGACTACGACCATCTGGATGCCAGCACCTTTTTAGGAGCAGGATACGGAAGATACATAAATGCCACCTCCATGGCTAAAGCCCTTCGTATTCAGGAGGAGCTACAGGAAGAGGGAACTATAAACGGAGCCCTTGAGGATGCGGTTTTGATAGCTCTGGCAAGCGAAATTGACAACGCATCTTCATACGAGATTCAGAGAGACTACTACCTGGCTATTGAGGAAGTTCTCGAGGAATCCGAGCAGATTGATGTTCTGGAAGCAGTGGCTCTCTACAGAATAATGCAGGTACTAGACAACGAAGTTGTGAGAGACAGGTACTATGGCTACAGAGTTGGCGCAGGTGTAGGCTACGAGCTGTCAAATCCTTACAGTGAGGATACTGAAGATCCTGTAATGGAGATATTCGGAAACTTTGCCTACCCCTTCAGCTTGAGAAGCCAGTTCAACCAGTCAGCGCTTTTCACAAGCAACCTTAAGGAATTCGGCGATTCCTACAACTTCGCAGCAACTTCAAGCTTCAGTTTCGAGATATCTGACAAGTTCGATGACAGAGTGCAATATCAGTTTGTTGCAGACAAGACAACAATCGGTTCAGGTTCTGGAGCTGTCAGTAATACAGTTTCCACCCATACAATCACCAACTCGTTCATCTTCTACATTGAGAACCGAATAAGTCTTAACTTCGACGCCTCCCTCATAAAGACAACTGACCTTACACTTCAGAAGTCTGTCGGTTTCTCCATAGGATACGACTTGTTCTGATCCTTCGTTCAGGCCGGGAGGCTGTTACAGCTTCCCGGCCTGTCGGCTTTGAACCTTGAAAGCCGCTTTCATACCTCCGCCATGGTCATCCATCTCACCTGTCCCGGCTTTTTGATACTCTGTTTGTGATTATGCTCAAGATGTTCAGAGTACAAGCTGTCAGCTAATTCCAGACATGGAAAACAGTCCCTTGTTGAACAACCTGATACAAAACACATTCCTGTGATTCAACACAAAACGCTTCAGCTGATTCCAGTATTGGTTTGCAGCGGCCGGAGCCAGTCAGAATTCACATTTGCTTTTTGCTGAAGTCTTTCAAAACAGGCCCGTTGAAACTGCTCACATTTTTCTACAGTATAGGAAGTTGACAATTCCATCAGGAAAGTTATTTTAGCTCTATCTAACATTCTTGGCGAGAGGACAATTCATGTTCGGGTTCCGTTCTAAGAACAGACATCATGGCAGTCACGGCAGTATGCGCAGTCAGAATGTCATTTTCCTGACTGATCTTTCTGAAGGGATGTCCGCAACTGTTTCCGCTTTCACAGGAGGAAGAAACAGCAGGGAGAAAATGTCTTCCATGGGTATTTTTCAAGGAACTGATATCACTGTTGTAAAAGCAGAAGGTGATGAAGGTATGATGCTTGTCTCGGTGGGTTCTGTACGAATAATGCTGGATATGGCCATGGCCTCAAAAATCCTTGTAGAGAAAGCTGGTTGATATGAAGCTAAGCGAAATGTCCGCTGGCGATTCCGGTACCGTCACCGGTATTGCCAAATGTGAAAGAGAGTACCGTCAGAAGCTCTTACGAATGGGGCTTGTGAGAGGAGTAAACTTCACAATGGTAAGAAAGGCCCCTCTGGGAGATCCTGTTGAAATTGAAACAGATTCCCAGAAGATAAGCCTCAGAGCGAAGGAAGCTGAAGTGCTTCTTGTGGAGAAGAACTGATATGGAAAAACCTGCACTGAATATTGCTGTGGTAGGTAACCCCAATGTGGGAAAGACCACCCTTCTAAACGCTCTTACCGGTTCAAAACAAAGGGTCGGCAACTGGCCCGGAGTTACTGTCGAAAAGCTGGAAGGTTCATACAGATACAAAGAAAACCTGATTGAAGTTACTGATCTTCCAGGTATTTACTCTTTCACTGCTTTTTCTCTGGATGAAGCTATCGCCAGAAAGTACATCCTTGAAGAAAAACCGGACCTGGTTGTTAACATTGTTGATGCCTGCAACCTGGAACGAAACCTTTTCCTCACCACTCAGCTGCTTGAGATGAAGGTACCTGTCATAGTTGCGCTGAACATGATGGACCTGGCTGAAAAACGCAGACTGGGCATTGATATCAATCACCTTTCTGAACACCTTGGATGCCCTGTGGTACCTGTTACTGCTTCAAAGGAAAAAGGTGTTGAGAACCTGAAAGATGTTATTTTTAAAGCAGGCAAAGAGAGAAATATTTCTCCTGCTTCTGTAAGTTACGATGAGATACTTGAAAACGCAGTAAAAAGAATAGAAAATGAAATCAAAACTGTTGCTCAGGAGAAGAAGGTAGATGCAAGGTGGCTTGCTCTCAGGCTCCTGGAAGGTGATGAGTACGCAAAAGAACTGTGTGCAGGCAGTTTGCCTGAGAAAGCGCTTTCAGAAGAGATATCTACAGTTGAGAAACATACAGGAGATGAGATAGACATGGTGCTTGCCGACGGCAGGTACGGTTTCATTCACGGTCTTACGAAAGATGTGGTGAACAGAAAGCATGAAGTGCGCAGAACTGTATCAGACAAGCTGGACAGCTTTGTTCTCAACAGGTTCCTGGGCATTCCCCTCTTTCTGGGTATCATGTACCTTGTGTTCGTAGGAACCATTAATTTCTCCGGTCCCTTCATTGACTTCTTCGACATCTTCACCGGTACCATCTTTGTTGACGGCTTCGGAGTTCTTCTAGCCTCCATTGGCGCGCCTGATCTGGTAATAACCTTCCTGGCCGACGGTATCGGCGGAGGTATTCAGACTGTTGCCACCTTCATTCCGCCTATTTTCATGATCTTTCTCTTCCTCTCTATACTTGAGGACTCAGGATACATGGCAAGGGCGGCTTTCGTAATGGACAGATTCCTCAGAACCGTAGGACTTCCAGGGAAGGCCTTCATTCCCATGCTTGTAGGATTCGGATGCAATGTGCCGGCGATAATGGCAACAAGAACCCTTGAGAACAACAGAGACAGAATGCTCACCATAATGATGAACCCCTTCATGTCCTGCGGAGCACGGCTTCCTGTATACGCCCTTTTCGTGGCGGTGTTCTTTCCGCAGAGCGGTGGAACAATTCTCTTCAGCCTCTATGCGGCAGGCATACTCCTTGCAGTTCTCACCGGCCTTCTCTTCAAGAAGACCATGCTGAAAGGTGAGGCATCCACATTCGTCATGGAGCTTCCCCCCTATCACATGCCCACATTCAAGGGAATAATGTACCACACCATGACCAGGCTCAAGAGTTTCATTTTCAGGGCAGGTCTGGTGATAGTTATGGTGGTTATCGTACTCAGTTTCCTGAATTCAATCGGCACCGACGGCTCATTCGGTAATCAGGACTCTGAGAACTCAGTTCTATCTGCGATAGGCAAGGCTGTGGTTCCTGTTTTCACGCCTATGGGCATAGAGGAAAACAACTGGCCTGCTGCCGTTGGGCTCTTTACTGGAATCTTCGCAAAGGAAGCTGTTGTGGGAACACTGGACAACCTCTACACCACAATGGTTGATATTCCTGAAGAAGAAGCTGAAGAAGAAGGCTTTGATTTCCTCGGAGGAATATCCGAATCATTCACAGCTGTCAAAGACGGTTTCGCTGATTTCGGAAGCTCCCTGAGTGACCCTGCGGGAACAGGTATTACGGCAGATCTGGAAGATGCGGAAACTGCAGCTGAAGCTGTGGAGGTAAACCTTACCACATTCGATGTGATGAGAAGCAGATTCAATGGTAATACCAGCGCTTACGCCTACCTTCTCTTTATTCTGATCTACGCTCCCTGTGTTGCTGCCATTGCTGCCATTTACAGGGAAACCAACCTGGGATGGACCATACTTGCCACCGTATACCTCACACTGCTGGCATGGATAATCAGTACCCTCTTCTACAACATTGCCAATTTCGGTGCAGGCACTTCGGTAATGTGGGTTGCAGTTTCGCTGATTATGCTTGTTCTGATGTTCTGGTCAATGAAGATCATGGGCCACAAAAAGACACTTAAGGTCTGATTTGCTGAGAAGAATTCAGGGACTTCTCAATGAAAGGGGCAGGCTCTCCCTCAGAGAGCTTGCCCTTATCCTTGATATGGAAGCATCAGCTCTTGAACCTATGCTTGAAATGCTTGTAAGAAAAGGCAGAATAGAAGTGCTTGACGCAGGCTGCAGCACCAGAAGCTGTACAGGATGCTCATGCAGCAGCAGAGATAATATGATTATCTACAAACTTCCTGACAGTGTTCAGAAAATGTAACAGATAGCAGCATCACCGGACAGAATGCAGAAGACTGTGCAAACCATAGTTTTTTTCAGCCCATACTATTACAATATCTTACAGAACAATACATGATGAATGAGACAAAGAAATAAACACCTGAATGTGTGCTTGCACTGAATTTGAAAGTTAAAATCCAGAAAAGGTATAAATCTGCATATGATTAATTTTCAATGGCATATAATTATTTTAAAGATGGCCTTAGCCAGCCGTACAGAAAAGAAAAAAACTAGAGAACTGAATCTTCCAGGCTGTCATCTTCTTCGGTTTTGTGCGTAATGCAGTTGCAGACAAAGCCTGTGCCCTCCTGCCATCTGCGACCTGAAAAACCGCACTTCTCGACAAATTTCAGATACGCAATGAACCTTGTCAGAACATCATCAGGAATGACATGTTCAATTCCACAGGCACAGCTGTCAGCAGTCTCTTCATCAATCTCCAGAACCTTCTCGAAAAACTCCTTCAGTACTGAATGCTTCCTTGTAACAGCTTTAGCCAGCTGCTCGCCCTCTTCTGTCAGCGTGACAAGATCGTAAGGAGCGTGGTTAACAAGCCCCAGCCTTGCCAGATGCTTCAGCGCCGAAGTAACCGATGAAGCTGCCACATCTCTGCCTCTTGCAATATCTCTTGGCTTGGCAGCACCCTTCTCTTCCACTATTTCATATATAGTTTCAAGGTAGTCTTCAAGACTGGAACTGAGTTTCATAAACCCTCCTGATTTAGTCTTCCCTAAACATATTAGCTTGTCTCCCAAATGGCAAACGGGGTTTCAGAACTACCTTCTGCCGGTTCTTGACCGAAATACCGTGAGAGGTATATCTTTCACTGGGCTGCTGCGATGGGTTCAGGCAGTTTAAGAAACAATGCTATTTATTCAGTTTTTTGTGCACTCAGATAATGCAGTGTACAATATTCGATAGGTGGATTCTTCATGGTTAAGGTTCCTGACATTGAAAAACTCTCCTCTGACAAGGATGAGAAAAAACTAATAAAAGCTCTGGGATACAAGAACGATACGGAAATAAGAGCATCTGCTGCTGACGCTCTGGGATATATAGGAACCACTGATGCATTAAAGGCTCTTATTTCTACCTTTGAGAATGATAAAGAGGATATTGGCACAAGAAAAGCTGCTATCTTCGCTGTAGGCAAGATCTGCACCAGATTCATCAACAGCCATAACAAAACAGATGTAGATTCACTTTCCCGAAGCGCTAAAAGGAAGCGTAACAAGGAAATTGATGAGATAGATAAGGCCAGAGTCGCACTGAAAAGGCAGATGGATAATGGTTCCAGAGAACTGAGCATCGAAGCTGCCCGAGCATTCATGAGCCTTCCGATGACTGAAATATCAGTTTTTGCCGGTGAGGTGTCAGAATCCGCTTTCAGCTTTGACAGAATCTCTTCTGCCAAACCGCAGGAAAATCGGTCAGTAGGGCATGAGGATAATACCACTGAGGAAATAGAAACAGATAACGCGCCAAACAACTCTGAAGAAAACACTGAAGAAAAACCTGAAACCAATGCTTTTCCGGAGATAGGTTTAAAAAATGGCTCTTCTGAAGAAAAGACGGAGAAAGAGAAAACTGCAATGACTTCCTTCTCATCTGAAAAGAATCCGCATTCAGAAGAGGAAAGTGATACAAAGCAGGAAAACTGTTCTCAAATTGAGAAAGATGATGAATCGAAAACCTGTGAATCGGTGTTACTGAATCCTGATGAGCCTGTTGAAATAGCTCCTGGAACTTGGTGGCTGGGTAAACGGCAGGAAACGACTCTTGAGCGAAACATTTATCTCAGAGTGTTCCGCAACGACGAAAGATGTCTTAATCTCCTTATTGATCCCGGTGTTCCTGATGACCTCTCCCCTCTCATGGATAAATTAACATCACTGATCGGAGGAGTTGATAACCTGCACATGGTTTTCCTCAGCAGCCATGAGCCTGATGCTGCATACAATACTGCATACTTTCAGAAGCTTAATCCCAGGTGCGCAGTAATTTCCTCTAAGCATACCTGGCGACATGCCAAGTTCTATGGCTTAAGCTCTTCAAGCTTTAAGTCTGTTGAAAGCTTCAAAGACCTTTCTGCTGACCTGAAAACAGGACATAAAATCAATTTTATCCTCACTCCTTATTGCTTTACAAGAGGAGCAACGATGCTGCATGACCCAGAGACAGGAGTTCTTTTCTCAGGCAGCCTGCTTGGTGAAAAATCAAACAGTGAACTTAATGCTACCAAAGACTCATGGAAGGGAATTGCAGAGTTTCACAGAGAATACATGCCCAGTAGAAATGCAGTCAGTTACGCCTCAGAAAGAATAAAACCGCTTCTTAAAAACCTGAAACTTATCGCTCCTCAGCATGGTGGTCTGATTTGTCCCGATCTTTTCGAAAACTTCCTGGACAATATTGAGAAACTGAATGTAGGCATGAACCTCTATCTTGATGAAGACTCCAAACAGAACTATGTTCAAGCTATGAATGAGATTCTCTCTAAATTAGGCACACTGGTTGACCCGAATACTGTCCGCAATGCAATTGATTCATTCCTCTCCCAAGACTCTCTGGAAGGCTGCGTCAGTCGAGATAACGGTGGAATTGGTTCCATAAGACGGAACAGGGAGTATGCGATGGATGCCTTTCTCCGTCATATGAGGGATAGAATGCCTGTGGACAAACTTGATCTCACAGATGAAGCCATAGTAAAAACCCTCAACTCCTGGGAAATTCCTCTGCCGGCTTCCTTCAAAGATGAAGGATTTGAAGAAAATGATATCTTCAAATTAGGCTGAACAGGAGTCTGCCTTGCGAACATCCCTATTCATAATTATCTTTTTTACATTATTAATTTTCGGACATCCGCACATGTTCATAGACACTGAGATGGCTGTATTACTTTCAGGTTCAACTCTTGCGGGGCTTGAGATAACTTGGTATTTTGATTCGATGTTCACTGCTGCCATCACAACAGACTTTGACTGTGACAGAAACGGCGTATTCTCTCCTGCTGAAACTGAACAGGTGTTTCAGAATGCATTCTCCAACCTTGAGAGTTCTGACTATTTTTGTTGATGTAAATGGAACCACTCTCTCCTTCAGGCATCAGGCACCGAAGAATTCCAGGTGTATATGGAAAACGGAACCATGGTGTACAGATTCTTCTACCCCTTCAATGTAGAGGTGCATAACGGCACATTCAAAGTAGCCATCTACGACAGTACATTTTATTGTGATATCCTTTACAGGGAAGGTAACCCGATAAGTATTTCAGGTTCAGATACAGCCACCTGCGAAATAGTTCAGAACAGCGATGTGGAAATCCCCTACTGAGGTGAGGTTTCAGTTGCCAGAGAAGGAGCGAGCTACTCCGGCACAGAATACCCCCAGCAGCTTGTGGTCTACCTGAATTGATAAGAATCATACTGCTGCTATTCTCGGCACTCTGTTTTGCCCGGAACAATCCGTTTCTTACCGGGCAGGGTGAGGCGAAGCTATCCCCTGTTCAACCGGACAACTCATTGTGGTACAGTTTGTCATCAAGAAGTACTAACCTCCAGCGGGAAATGCAAAATGCAATAGCAGGAGCAATGAACGGCAGCAGTCTTCACATACTTCTGGGAGCATCATTTCTCTTTGGTCTGCTCCATGCGCTGGGGCCCGGGCACAGAAAGGGAATCCTCATTACCTATTTTCTCGGCGAAGGGTACGCACCTGTTAAAGGAATGGCAGCAGTCCATGCCCTGAGTGCAGTACTCCTTGTGGGCGGTTTTTTCTTTCTTACCACAAGACCACTCTCCACTTCTGTGAACACCACACACAACATCCTTATGATGATAACATGGGCGTTAATACTGGCAATCGGCATATGGATGCTTCTCTCTGGACTAAGACATTCCCAAAGTGGTAAGAGTAAGGGATTCAAAGCCCTTATAGCTTCAGGTGCAGTTCCATGCCCTGGCGCATCTGCAATAATGATTCTTGCTGTATTCCAAAAAGCTTATGTTGCAGGAATGATCTCTGTGCTGGCAATGTCGCAGGAATGGGTGTTCTTCTGGCAGTAACAGGGCTTATTGCTGTTTTATTCAGAAGTACCATGAAGAAAATACTCAAAGACCCCCACAAAGGAGAAAAACTGGAGAAGTTTCTTCACATACTCTCTGGAGGAGCCATGATGATCTTTGCTGCCTTTATGCTGGCAGGGGTCATCTGAACACAGTCAAATTCTGCTATATTCGGGTGTCTCTCAGATAAGGGAATCCGGTGAAAATCCGGAACTGTCCCGCAGCGGTAAACGGGAACGAAAACCTTACTACGACACTGAAGGGTAATCTTCGGGAAGTCAAGGTGATTAGGCAACAGCGCCCGTAAGTCCGAATACCTTCTGAGAGAACCGTAAAGGATATTCCTTTCGGATTCTTCATTAATCGGGCGGGTAACCCGAATACTGAAAGGGGTGCAAAATGCGCCTTGTCATCCTGCTGCTCTCTGCAGCAGCACTGAACTATGCGGCGATAATTACAGTTCCGGAAGACTACTCACAAATACAGTCTGCAATTGATGCTGCAGCAGCTGGAGATACTGTACTGGTATCACCGGGAACCTACAACGAAAACATCAATTTCTCAGGAAAATCTGTAGTTGTTGCCAGTACAGACGGTCCGGAAACAACCATAATTGATGCACAAGGTTCAGGAAGTGTAGTCCGGTTCACATCCTCTGAAACAAGAGATGCTGTTCTTAACGGATTTACACTTCAGAACGGAACCGGAACATTAATCTCACCTTACTACTACGGCGGAGGTATCAACTGTACCGGTTCATCTCCCACCATTACCAACAACATCATCAGGCAGAACACTGGATTCCACGGAGGCGGAATACTCTGCTACCTTGGCGGCAACCCTCTTATAGAATTCAACATCGTTGAAAACAACACAGCTGAACACTTCGGCGCCGGAATCTATATTTCCAGCTCATCTGCAGAGATAAGAGCAAATGTTATCAGGAACAATTCCTGCAGCACAGGTGCAGGAATCACATCTGCATACAACTCCCCCTGCACAGCAGAAAACAACCTTTTGTACGGTAATGAAGCAGGCAAAGGCGGTGCTATCGCCGGCATTATCGGTGGTACCATAACTGCAGACAACTGCACAGTTGCTAACAACACCGGTACAACATCATCAGGAGGACTATACGGTTACAACTCCAATATCACAGTTACAAACTCCATCTTCTGGGGCAACACCGCACCGGCAGGGGCACAGTGTAACCTGTACAACGGCACAGGCACTTTCACCTGGTCTGACTTTCAGGGCGGTGAAACTGCAGTGCTTTTGGAAGGCTCTGCAACACTTTCCTGGGGAGACGGAATGATTGATGAAGATCCCCTCTTCGAAAATGGAGGCCTCAGCGCCTATCATCTGGGCACAGGTTCACCGTGCATAGATGGCGGCAACCCGTCAGCTTCCTGCAATGACACAGAGGCCCCGGCGAACCCTGGCAATCCCCTCTGGCCTGCTCTGGGAACACTAATCTGTGATATGGGTGTATACGGGGGCAACATATTTGGCGGATGGGTCGAAGTGGCAGACTTCACAGAAGAAGTTTCTGAACATGTTGTAGCCGTTGATGCAATTGAAAATCCTGTTGAGGGTTTTGCTTATCTGAACTGCAGTTTTCCGGAAAACTCCCAGGCATCGCTAAAACTGTACAATGCTTCCGGAAGACTGGTTGGATCTGAACCGGTTTACGCCCCTGGCACTGTCATACTCAGCACATCAGAACTGCCGTCAGGAATTCACTTTGTAAAACTGGAAACTACTGCGGGATTTTCAACAGCCAGACTTATGGTTCTGAACTGAAAGGCTTGAAATGATAAAAACAGCACTGATTACAATGCTTATGCTGTATGCTCCTAAACTGCTGGTTCTCTCCACAACCAACAATGTTACCTGTATTGATACTGAAACAGGCACTGTAACACCTGATGTGGTAACACCAGGGCAGTGGCCCAACGATATTCTATGGTTTCAGGAACACTTTTATGTGGTCAATTCAGGCAGTGATGACTGCACCCTTCAGAAGATAGACCCTGAAACCTGGCAGGTGGAAATACTTGGAATCGGTTCCGGCTATAACTGCTGGGCTGTGGAGCATGTCAAGGGGGATACGCTGGCAGTCTCATCTGCAGTAAATAACTCCATTATTCTGGTAAACGCTTCCACTATGACAATCATTGGAGAAATAACAGGAGTCGGCCCCAACCCTGAATGGTTTGCAGTGGTTGGTGACAGTATATACGCAGCCTGCGGCGGATGGATGTCCAGTGACAAGGTGGTAGTGGCCGACCTGAACACGATGCTGCCGGTGGACACTATTACAACCTTTACCAACACACAGGGCTGCACATGGGACGGTGTAGATCAGGTATATGCAATTTGCACAGGTTCCTACACTGCAAATGATGGAGAAATCCATGTTATCGAAACTGCTACAGGAACAGTATCAAATGTGATACAAACCGGATTCGCTCCTGCCTTTGGCGTAATGCGGGGAGATCTGCTTTATGTAGGAGATGTCTACGGGCAGGGAGTTATCAGCATCAACACAGTTACTGCAACCCTGGAAGAAGCTTCCCAGTATCCTGGAGGTTCAGGGCTCTCTGTTGATGAAAACAACATCCTCTGGGTGGCGAACTACCATGATGGAACAGTAAAAGGATACGACGAGAATCACGCTGAGGTTGCAGGCTATTCAGGAATATCCAGCTGCATGGCTCTTGAAGCATCCAGATCAGCAGGAAGCTCAGTTGAAGGTGACTGCTTCATTCCTGTAAATCCCCATGCAGGAATCTCAGCTTTCCCATCACCTGCTTCCTCTGTGGTTCAGGTTGCACTTCCTCCGGCCAACAGCAGCACTCCGGCTCTTTACAGCCTTTCAGGACGAAGAATATGTGCAGCTGCAGGCAGTTCAGGAGACTTATGGACATTTGATGTCTCCACAATTCCACAAGGTATATACCTGATAAGAGCAGGTAAAGCTTCCTGCAGAATCTCAGTGGTTCGCTGAAACAGTAAACTTCCAGAGGCGCACATTAACCTGTGCGCCTCTGGAATACTTCAGTCCCGATAACTGTCTTATGAACCATGAATAATGAAATCAGCCTCCCCATGAAACTTTCACCGTCCATGCATTCCCGAGTAACTTAAAGTTACCTGCAAGATTACAGAAAGCTTATCCCCAGAAGAAAGCTGCCAGAAGAAAAAGAATCATACCTGCTCCCAGTCTGGACAGAAGCAAAATGAAAAATATAAGCGACATTACAGCCTCCTCTCTTATGTGCATTCTCATTACTCAATACTGCCATTTAAGGTAACCTGCTGTCAAGTATTCGGTTCACTTACCGGTAATGGCAATCAGGATTCAGGAACAGACCATTGCTTCTCAAGATCCTCAACATCATATTGATTACAAGAAAATTGATAAGTGTGGAAATTGCGCTTTTTTACGAATCTGCCTTGGTGGCTGCAGGGGCGTTGCATATATGGAATCTGGGTCCTTAATGTCTAGACTAAACTCTTTTGCTTGTGCCCTCAGGAAAAGACGTATAAATACTATTATATATCGTCATACCTGTAAAGCATTGAAAAACAAATCCATATAGGAGTAATTATGAATAAAGTTCTATATTTATGTATATATTTGTTATATATGTACATTATTAGGGTCGTTCGTTCTTATTATGATTGATAAGAATATGCTGCATATTTTTAGTATATTGCTTTCGGCTTTATTGATATTTTTATTATTCTATTATAATATTTTAATGCCATCTGCTAATGTTTCGAACAACTGTGTGTGGCAGGATACTCTTCAAAAATGGGAACATTTTATGGAATCATCTTCTGATGGTTTATGGGAAGACTCATCTCAATACAATTTAAATATCACGAGACTTCATCATTTTGGCGGTGAAGATGATCCTAATCCGCAGTTTTATTATCCTGTATTCGTCAAGGTAGAAGGTGATACTATTTTTGTTACTGATGCTGCTCTTCAATCCCTTATTTGTATTGACTCTACAGGTTCTGTTTTATGGACATTTGGTGAAGCAGGGGAAGGACCAGGTCATTTTGCTGGTATTGGACAGGTTGATGTGTGTGGAGATTATATTGCTGTCGTTAACAATGGATTATCAGCAATAGAGCTTTTACATAGAGATGGAACATATGTGCGCAGATTATCAATCGATAGGCCACAAGATGTATCTTTTGTTGACTCTACACATATATTAGTATTTTCCAAGATTCATGATGGAGGTGATGTTCATTGTCTTGATATTAACACTGATAGCATACTATTTAGTTTTGGTTGCGAAGAGTGGGAGCAATGGCCTAATAGTGGCAGTGTTTACGAAATATATGGCCTTTACCTTGAACCTGCTACAGTAGTGTACCTATCTCATTTTGAGATGAAAATGTTTTTTGCAGATTTTGAAAATAGCCATTGTTTTTCAACTGAAATTCGTGAATTGCCTTTTAGCATTACTGAGCATGGACATTCATATGATGAAGATTCTAATATGCGGTTTGATATTGCATATCCATTATATAGATCCATGTCGATTGGTCCTCATGGTGAAATAAATACTATATTTACTAATCTTATGAGTAATGGTGAAATGTATGGACCTGGCAATAATAGTGATTATCCACCTGTAACAGTTATAGATAGATTTGATGTAAATGGCAATTATTTGGATTCATACTGTTTGCCAGATTCGTCAATTTGCATAATTGACTATAATGGCAATGGATATATGGTAGGAATACAAGCTCATACTGGTACTATATTTGGATACAGTATAGATACATTGTAGGTTGCAATATTATGCTTAATATTTATAAAATTCTCAATGTTTCACTCAATAAGAGTTCTAGGCGCGTTGTTCTATATTTATGTATAACTATAGTGCTTACGCTTGCATCTGTTTCAATTCCTATGATAACAAAGAATCTTGTTAACAATGGGATAGTTAATGGGTCAGAAGCTACAATTGTTTGGTCTGCTGTTTTCCTTGCATCAATAGGTATTCTTAATCAATTTCTTATCTTATTCTCTAAATCTCTAGAAATATCAAGGTTTCACATTCTGTTTCTTTGTGTATTCAGAAATAATTTCGTCTGACAGTGAAATTTCAGCTGAATGTTCTGAAGTTAAAATCATTATATTTTGTGAAAATCAGTTAGTGTCTCTTCCGGGGATGGTGGAAACCCCTCGCCTTCAGGCGAAGCACATATTACATTTTCACAATGAGAAACTATAGACTCGGTTCCCATACGAAGTTTGACCTCAAGGTCCACCTTGTCTGGATTCCGAAGTATCGAAAGAAAGTTCTGGTTGGCGAGGTTGCACTTCGAGTGCGTGATCTCATCCGTCAGATAGCAATGGAACATGAGATACAGGTCATATCAGGCAAGGTAGCCATTGACCATATCCACATACTGATTTCCTATAGACCGAATCATGATATCAGCAAGATAGTACAGTGGCTTAAGGGGATAAGCTCCAGAGTCTTGCTACAGGAGTTTCCTCATTTACGAAAGAAGTTCTGGGGCCGACACTTCTGGGCGCGTGGCTACCTTGCCGTAAGTACTGGCAACATCACCGACGAACTGATAAAGGCTTATATTGATGAACAGGAAGGTGAGCCCGTACAGGATGATAGTCGATTTCAAATCGACGGTTCATGAACCCCTCGACTTGTAGTCGAGGGTCGTTCAGTTATCATCCACTTGAGAATACAGGAATAGGTCTGAGCTGGTCATGGGGCAGCGGATTTCCCTACAGCCCCCACACTGAAGGAGAAGTACCGGAGATAAATACAGAGAGACAGCCCTTTACAATGTCAACTGACCTGACCCTTTCCCGTGTTTTTCCCCTTGGCCAGGCAAATGTCCTGCTGAATCTCACTGTATTCAATCTCTTTAACAGAAGAAACATCGAATCTGTTTTTGATCCTCTTCTCTATGAGCAGACAGGCAGAGCTGGAGGGCAGATGGGAAATCCGTCTGCCTATTCTTCCGCAAGACACGCTTTTCTAAGCGCAGGGGTGGAGTGGTAATGAAAGGCTTTCTCACAGCTGCCGGTATTCTGGTTCTAGCCTCCTGCTACAATCCCACAATACACAGTGTAACAGCAAGCTGTGGAGTAACTAAACTCAGGGTATCAGACAATTCCGTTGCCGGTATTCTTACAGATATTCCTGAAGGAAGAACCCTTCTCTCAACTGGTAACACCCAGTTCGTAATTGCAACAGGCGCCGGAGAAATGGTACTGGTCAATTCAACTGAAATGGCAGTGGATACATCTTTTACTGTGGGGTTTGCCGGAGGTGCAGGATACCGTTCCATGATAATGCCTTCATCTCAAAACATCTATCTTACCTCTTCTGCAGGTGACCTGCTGCAGATAGATATTTCAGAACTGTCAGTTGCAAACAGTTTTTCCGCAGGTCAGCAGCCGGAAGTTCTGGCAAAGCTGCCGTACTCCGGAGAATTCTTCTATGTTTCCGATGGAACAAGCACAAGAATCAGCGAGTTCAGGACACTGAACAACTCAATAGTCAGAGAGAGTGAACCCCTTGGTTCTCCGCCTGCGGCATTAGCCGCAGAATCGTTTGCCAATTCGTATCTTATTGCGGTTACCGGAGATGAGGCTGGATTGTGCGGAATACTGAATATCGGAACCTTTCATTTCGAGAGAGTTATGATGGGGTATCCCTGTTCTGATGCTGCAGCTTTTCCAGCTGAATCTATCTGGGCAGTTACTCATCCCATGTGGAACGCTGAATCCGGCATGGTATCAATATGCACCAACTTTTCTCTTCCTGAGATTGAACCTGTTGCTGTCTCAGGGCATCCCATGAAGATATGCAGTGTTCCAGGAACCACTCTGTTCTATTTACTGAGCTATAAAGCAGGCGGAGAAAGTTCAGTAATCAGTATTAATTATCTGACAGGTCAGGTAGAATCAGAGACTGTGATAAGCGGATTTCCCTGGGATATAACATCTCACGGCAACGGAGAATTTATTCTGGCGCTTACATCTGAGCTTCCAGAAGGCTGAAGGCTTTCTCAAGAACAGGATCACTGCCATTCTGAAAATCCTCAGCTGTGGCGTTTACAGCCACATCAGGCAATACCCCTGTATTTTCAACAATAACTGTATCAGAGGTAAGAAGCGTAACAGTGGGGCAGGTAACATACCAGCCGTCAGGCAGCTGCCTGACCAGAGACTGCAGATTTCCTGAACCTGCTGTGGTATCACCTACTAAAGTAACAGATGGAAGAGAAGACATATCGCATGCGAAAACCTCGGAAATACCTGAATTCCTCTGACCTGCAAGCAGAATTACCTCCCCCTGAAAAAACCATCCCCTTGGAATCAGATATACAGGAGCCGGCGCTGTGAGTTCCCAGGTGGATGTGTTAACCCGCCGTTGAGTCATGTGTCCCACGGTTTGTTCACCTGCGAACCTTCTTGCAAGATTATGCGCGGTTCCTGTTGAATGCCCTTCAGCAAGCCTGATATCAAGTATCATGGCCTCTTTCTCACTAAGGGGCTGAAGGATGTTGTCCAGCAGGCTGAGATTCAGTTCGGAACTCCAGCTTTTAACCACGAAATACGGAACAGAATCATCACCTGCAATGCAGTAACCCCAGATATCCTGCTGAATCCACTGAAAGCCTTCAGGTATCAGGTAGCTCATAAGAACTGAGCTGTCGCAGTTCACAAACACATCAGGCTGATAAGCATTTAATAGGTTTCCCCCAGGTGAAATCAGTTTAATATTCCGGTCACACAGATTTTCCAGAAGAAGAAGCTCCATCTCTGTCATTTTTTCCCTGATGTCAACCTGCTCTGCCATCTCCATGTAGGTATTGAACAGGGCATTCCAGTCCACTCCGCTGAGAGCGAAACCTACATAGTTCCTGTCAAACAGGTTCCAGAGCAGCTGATACTCCTGCTGAAACTGACCGGGAATTGATGTAACTGAAGGATCATCTATGCAGCTTGAGAAGAGAAGCAGTATTGAGAATAATGCAGCAGCTTTCATTGTCCGGTTACCTTACAATTGCAAGACGCCCGATGAAATGGGCAGTCTCAGTCTGAACAGTATACACATAGAGTCCGGTGCACACCGAGCTTCCGCTGTTGTTGGCCAGATTCCAGTACTCAACTCCGGAGTTTCCGCCGTAACTTCTGTGTTCAAGAGTTCTTACATGGTCCCCTGCAAGGGTATAAACTCGAATATCGCACATGGGAGGGAGATTCACAAAAGCTATCATGCTGTTGTGCTCTCCTTCCCAGGAAGCACTTATTTTGTAGGGATTTGGAACTGCTTTCACATTCTCAGTCCAATCGGGATCACATGACCAGCCAGGTACCACAGGAAGAGGATTTCCATTCAGATCCTTCTTGTAGTTCTCAAGGGGGCTCTCCACTCCTGTTTCACCGTCATACACGCAGAGGGCGTAATAGTATGGATACCCCCTTGTCACAGTTGTATCGGTAAAGGAATACACACCCCTGTTCATTTCCGCTGCAAGTTCCCATGATGTTGTGTTGAAAACAGATCTGTAGAGTCTGTAGCCGCCGAAAGGTTCATACCATTCTCCGTTGTCATTCCACACCATCTGTACCTGATCATCACCTGCTTCATAGTAAAAAGATGGTACAGGCGGCACATCGGGAACCCCCCAGCCTCCGTCCCTGTAGTAGGCATCAAGCATGATGTCTGCATTCCGCCTGAGTTCTTCCAGACCCTTTCCGATAACCCATCCGCCTACTATGTGAAGAGTATCACCATCAGCCAGATTAACCGGTCCTGCTGAGAGAAGGAATCTGTAGTCAAACGGCAGATACCCCAGAGAGAGAGGATTGTCGTGAACTACAGGAAAAGGGCCTGGATTGGAAGGCTGAAAAGCAAGGGGTGCTGAATCATCACCTGTCCAGTTTGCCAGGTAGGCGGGACCGCTTCTTCTTCCGCAGTAGTCCATGTTTCTTCCCCAGATAACATCATACGCCATTGTGTCTGTAGCAGCAGCATCGTTCTCCCAGTCCCACCATGAATGGGAGAGAGGAACAGGATACCCCATTACATCTATCGGGCGCTGAATATCTCCGTTGGCCTTCACTATCCAGAAGTCCATCAGCCGCCAGCCGAGAAAGCCGGTGCAGGGAGGGTTGCATGTAGGTTCTCCAGTGTCATCGGTATATGTTTCCGGCCTGTCCCCATCCCACATATAGCTCATGTTTCTTGGAACCACTGCATAAACAGTATCTTCAACTGAATGAAGCCAGTAGTTTTCCGGTCTTCCGTCTGAGAACAGTTCAAGGCCGGTGCAGGGCTCAGTGGTGAAAACTGTGTCTGAACCTGAAACTTTGAATAAAATGGTAAAGTGATCTGAGACTCCATCGGAATTAACATCTGCATCCACAATTCCGTCAGAACCTGAGTAGTTGTAGTGGTAGTACACTTCGTCCTCAGGATCTGCCCAGGAAGCATCCTGATTCCTCCGGTATATGAACCGGTCAGAATTGCTTGCCCTTTCTCCGGAATCGAATATGTACTCAAAGGAAGCATTCGGGTCGTTGCACCATATGATGTGACCGTCATAGAACACCATATCATCAATGTAGAAATCTTTGGAGGGGTCTGCTGAGGCAATATCACAGTCTCCCTGGACAGAAAAGCAGAATCCGTTCAGAGGGACTCCCGGATTTCCGTGGAGGCTGTTGTGTACAGCTCGAATGTGGTTTGCCATAAACTGGTTATAGCCAGGTGTGCTCCAGCTGTATGCTTTCTGGTGGAATTGAAGCCCCATTGGATTATCATTGGTTTCCCACCAGTCATCCTCGGCCCATTCAGTCTGCTCATGGGCCGTATCACCGTAAAGAATCTTTTGCATGGGATAGCCTTCAGACGGTCTGAACTCATCTTCATTACTGCCCAGAACCACTCTGCTCACATATATGCCTTCAGCTCCAGAGGGAGTAACCTGCCCGAAAGCTGAACCCCACCATGAGCCGAACCAAAGGTGGTTGGACAGGGAGCCTCCAGGCCATTCCATTGTGAGATCAGAGTTTCTGGTTCCTACAATACCAATGTTGGAGAAAATGACATAAAGGTTTGAGAGGTTGTGCAGGGTGGTTGTTATGAGAGGCCTGCCGGCAGCAGGATCAGTAAAGGGCAAAGGCTGATACTTCAATTGGCTGCAGAAGAGATTAAGCACAATAAGCAGTAATTTCATTCTGTCCCCATGTTCTGAATAACAAGAAGAAGTTCAAGCAGGAATTCTGAAGAGTCGGGATCAAGCTCCAGTCCGTAGCCTGCCTGTCGGCAGAGGAACCATGAATACAGAAAGCTTCCTCTGCTGAAGGCCATTGCTGCACAGCAGGAGGCTGTATGTCTCAATTTTGCGTTGATAACACTCTGAATAAGGGCGTTACCTGCACCAAAGGAATAGTCCGGTGAATACCGCAGCAGTCCCTGAGAACAGGCAACTGCCTGAAGCAGATTTCCTGCGTCACCTTTGGCATTCTCAAGAAAAACACCGGCTGCAAGGGCATCAAAGGTAATCTGCCTGCAATCAGGATCAATTCTCAGCTCGGCGTAGTCGAAGAGAATACTCTGATCTGCCATCACCCACTGATAGTAGTAGTTCCCAGAACCCTGAGAGGTTTGAGTTACAGGAACACTGAAGTAGATGTAGTTCTCATAAATACTATCAGCATAGTAGATTGCACCGTTTTATGTGTTGTAAAGCTCAACACATGCTCCCAGAGAATCAGTGTTCAGCTTTAACCTGAATGACAGGTCTGTATCAAGAGTGTTGGAGGTAAGGTAATCCATTATGGAGCTGCCCACCCAAACCAGACCTGAGTCTTTTGTTGCAGAAAGCCATGATTGCAGTGAATCTTCAGGTAAGTCCCTGTCCACGCACTCAATTACCGTCCAGAGCGTATCCTGAACGAGAGACTGATGTACTCTGTTGATTATTGCCGAGTGCCCCTGGTCCAGTTGAATTGCAGTTTGAAGATAACCTTCTGCAGCACTGTGGTACTCATTGAGAAAAATAGAAGCCACACCTGCGCCAAGATATGCCTCCGGCCTGTTTACATCCACTTCCATTGCATTGATAAACCACTCCAGTGCTCCTGTGAAATCCCTCTCAAGCATCAAGTTCCATCCCTGAACAATCAATCCGCTGTAACCTTGTATCTCCGGTAAGCCTTCAGGATTTCTCATGCATCCTGTTAGTAACAGCAGAAGAGCAAAGAGCCTTTTCACAGTCTTACCAGCTTTGCTGTATCTGTATAAGCACCGGATTTCAGCACAGCGAAATAAACACCTGCAGGAGCCTCTGCATTCCAGAGCGCAACATTTACACCTCCGTCGATTGGTTCTGAGCAAATTGTTTCTACAAGTCTTCCTGTCAGATCAAAAACAGAAACTGTAACCTCTGCAGGTGAGGGCGTTGAATAGGAAACAGCCACTGGACCTGAGCTGAAAGGGTTGGGAGAAACTGCTGTAATCTCAGGCAAAGGGCTTACCTCTGTTGCCGGATTAAGTACAGAAGTCCCGAGTGCGTACATACCTGCGCTCTCAATCGGGGCTGAAACAACGGTTCCTGTTCTGTAACTTTCAATTTCAGTCCACTCTTCATCCCTGTAGCACAGCACAGTGCTCTCAGGTATATCAGTATTGAACTTGAGCAAACCTCCTCCAGGTGAGACTGATACAGGTTCAAAGCTCATGTTTTCACTTTGGCATGGCGGTACCTGGGACTCAATAAGTGTTATAACAGTTGCAGGGGAACACTTGTTACCATCCATGATATAAACAGCCTCACCTGCTGCAAGTGTTACCGTATCCCTGTCGGCAAAGGCTACAGCACAGCTGAGAGTGTCTCTCCATACTCTTCCCAGACTGTCGTATCCTCCTGAGACTAGGTTGTAGTTTCCCTCTTCCCAGACTTCCATGTCTCCCTGCCAGATAGTCTCTTCCAGATGAATCATGTCAAGTGTTGCTGTGCTGTCCGGAGAACCGAATGAATCAAGAAGAGAAAGAGAAACATTCGGACCTGTCCAGTCAAAGCCGTATGGCAGCTGTTCCTCTTCTCGGTAGAGCGATGTAAAAACCTTGAATCGTCTGGGATCTATTTGATTCTGCATAAAAGAAGTAAAGACACTGACAGGTGCTGTGTCCTGACTGAGTGCATATCTGATGTTGGCCGTACCGCCTGGATTGTTGCACATGATAGCGAGAAAGGTTCGGTCTCCAAGCAGCTGGAATGTTCCGTTAAACAGGCTGTTGAAAGAGAGAGAGTCTACTGAAAGCAGTGTGGAGTCACCATCAAGAACAATGCGATACACAGTCCACTGGCCGTCAATATTGGCTCCTGACCCGTTATTCTGATTGTACATTCCGTTGAAGTAAACAGTTGTGTTTTCTCCGGCACTGTATTCACCGCTGAAATCAGCGTATTGGGCTGCGAACTCCTGGGCTGTAATACCGTAACCCTGGGGAGCTATCCATGTTGGAATCGGATACTGATCAAACTCCGCCAGAAAGGAAGCCGGTCTGTTAACTATTGAGAACTGGTAACCGGAACCGTCAAGAAACTTGTAGTGAAAATCTCCTTCCTGATAGTTCATGGAAAACGGTGAAATCAGGTTTGTAACTATCCAGTCCTCATACAAAGGGTAGATTACAGTTTCTATTGCTGTTTCTGAAGGAGCAGCAGGATCAACTGCGTGGGCCACTGCAAGCATTCCAGATTCATGCGACTGGGCAACTGCCTCAAGAGCATTTGTTCCTGCTCGCTGCTGAATGTACTGGAACCAAAGAAACTCTCCGCCAATATTGGCAGAGAAATCCTTTCCATAGTATCCTGAGCACCATGAGGTAAGCTCTGTTCCCCCTGCTCTCGCAAAATCCTCCATGTATCCCTTTATGCCAATGGCTCCGTTCAACTCTGAAGTCAATCCGCAGCAGATGAACTGTGAACATGCTCCAAGCCCTCGCACGATCCACCTTTCGGAAGAGGGGCAAGCGGCGATTCTGGTTATCTGCCCCAGACCTGAGGCCACAGACCAGGTGTATATGGCTTGCCTCACAGTATCCCATCTGCCTCCGGTCTGGTTCTTGTAGGGGCTCAGGTTCACATAGAAGATGTCATGATTGTTTCCAGTGAGGGAATTACCGTCAAAATCAGCCGGCCATGTGTACAGCCAGTTGCCAAGTCGCCTGTAGCCTGAACCTGGAACAGGGTAGTAATCCGGTATATCTGCAAAAACTATTCTGATTTTGTCATCACCGTTTACCGTTTCACTCACAGGGCCCAGAACACCGGCAGCAGTATTCAGCATTCCTTCCGGCCCTTCAAACAATGCTGAGATGCTGTCGATGGTTTCAGAGGTAACCAGGTTTCCCCAGATAAGCTGAAAGTCCTCTTCAGGAGAGGGGAGATCAAAGAATGTTGTATCCTGCACAAACCACAATGCTCCAGGGGTTTCTTTCACAAGGGAAAAGTATCTTATCTGCGGCTCATCTGGAAAGTAAGAGATATCAGGAACCTTCATGGGCAGAGTGTTGTATGCGTTAAATGAGAGAAACAGAAGTGAACAAAAAAGATACAACTTTATTACCTCCATCTGCACCATTCCAAAATAAGCAAAGGACTAAGCAAGTGCAACGATTGGTTATTCGCTTTTCACATGGCTATCCGTGTGCTTCAGGAATGCATCCACACGCAGAATAAGCTGATTTGCGGCAACCGCGGGAATCAGGATCAGCGAGTTCAACCTCAAACCTATCGCTTTTTACCATTTCATATTTTCTTAACACTTGCCAGCTCTGAATATGTTTCTTTATTGAATTTATAAATCTCTTATATTTCATATAATAACAGAATTTATTGTTTTCGTCATGTCACAGGAACACATTCCTGCCAATGGAACAAGTGTAGAGATAAGATGTGAATTGTTCTTCATCATTTCACAGAAAGGCGCTTCCCTCAGTAATTTAAGAGCGATTTACAGGAATATCAGAATTATTCTAAGCTGTTCAAGACTGCATAATCCGGTCTCTTATAATTCTGCATCCAAAAGATCTTTTATTCTGATAAACGAATGCTCTTGTTCTCAGACCACAGGTATTTTTCAGGAGTCTTCTGAGCCTTCCGCCCCAAGCCTCCAGTTTTTCTTTTGCAGCCTGAAGAATCATCATCAAGACTGATTCTGAGCTGAAAAACCTGTTGACATTTTTGTGGAAAGCTTCGAAAATATTATGATTGACCAGTCAGGGAGCAGGAAGGTAAAGCGCATGAACAGAGTTATTCCAGGCGGTCCGCTCAATCCTTGTCCGGAGTTTTCAAGTATTCCTGAGATGATTCAGAGAACTGCCGAAATGGTTCCTGACAGAATAGCTGTGAGGGAACCGGCAGAACTTGGAAAGTTTCGCTCAATCAGTTACAGACAGCTGGCTGCAAACATAGACTGGGTTGCCAGGGGCATTCTTGAACTTGAGAAAGAACCTGTGGCGGCAGTGGTAGGCGCCAACAGCATCTCCTGGTACACTGTATACCTTGCAGTTCACAGGGCAGGGGGAATAGTGGTTCCCATGGATCCTGATCTTCCTGAAGCAGATATGCACACCATACTTCACTATTCAGGTGCAAACATGATTTTTCATGATTCAGATTATTCTGACCGTTTTCAGAACATGAAGGATATTATTTCAGTCACCATGAATGCGGGACTCATGGAAGATGGCAGAGGCCTGAGTTCTGTTCTTCGCCAGGGCAGAATGAGCAGTCTAAGCCTTCCTTCCGATTATGATACCCATAAACCTGCGTTAATAAGTTATACCTCAGGTACCACAGGTCTTGCAAAGGGAGTGGTTCACTCACAGGACACCATTATCGCAGATATCAGGCAGACCATCAAGTTTGTCTTTCTGGATGAAACAGATGTATTCCTCAGCATTCTTCCTGTACACCACATGTACGAGGGAACTGCAGGTTTTCTTCTTCCTTTGTCAATGGGTGCTGAAATCGCAATCAGTCATGGACTCAGGTACATAAAAGATGATCTGGCGGCAACGAAAGCAACAGTGGTTTTTGCAGTTCCTCTGTTATGGGAAGCGGTTTACAGGCGAATAATGGAGAGCATAAAAACCGCTTCAATGGGCAAAGCAAAACTGGGTTTCGGCATGGCTGTTTCAGCCATGAGCGAGAAGCTGGGCATAAAGGGAGTTCGGAGAAAGGTGTTCAGTAAGGTTCACGACACCTTCGGCGGTCATCTGAGACTTCTTATATCAGGAGGATCAGGTATTGATCCTGAGGTGATAGAGGGCTTTGAAAAGCTTGGATTCAGAATACTTCAGGGATACGGTCTCACAGAAACCGCGCCGATCATTGCTGTGAACAGGGTAGATGCCAACCGTTATGGAAGCGTAGGGCCTGTTTTTTCAGAGATGGAGTGCAGAATCAGCGAACCTGACTCCTACGGTGTTGGAGAGATTCAGGTTAAGGGGCCCAATGTGATGCTGGGCTACTTTGGCGATCCTGAGGCCACAGCAGAGGTGCTTTCCAGTGACGGATGGTTCAGAACAGGTGATTTCGGTTATCTGGACCGTGACGGCTTTCTCTTCATAACAGGCCGTAAGAAGAATGTGATAATCGCCAAGAACGGCAAGAATGTTTATCCGGAAGAGATAGAAACAAGACTGAACCGGTTCTCTCATGTAAAGGAATGCATCATCTTCGGAAAGCTGTCTGAAACCAAAGGTGAAGACATTTGCGCCCTTGTCTTTCCTGACAGAGACCTTCTGATAGCAGAGGCGGAAAAAGAAAACCGCAAGCTTTCCATAAAAGATGAGATTAAAGCTGTTCGTAATGTGGTAAGGGACTACAACAGAACCGCGGAGACCCACAAGCGAATAACAGGGTTCATAATTTCTGAAGAAGAGTTCCCTAAAACCACCACAAAGAAAATCAAAAGGAAAGCCGCTCTGAAAGAAGCTGGAATCACCCCAGGCGAAATTTTCAGAGTCTGACATAATGGCAGGCAGAAGAGCCAACAGCATCTACATGCTCGCAGGGCAGATACTTGGCAAGGCCGGATTGTTCATATCGCTGATGATCTATTCCAGAATACTGGATGACAGATCCTTCGGAGAACTGTTATTTGCAACTTCCGTATCGCTTATTCTGTTCTTTCTTGCTGATATGGGTGCTTCTCTGGTTTCCACCAGGAGACTTACTGCAGAGGAGAAGCATGGGAAAATCCTTTCGACAGCGCTTCTTCTCAGAACCATTCTCACTGTTTTCAGCACAGTTCTTCTTCTCACATTAATTGCAGTTATGGGTTACGAGAAAACTCAGGTCATGTTCCTGTATCTTGTATATCCGGGATTTATTCTTGACGGTTACTGCGAGACTTTCTATGCCCTCTTCAGAGCAAGGGAAAAAATGTACTTTGAGGGTCTTGCCAGAGGGGTACAGGGGTTTCTTGCGGTTTTGATGGCCTTTGCAGTAAGAAGGTATAGCGCAGGAATCGAACTGATCGCACTGACTTATACTGCAAGGTCGCTTGTTCCTCTCATCCTTTGTGTTTGGGGTGCATTTACAATCATTGGCATTCGGCCAGTTTTTCAAGGCCAGTCCCGTGAGGTAAAAAGACTTCTGCTAGTCTCGCTTCCTCTCAGTATCATGGGTTTTCTTGTTGTGGCAGGGCAGAGGATAGATAGCACTCTTGTCAAGGCATTCATATCAGATTCTGCTGTTGCCGCCTGGCAGCAGTGTTACCGTCTCTTCGAACCTCTGGTTCTTCTTGTTGCCCCAACCCTTCTTCCCGGAGCACTTTTTCCTGATCTGTGCAGAGCTCAGAGAAAATCATGGAGAATGGTAAGGTTGCGTATACAGTGGATGACAGAAGTGTTTACCACAGGGGCGTTCTCTCTGGTAATACCGGTCTACTTTCTGGGTTTGCAGTTTCTTCATGCAGTCTGGGGTCCTGGTTTCCTCAGAGGACAGTCTTCAGAACATGTGCAGTGGGCTTTTAGTATTCTTATGTTCTGTCTTCCAGTTACCTACTGGTTTCATATCTTTCTTGCGACTGTTCTGGCCCAGGAAAGGCAGAAATCCGTACTACCAGGTGCCTTTGCTGCCTTCCTGCTTCAACTTGCCGGCTTGTATGCATCACTTGAGGTTCTCGGTCTTCCTGCAGCAGCAGTTATGCAGTTTGTCTTTATCTCCACGCTTACACTGTGGCTTGCACTGGGAATACGAAGGAGATACGGGCCTACAGGTTTTTCTGCAGGTCTGAAAAGGCCTTTTATAAGCATTATACCATTTGCTCTAACTGCTTTCTTCGAGCCTTTTGATAACTGGCTGAACGCATTGGTATCACTGGTTGGGTTTATGACAATATGGGTGCTTTCCGGCGGGGTTTCCGCTGCTGTGAACCCTCCGCAAAAACTGGTACCTATGTGCACAAATCAGCGTAACATAGTTTGAGGGTAGCCTGGTGTACCCTCTCCCTGGTCCACTTGAAGTGCTTGCAGCGCTCACAGCAGGCCTTCGTGAACTTTTCTATTGCATTTATGACCTGTCGTGATGATGTTCAGCTGCCATTTCGAAGAACTCTTGCCGTAAGAATACTGAACCATACCTCTATCTGATTCAGCCAACCAACTTGCGTTTGACGGTGTAAAGTGGAAGTGTACATTGGAACGCAGTGACAGCCAGTTACCTTTTTTCTTCTTGTGAGTATTCAGGTTGTCAAGAATGACATGGGAGAATCAGGAAGAGCTTTCAGGCTGTTCCTGAAGAGCCTTACACGCCACTTGCTGACAGTACCGGGCCGAACTCCGAGAACCCGGTCAATCTCATTTTTACCTGCTCCAATCAGCAGCCATGAGAATAATTCTGCTTCTGGTGCAAAGATGCTGTTGTCTGTCTTGCCGGAGCGGATGTTTTACTCCAGTGCTGCTCTCTTCCGAAAGGTCTATGGGGGCTGATTTGTATGCCATGAAGCCTCATTGATGAGTATACTGCATCCTCATCAAATATAGCACATGGTGTTAACTTATTCGATTAGATTCTAGTTAATTATTACGCTTTTCCGAATAATTTCATCCCCCTCAGAAGAGACCACTCTTAACAGGTAGTTGCCTGAGGGCAATACATTGCCGCTCAGCTCTGTCCATGGCACAGAGTTGCTTCCCTGAACAAGTTTAATCTCCTCTGATATCACCGCTCTTCCAGCCATGTCAATAGCTGTAACCGTACAGGAAGTCTGATGGTTACTTGATATCAGAAGAACCTGAGATCCGGTGGTCGGGTTGGGATAGTTTTCTGCAGTCAGATGCACTTCATTCTGGATGTCACTAAACACTGAACTCTGTTCGCTGTAAAGTGTAACAGGAAGTGAAATAGTGTTCTCTCTGTGAAGTGAAAGGGCGATAGTGCCTGTTTCAAGCGATGTGTATCTCGTACCGGCATCAGGCTTCTCTCTCCAGGAGGTGAGTACATAAAGTGATGAACCCTGCTGAAATGTACGGAGATCGTATGCCCAGTGATCAGTGGAGCCATAGCTGTAAGTATTGTCATCAAGGGCACTGAACTCGCCGTAGTTACCTCCCCAGGGAAAGAAGAACTGACTAAAATCGATTGTCCTGATACCATCGCAGCCGTCTCCGCAGTACAGATGAATGTAGTCAGTACTGCCGTTTACAGCACAGACATCCAGACCGAAAGTTACTGCAGCAGGATATGGGGGCAGTTTTAGCCCAGGTATTGAATTGCGACCTGCTCCCCGCCAGGAGTACCATACATAGGGTTTTGTGTCAGTATCCCACTGGAAAACAAATAGAGGGTTTTCAGGAGATGTGACATCCCAGACCATTATGCCCATGGTATGATTTGCCACGAACAGCAGTTTTGAGTCATTGCCCGAGCCACAGTTGCACTCCAGTACAGCAGCCCTGTGGACATCTCCTAGTTCCTCTACATAGTTTTCGCTGCCTCCCCATCCGCCCTGCTGAGAGGCTATTCTGGTTTCAAGTGGCAGCTCGGAACTGGTGGTGTTGCTGTAGTCCCATATTGAGACGCCGCAGTTATGGTTTGTGAAATAGGCTAGGTCGTTGGCAGTGTCAAAGAAAAAATGCTCATAGGTTCTTGCTGGAACAGAGTGGTTGTTGTGCGCGAAGTACAGGTCCGGTACTGTGTATGTATGCTTTTCATAAAACTGGTTATCAGCAGTACGGAATTCGGCAACGCAGATTAGATTGTACGCTGATCCACCCTTTGATCCATCAAGGCTTATTAAGTAATCTCCGTTATCAGGGTTTTCTTTGCAGCAGTAAACCTCAACGGGTTCGTAAGAGTTTATATTCAGGGTGTTTTCTATGGTTATAAGCCGGTCATCGGCATTTCGTGACTCCAGCCTGATGATCATTATGTCGCCGCCGTTCGGAATACCGGATGAAGATACAGGTCTTTCCACTATTGGAACCACCAGGCACCACTCATCGGTACCGTTTATTTGAAGCTTCATGAATGCAGGGTCAAAGACGAAGTAATCATAGTCATTGTTGTTATCGGTGTAGCTGTATGTTTCCAGGTATGTTATAGTGGGGTTTACTGTGAAGTCCACCTCAAAGATAGCAATATCGTTATCACCTAGTCCTACAGCTCCCAGCCAGACATTGTCAGATATCTGTGATGAGTTTGTACGCTGGTAGGACACCTTCTCAATAGCCAGTTGAGGGCCAAAATGGAGAGGATGACTTCCTGAAAGTTCGTATTCATCCACCATATCAAGAAAATCTGCATCAGGAGAAATCAATGGTTGAGAGGATGGGAAAGGATGAGCGTCATCTCCACCATGAAGAAAGGGTATTATCAGAATGCTCAAAAAGAAATGTAACATCAGAATCCTCCTTTTCTGTAGAACTCAGTATGGCTTTCTATTAATTGCACTATAATGCCTATAATCAATGTGTGTCAATTTTATTCTGTAAATGCCGTACACAGAAATCCCTGGTCAGTATTGGTCCTGTACATGAATAGGTCTTTTCGTATTAAAAAGCCGACAGATCTTTAAGAGAGCTGCTTTTTCTGCTCTTGTGTATATGAGTTCAGGAATTCTTCTGAATTTATGTCTTACAGTCACTGAACCGGAGCCGGTTTTTCTTGATTCGATAACATAGAACACAAAATGTGAGATATTCCGTTCAGTCTGCAGCTGCATATTCAGCTTCAGATTTGTGTACTTCCATCCATGAAGAACTATCTCAAGCCCGTGTCTGTCTGCAATGGGTTCAAGTTCCTTTCTCAGAAGGTCTTTGCCTCTGATAACAGGAGAAGAGGCCAATATCGCTGAATAACCGTTGTGATTCAGGTGGCTGCCAAGCCCTTCAACTATTCGCAGCGGGATTTCCATTCCAGAATCACCGCCGCCGTATGCGTCGATGTTCCTGTTGGATACTTCATTGTCAGGTATGGGAATGTATGGAGGGTTGGCAATAATAATATCGAATGAGTCATCTATACTATCCCATAGGTTAGACTGTATGACTTTTATCCTGTCCATTCCGTTAATCATTGCAGTCACTTCTGCAAAATTCACAGCTCTGTGGTTCAGCTCAGCAGCGGTAACTGTATCGCATCTGTCTACCAGATTGTATGACTGCACAGCTGTGCCTGCACACAGATCCAGCCCTTTGCCGAATCTCTCTTCCGGATTAAGTCTGCGGTTAACGAACCGTATAAGCTCCATGGAATCACCGCCGACATATACATAAAAATCTGTCAGTCTGTCCGCTCCCTGATCCGGATCTGAGAGTATGAAGTATTTTCTGAAAGGAACATACCTTACAGTGCTTTGCAATGCACCTGAAACCTCAATGATCAGAGCAGATTCCAGAAGCTTTGTCAGCAGACCAATTCCCAGGAGTTTCTCTGCCTTGTCTGTATTTACAGGTATGTTGAGAAAAAACAGCCTGTACGCCGTTGTCAGAGGTTCTCTGCCGGAGAGGAACCTGCTTGCAAGGAAATCCGGCATAGCGCTGGGATGAAAACAGAATCCTTCTCTGTACGGTAGATAGACCAGCCTGTGCAATTCCTGAACTGCTCTCCATGGCGGTCGTCTGAGAGAGGGAAGGTGCTGCGTGGAATGATATTCAGCTTTTCGCAAAGCCTCTGCCACATCTCCCAGAATGTCAATGTAATCCTTTATCTGTTCATTCTTCATGCTGAGAATATACGGAATCAGATTTGCTCAAGGAAAGATACTTCTGCCTGTAATAGGCGGATTTCTGACAGTACTTGCTGATTAAAACATATCCCTTTGTTAAGTCTTTTTACTGTTATTATTTTTCTGAACCCAGCTCTTGTGACCCTGTGTTTTCTTGGTAATACCAGACTATGCAGCCATGAAGAGCGGCGGCTTTATTCGCCTTACTCTTTTCCAGCGTTATAACAGTACTCTGTGACATAAGGGAACCAATATGCTATTTTCCTGTTCTTCAGGAAGAGGAAAGCAATGAAGGCAGCACTTGTCTATCCCAGATACAAATGGTTCGAGTACAACGGTCTCGCAGAGCCGCTGGGCGTTCTTCACCTTGTAAGCGCGCTTCGTGAAGCAGGCCATCAGCCGGTATATGTTGACTACTCTCCCTGTGAGAATATTGATGAGCTGGATCATCTTGTGGAGGGCTGCGGTCTTGTTGCAGTTGCCATCTCCGCAGCAGCCAAGCTTGAGAGAGCCACTGTGGTAACCGCTCATCTGAGAACTGTTGCGCCAGATGCTCTTTTTACTGTTGGCGGTGCTTATCCCAGCATTTTTCCAAAGAAGGCCCTGGAGGCCACAGGTGCCGACGCCGCTCTTCTGGGAGAATCTGAAGAGGTAATAGTAGAGCTTGCTGACGCTATTGAGGCAGGTCAGGACTACAGTAAAATCAGGAATCTGGTTGTCAGAAACGATGACGGCTCATTTATTCATAATCCCAGAAGACCTGTGCCCCATGATCTTAATGTTCTGCCGTTCCCTGCCAGGGATGTTGTTGACTATGACTGGTATCTGGCTAACGGTATGGCAGAGTTCGGAATGGTCACCACCAGAGGATGCCCTTTCAAGTGCATATACTGCAAACCCAGCACCGACAAGATTTACGGTGGTGGCATACGGTTTCGTTCTGCTGAGAATGTGGTTGAGGAAATTAAGGAACTGGCTGCTCTTCGAAAAACCGACTTCCTGCGTATTTTTTTCAAGGACGATACCATTACCATGCATCCTGTCAGGTGGTTCAGGAAATACAGGGATCTGCTGAGAGAGTATGAAATATCTGTGGAGTGGCACTGCAACAGCAGGGTGGATACAGTCACCAGAGACAAGATAAGGGTGATGAAGGAAAGCGGATGCCACTGTATTTCATTCGGAGTCGAGAGCGGCAGCCAGAAGATTCTGGATTTCTACAAGAAGGGAACCACGCCGGAACAGGCCATTGATGCATTTGGATGGTGTCACGAATTTGATGTGGAGGCCACAGCCAACCTGATGATCGGTTTTCCCATGGAAACCGATGATGACCTCAGGCAGACCTATGAACTTCTTAAAAAGATAAAACCTGATGACATCATAGTTTATTTCTCAACGGCTATACCAGGAAGGTACATACATGACTGGGCAAGAGAGAACGGCTATCTGAAGAATGAGGAGAACCCTGAGCTGCTTGATCCTGCAAGAAACCGAGCCCATGAAGTGATGAATATGCGGCTGCCTAACCTGTCGGTAGATGATGTGATAGGCTGGAAGCACAAGATCGAGCGGTACAGGAGCTGGAGAAAAATAACCACCTTCAGCAATGTGCGACGCTGGGCAGGAGAGCTGTTTTCCCAGCCGGGCATGGCACTTGGAAAGGCTGGAAGGGTGCTTCGGGGATTTCGCGGGCAGGGAGATTAATCCGTTCACTCAAAGAAGGTTTTTACCTTCCGGTAAAGTCCAGTATTGTAAGACCACTTTTTGAACAAGTCAAAGTATTGTATAGTAGGTTACTGAGAGCCCCTACATGTGGCTTCTCCTTCTGCGTAACAGGTTCAGGCACATCATGTAGGGCAATAAGTTCAACAACGATCCAGATATGGTGGTACAATGAGCGGAAACACCGCTGCAGTATATGACGAAAGCAAGATAAAAACCCTTTCTTCCATTGAGCACATCAGGCTGAGAACCGGTATGTACATCGGAAGGCTCGGCGACGGCTCAAATGTGGATGACGGGATCTACATTCTTCTCAAGGAAGTAATCGACAATTCTGTAGACGAATTCATAATGGGGTACGGAAAAAGAATACGGGTTCGGCTTGACGGCAGTACCTGTTCAGTCAGGGACTACGGCAGAGGCATTCCTCTCGGCAAGCTTCTTGAATGCGTTTCCGAGATAAACACAGGGGCAAAGTACAATACAGATGTCTTCATGTTCAGCGTCGGTCTCAACGGAGTGGGAACCAAGGCAGTTAATGCCCTTTCAGAACATTTTCAGGTTACATCCTATCGTGATGGTCAGAAGAGAACTATTGTTTTTTCCAGAGGTGTAATGAGCCGGGATACCACAGAGGAATCCACTGAGAGGAACGGAACTCTGGTGGAGTTTACGCCTGACAGAGAGGTGTTCGGCAATTACTCCTACAGAATGGATTTTCTGGAGAAAAGAGTTCAGCACTATGCGTTTCTCAATTCCGGTCTGAAGATACAGTTCAACGACAAAACATTCATCTCAGAGAACGGGCTTCAGGATCTCCTTGAACATGAAGCCGGTGAAGAAGCCATTTACCCGATATTTTACTTTCGTGAGAAGACTCTTGAGTTCGCCTTCACCCACACTTCATCCTATGGAGAACGATATCTCTCCTTTGCCAACGGTCAGTACACCAGCGCAGGCGGTTCCCATCTCTCCGCTTTCAAGGAAGGCATTCTCAAGGGGGTAAACGCCTACAGTTCAGAGAAGTTCACCGGAGACGATGTTCGCGATGGAATAACAGCTGCAATCTCCATCAAACTGAAGGACCCTGTCTTTGAGAGCCAGACCAAAAACAAGCTGGGAAACAGCGACATAAGACGGGACATAGTACTCAGGGTTCAGAGGGAGATAGAGCAGATGCTCCATCGTGATTCCACCCTGGCAGATCAGCTTATAAACAAGGTCAAGGCCAATCAGAAACTCCGTACCGAACTGCAGACAGTGAAGAAGAAGGCCAGAGCCAGAGCAAAACAGACTGCCATCAGAATACCCAAGCTGAAGGACTGCAAGATACATCTTGGCTCCGGGCACAAACGGGAAGAGGAAAGCTCAATCTTCCTTACAGAGGGCCTCAGTGCCGCAGGAAGCCTTGTTGCCTCCAGGGATGTTATGACCCAGGCGGTGTATGCCCTTAAGGGAAAGCCTCTCAATGTCTTCTCCCACAGAAGGGACACTGTCTACCAGAACGAGGAAATCTACAACATCATGCGTGCCCTTAATATTGAAGGCGGTGTAGAAGGGCTCAGATACAACAGTGTCATTCTTGCCACAGATGCGGATGTTGACGGTCTTCACATAAGGAATCTTCTCATGACCCTTTTCCTTCATTTCTTTGAAGACCTGGTTCTGGACGGCCATCTTTTCATTCTTGAAACTCCTCTCTTCAGGGTAAGGAACAAGAAGGAAACTCTTTACTGCTACAGTGATGAGGAAAAGGAGCAGGCTTCAGCCAGACTGGGCAGAAAAGCAGAGGTGACCAGGTTCAAAGGTCTGGGAGAGATAAGTCCCGGGGAATTCGGCCAGTTCATCGGGAAGGGTATCAGGCTTCAGAAGGTAGGTATAGACAGGCTCTCTGATGTGTCTGAAATGCTCAGTTTCTATATGGGCAAGAATACCCCTTCCAGAAGAAAATACATCATGGAGAATCTGCGATGACCGGCCTCAGGAACCTGTATGAAAACAATTTCCTTGATTTCGCCTCGTATGTGATAAAGGAGAGGGCCATTCCAGATGCTGCAGACGGCCTCAAGCCGGTGCAGAGGAGAATTCTCTGGTCACTGCTTGAAATGGATGACGGCAGGTTCAACAAGGTTGCCAATGTGATAGGTCACGCCATGAGATACCATCCCCACGGTGACCAGTCCATCGGCGCTGCGCTGGTAGCCCTTGCCAACAGAAGCTATTTCATCGAGAGACAGGGTAACTTCGGAAACATCCTTACAGGGGATGAGGCTTCTGCGCCGAGATACATTGAATGCCGCCTGACTCCCCTTGCCAGGGATGTTCTTTTTAACAACGATGTAACAAGTTTTGAACAGAGCTACGACGGCAGAAATCGTGAACCGCTGCTCTTTCCTGCAAAGATTCCCGTTCTTCTGCTCCTTGGCGCAGAGGGAATCGCGGTGGGTATGTCCACCAAGATACTTCCTCACAATTTCAACGAGGTTTTAAGGGCTCAGATATCCGCACTGCGGAATCAGGAGTTCACCCTTTATCCCGACTTTCAGCAAGGTGGCGCAATGGATGTTTCCGCCTATGAGGACGGCAGCGGACGGATCAAGTGCCGCGCCAGAATCGAGCGGAGGGAAAACAAGAAGGTGGTCATAACACAGATACCGTTCGGAACCACCACCGAGTCCATTATTTCCTCCATTGAGAACGCAGCCCGAAAGGGAAGGCTGAAAATCTCCAGCATTGACGATTTTACAACTGATTCCGCTGAAATCGAGATAACTGTCGCAAGAGGCGTCTCTGCAGATGAGACTATTCAGCGCCTTTATGCCAGCACTGACTGTGAGGTGGTCCATACCTCAAACATGATGGTGATAATGGACGGAACACCGGTGGAAGTCACCGTTTCCGATCTTGTAAGGTATTCAGCTGAATCCCTGAAGAAGATTCTAAGGGCGGAACTGCAGCTGGAATTGAAAGGGCTTGGCGACAGGCTCCACTGGATGACCCTTGAACAGATATTTGTGGAAAACAGACTCTACAAGCTCATAGAGGAATGCCCTACGCTTGAAGAGGTCCGGGAGGCTGTGTTCAGCGGTCTGGAGCCCTTCCTGAAGGATTATGACAAGGAGGTTACCAGAGAGGATGTTGACAGACTTCTGGCCTTGAAGATAAGACGAATAAGCAAATTTGATATTGAGGCTCACCGCAGGGAGATAGGTGAGATAAAGTCTGCCATGAGACTGGCGAGAAAAAGGCTGAAACATCTCACCGACTATGCAGTGGAGGTTCTGGAAGGTTTCATTGAAAACTACGGAAAAGACCACCACAGACTCACATCCATAGAAGAGTTTTCAGACATAGATAAACGGGAAGTTGCGATAGCCAACCTGAAACTGGGCTGGGAGCAGGAAACAGGTTTCATCGGCACATCTGTAAAGGGCGACAAATCCTGGAATGTTTCTGAACTTGACCGTATTCTCTACTTCCTTGAAGACGGCACATACAGGGTGATTCCCATGCAGGAAAAGTACATGATAACCGGCAGGGTTCTGTGGTGCGGTCCCTGTGACAGGGAAAAGGTTTATGCCTGTGTATACAGGAACAGAAAAACGAAGATAGCCTATGTTAAGCGTTTCCCCACAGGCGGCTACATTCTCGACAGAGAATACAGGTTCGTTCCTGAAGCATCTGAGATAATGGTCTTCATGGAAGACTGCAATGCAGTTCTGGATTACTGGTTCCAGCGGGTAAAGAGAATGAAGACCAGAAAAGGAGAAACTTCCCTTCATGATATCTCAGTAAAGGGAGTCAAGGCTAAAGGCGTTCAGCTCTGCGGCAAAAAGATTATCTCAACACTGAAGGTTGTTCAGCATCAGGAACTGCCTGAAGAAGAGGAACCAGCCGAAGAAGAGAATACTCCGGAAGAATCTGCCTCTTCAGAAGCAAAAGAATCCCGCTCAATAGAGGAAATCACCGCAGAGGCTGAAGTGCTCAGAAACAGAATGAGCAGCATTCTGAAAAAATTTGAAGGCGACACACCTGATCTTTTCGGAGAAGAATGACTCAGAAAAAAATCAGAACCTCTGCAAAAGCCATCATTATTCAGGACGAAAAGCTCCTTGCAATAAGAAACTTCTCCTCCGGTCAGAACTGGTACATTCTTCCAGGCGGTGGCCAGGAACACGGAGAATCACTTACAGATACCCTGATAAGAGAATGCCGTGAAGAGGCATCAATAGGAATAAGCGCAGGGGACATAATCTTCATAAGGGACTACATAGCCCTGAACCACCAGTTTGCCGAAGAAGACGGAGACATACACCAGGTAGAGTTCATGTTCAAAGTTGAGATAACAGACGGAACTCCCTCTACAGGCAGTCATCCGGATATCTTTCAGAAAGGCGTGGAATGGCTCCCTCTGAAAGACCTGGACAACTATGCCCTCTATCCCTCTGCTCTGAAAAAACTTCTGAAACACGGCCTGCCTGAAAACGAGCCTGTGTACCTGGGCGATGTTAACTGAAGAACCGCTCTGAGATCCTGAAGGTTCTTATATAAGATTGTCAGACAAAGCTTTCATCAAATCATAACTCTGTCAGTATTACCGCACCTGGCATTACCGCAGTCTGTTTACTGATTACCATCGTGACACAACATAATATTCCAAACCGAACAGTATCTGAAGAAGATGAGTAAGCTGCAGGCAGATGAAGCTGACTTCCCTGAGAGGAGACTCAGAGAATATCTGTTTCCTGAACTCAGGTTTGAACCTTTCTATGGAAGAAACAGCAAGAAATTGAGAAATTACACACCGGAGACTTGGCGATACAGAATTGGCAAATTCAGATTGTTCTGCGTTGCTGATCCGAAAGAGAAGATTATTTGCTCACAAAAGACTTGCGTAAGGACAGATGCAGAAATTATGGTACAACAGAAGCAGCACTGCACCAGGGTAGCAGAGATTCAGGTTACGCAGTCTGCTGATTCAGTCAGGCGGGTTGCAGGATTATGAATGAATCAGAAATATCCCTGATGGCAGAATTCATTCTGGAAATTGAATCTCTTGCAGGAAATACAAGCTATGCTGGTGACAGGCCTGTTTATGAAAGTCTTTTGTCCTATTCCGCAATAATTATTTCAAAACTTATAAAAGAAAAGCCAATTGGTGATGACATTTCAACCATGGAGAAACTTCTAGGTAATTCATGCTTTATGGAGAATGAATCATGTTCCGAAGCATATGAAGCATGGAATCGGTTTAAAGGGTTCATTGTTCGCTCTATTCGTGGAATGACCGTAAATGAGAGATTATTCAATTTGGGTTTAATTGATGATTTTGATGCAGCAGTCTCGAAAAGAGATAAAGCAGGAATGCGTGCTGTTTTGCTTAAGAGTTTTCTTGATGAAAAAAATATTGAAGAAATTATTGCAACTGAATTGAACAGGAAATGACCCAACCTGACATTTCACCGAAATCGTTACACTTGCCGGTTAATCCACCGGTATTTATCAGCTGGTTTTATTCCGGCCGGGCTCAGTGCGGAAAATAGCTTTCGCCTCAGTTCGTTATGGAAACCAGCTGATTCATTCTGCTGCACAGAAGAAGTCAGGCTGAGATTTGGTTGATACTCAGCCTGAAAGGATTCTGTAAAAGGTATCAGGGTTGGCTTTGCTGTTCCATGTTTGCGGTTATTACAGGGACTTCACCGCTTTTACAAGGTCTGCGGCAGGGTTACCCTGAGCTGGTTCGAATTCTTCGCCTGTGATCATCTCAAAGAGAGTGATGTATCTTGAAGAGAGTTCTGCAACAAGTTCAGCAGGAGCTTCTGGAAGAACTTCGTCTTTGTAGGGGTCGCAGTGGTCTCTGAACCAGAGTCTCAGGAATTCCTTGTCAATGTTCTTCGGTTCAAGCCCCTGGGCCAGTCTTTCCTCAAAGCTTTCAGCCAGCCAGTATCTTGAGCTGTCCGGTGTGTGAATCTCGTCTATGAGAACAATGTTGCCGTTCTCGTCTTTGCCCATCTCATACTTGGTGTCAACAAGGATAAGACCTCGCTTTGCAGCAGTTTCAACACCGAACTTGAACAGCTCCTTTGCGATCCTTGAAGCCTTTTCCCAGTCCTCTTGAGTCATGAAGCCCCCTGATACTATCTCTTCAGGTGTGATGGACTCATCGTGCTCTTGGCTCTTGGTTGTGGGGGTAATGATAGGTTCATCGAACCTGGTGTTCTTGATCATTCCGTCTGGAAGAATGTTACCGCATATGTTTCTTTCACCTCGGTTGTACAGGGTCCAGGCGCTTGTGCTGCTGCTGCCGGTAAGGTAGCCCCGCATGACGAACTCAATAGGGAAGACCTTCATTTTCTTTCCCAGAGTTGCATTGGGGTGGGGTATCGAGATAACATGATTGGGAACAATGTGGCTGGTCTGGCCAAACCACCATGCGCTGACCCGGTTCAGCACCTGACCTTTGAAGGGAACAGAAGCGAGTACTCTGTCAAAAGCGCTCTGTCTGTCTGTGGTAACAAGAAGGAGCCTGTCGCCCAGGTCGTAGATATCCCTTACCTTGCCTCTTTTGCAGTTTCCTATTCCCAGATGCGCCGTTTCAGTGAGACAGTTGTTCAGGTTGTCTTTTATGACCGATTCTCTGTTCTTCATCAGCAGCCCCTTCTTCTTTGTGATTCGGTGAAAAGTACAGCGGTAAGATAGAAGATAAGACGAGTGGTGCGTCAACCTCTTATATTTGCCCTTCAACCCAACACATAAGGAGCATCCATGAGTACAGTTTCCGATAGAAATCTTACCTGGCATGACCATGCCATAACAAGAAAAGACATAGAAGAACTCAACTCCCACAAAGGCGCTACAATATGGTTTACCGGCCTCAGCGGCAGCGGTAAATCCACAGTTGCCGATCATGTTTCAAGAATACTTCATGCCAGGGGCGTGAGAACAGCCATTCTTGACGGTGACAATGTTCGCCACGGTCTGAACAAAGACCTGGGATTCTCCCCGGAAGACCGTACTGAAAACATTCGCCGCATCGGAGAGGTTGCAAAGCTCTTCACCAGCTTTGGTGTTGTTAACCTTCTTGCATTCATCAGTCCCTACAGGGCTGACAGAGATGCTGCCAGAGATATTCAGGAAAAGGGCGACTTCATTGAGGTTTTTGTTGACGCTCCTCTGGAAGTTGCTGAAGAAAGGGATCCAAAGGGTCTGTACAAGAAGGCCCGTGCAGGAATCATTCCCAGCTTCACCGGCATCAGTGCTCCCTACGAGGAACCTGAGAATCCGGAGATACATCTTCACACAGACGGCCAGACACCTCAGGAATCAGCAATGGAAGTTGTGAAGAAGCTTGAGGAGTTGGGGATAATAGCAGGGGAATAGACCTTGTTTCGGGTCGGAAGAGCGGTTCCGCCTTATCTGGCGGACCGCCTGGGTATTTCCCTTGGATCAGACGAGAAAACAGCATTCAAACTTCATATTGTAAGCCAGATACTGGGTGCTGTTGCTACCGGTGTAATTCAGAATCATGACTACATAGCCACAAACGGCCTTGGCGCTACAGTTACCCAGATAACACTGCTGGCTATGATATGGCCTGTGAGCAATCTGTTCAGCGTGATGGTGAGCCATTTCGTTGACAGCAGCAACAAACACTCAACGGCTATTTTCATCGGTGCGGCAATGCGGCTGCCTGTTGCACTCATGTTCTTCTCATCCAATGTGAACATGATGCTTATACTGCTTTTTGTTTATTTTGGCAGCAACAGTCTGGTTGTTCCAGGGCAGAATGCGGTTATGCGAAGCAGGTATCGCAAAGGGCACAGAGGACAGCTGTTCGGCTGGTCAATGAGCATTCTCAACCTGTTTGCAATGCCTGCAGCGATGCTGGCGGGGGCTCTGCTTGACGCAGACTTTACCTTCTACAGGTGGCTTTTCCTTATTGAAGGTGTTATGGGGTCAGGTCAGGCGGTGGTTATGGGTTTTATGGCAAGAGGAATGAAAGACCCTATTGCTGTTGCCCGTTCCACGCTGAAGGATTTTTTCAAAAGCCTCGGGCAGCTGGTAAAGACCGACAGGGAGTTCATGCTCTTTGAGCTTTTCTTCATGGCCTACGGCTTCGGGTTCATGTGTGTTCAGCCTGCTATTCCGTTTTTCTCCCGTGAGGTGCTCGGGCTCTCATACGGGCAGTACGCAATGGCCAAAGGTGTTCTGGGGCAGATGGGAATCGTTGTGCTGGGGCCTTTTCTCGGGTCGAAGATGGACAAGCTGCATCCTTTCAGGTTCACAGGAATAGTCTGTATTATTCTCGCCGGTTTTCCTCTCTTTCTCATGGGAAGCAGTCTCTTTCCACAAATTGGAATACCGCTCTTCTATGTGGCCTGGCTGGCTTTTGCGATAGGTATTGCAGGCATAACTCTCTCCTGGAACATGTCCAGCATGTTCTTTGCCCCTGAAGCCAGAACAGCCACCTATCAGGGGCTGCATGTTACTGCCACTGCCATCAGAGGGTTCATGGCTCCTGTGCTGGGAAGTTTTGTAATGACTGAACTGGGATATACTGCCAACTTCCTTCTTTCATTCATCTTCTTCTTTTCCGCAGGGTGTCTCTTTCTTTTCCGCTACAGAAAGAGATTACGACTGGGGCTGATAAGAGAATGACAAAACTGTACTACGATGTGGGTGAGATAGGCTGGTCCATGTATCTGGCTGCCCATATAAGATATCTCCATGAGAACAGAAGGCCTGCAGCAGTTGCCACAGCGGAAGCAAAGCGAGTTTTCTACAGAGGAACTGCCTCTGAAATACTGCCTGTTCCTTTTGAGTGGAAGGAGAAATTCGGAGGTTTCCCTTCTGACGGAGGCCATCTTTACAATCCCGTAACAAGAAGGCGCATAAAAGACCATCAGATTCTCTCGGAGCCTTTTAGAAAAGCTTATCCAGGTTATGATGTTGTCACACGGTATGGAACCTTTCCAAATGAGAGAACCTTTGCCCCTTACAACCACTCGGAAGAGGCTGAGGAGTTTGTAAGAGAAACCTTTCAGCAGAGAAAGGCGATACTGATCTTTCCCAGGCACAGAGGTTCTAAATTCAAAGGCCGCAACATCCCCAGAAGGTACTGGGAGATAATAGCGGATGCTCTCTGTGAAAGATTCCCTGAAAACACAGTTGCAGCTTTCGGCAGCAGAAACGGAGCCTATACCGACCTTAGTGTTTCCAGAGAAAACTACATGAATCTGGTTGGAAGAAATGATGCAGTATCACTGGACTGGATGACAGCCCTCTGCAACACCGGCTTTGCCAGAGCTGCTGTGGGCAACCAGTCGGGAACTGTGAAGATGACCCTTCTCTGCGGTACTCCCACTTTCATATTCGGCCATGAGGAGCACAGACATACAGTTACCGAAAACTGGGCAGGCACAAAAGTAGGATTCTACCGCGCAGGCCCTCTGGTGAAATGGGACAGAAAAGCCTCTCTCTTCGGATACAGAATAAAAAGTCTTACAAAATTCATTGACCAGGTAATTGATTTTGTGGAACAGGTTCAGCCTGTTGTCAAACATTAGCTTTGAACTCTGCAGTTACTTATCCGCCTTCGTGTTTCGGATTCAGTGGAACCGCACCTGCTGTCTGTCATTTTCGCCATTATGGCTGAACAACCTTTCTTTTCTCGATCCATTGAAATACCAGAGACAACTGACCACTATCGGAAT
>PDSZ01000006.1 GCA_002748705.1 Candidatus Fermentibacterota bacterium
AGAGCTTTCGACAACATCATGGTTGAGCGCCTGTGGCGGACGGTCAAGTATGAAGAGGTCTATCTGAACGAATACAGCGACTACTTCGATGCGCTCACGAACATCGAGCGGTACATAAATTTCTACAACAACGAGAGGATACATTCCAGTCTGGACAAGCAGACACCGGCAGAGAGATACCACGGTTACAGAAGAGATCAGAGAGAATCAGCATGAAAGAACGAACCGGCCGCCCCTCCGCTCCGGGCTACGCCCTACGCTCCGTTGCGGCCGAAGAAAGAGGCAGGAAATCCACCTTAAACAGAGAGGTTTTCTCTCTTGACAACCCAGGCCACCTCACAGTGTTCTGAAGTTTTCTCTGCCTGAAATACATCCCTATGTTGCCGGTTTGAGCATAGACGGCGAGAGCAACATATGGGTGAAACGGCTTGGCACAGCTGTTTCAGAGCATTGGGATGTTATCTCTCAGGAAAGCCGGTTGATACGGAGAGTTGTTCTCTACAGTGATACAACAGGTTCTGCATCTTTTCCAATGCTGCACATATCCCCATGGGGAATGGTTGCCACCAGAAATGAGTACGAAGTAGAGCGATTCTACACTGTCAGATAGTATTTCTCGCCGAAGTGCAGCTGATTTGTTCTGTGAGTTTCTGTGGAGTTGATGCGGGGTTTGAGAGGTTTCTGGCACTCCTGCAGGTATCAGCTGAAAGTTTACAGATACAGGCAGTGTACTCTGCAGAATAAGTTGAATTGCGCCTTGATTCTCAGATTTGTCTGCTGATGTGGTTATTCAGAGAAATGCTCTGCTGCCGAAAGTTCAGTGTTTGCAGGCAATACAGACATTATAGAGTTTACACTTCAGTATTGCAGGTTTGTGAAGGCCGGCAAGACACCAGCCTTCCATTATTGAATCACTCCTGAATGTACTCTGAAGTCCACTCAGGGCGTGCAGGTGGTTCCTGTTCAAGCATATCACGCCACTTTTCATCGGTAAGACGGTCACCCATCGGCCAGTTGAACTGGTAGTAACTTAGAACTGGCCCTGCAGCTGCTTCGATGATTCCGTCTGGTCTCCGGTAGATAATTACACAGTAATCCAGATTACCTGAGGCCGCCTCCAGTACAGAACCGGAATTCTGGTCGGTATGTACATCTGCTATCAGAGAGGTCTCAAGACCTTCAGTGGTATTACCGCCCCAGGCTATGGTTCCCTCCAGAGATGCTGCGAATGATTTGAGGAAATCAGCATCTTCTGCAGAAAGCAGTTCTCCTGCCAGTTCCTTTTCAGCAATTCCCTGAAGTCTGGAAAGAATTAATTCTGCATTTCTGAATCTTGGGGCGGCATCGTCGTCAAGGAGTCCATAATGCTCAAGACCGTTTTGTGCCGTACGAAGTGCAGACCTGAGTTCAGCATACACTTCTGGAACAGGCTCTACGAATCCTGCAGAAGGAACAGGTTCACCCATAGGGGGGGCGCAACATGCAAGAGCGGTGTAACTCTGCTTGACATAGAGTATTGTGTCGTGACGGAGCATAGCCCATGATGCCAGAAAAGTGGAGAGGGTTTGCCTGCCCCACATATCAGTCTGCATGAAGTCCGGATATCCTTCTCCTCTCTCAGCTGCCAGGAGTCTGAGAGAGTGAAGCCAGCACATGTAGAGAGTAGCATGCCAGTCATCTTCAGAGTATCCGTCTACCATCTCCTGCATTGCCGCAAGGGTATCCGGATAGTTGGCATACTCCATGGTTCCATCGTTCTCAAGAATATCAAGTGCCGCTTCACAACGGAATGCTGCCGCCACATCCAGCCCTGAAGGCATGAACCTCTGCTCACCCCGGGGATTTGTACTCACCGAGGGAAAGACAAACTTGCCGAGGATTTCACTGTCAGGAGTGTGCCTCTGCCCGAAGAGTCTGAAACCAGCTGTTTTTTCAAGTAGAGGCTGAAACTCCTCAGGTGAGAACTGTCCGTCACCGTCAGGAATTACCATCGACTCACCTGTTCCACTGTAGATTGAAGGGCCTGCGAAGTTTTCTGCAATGTATCCTCTGAAGCCGGAGAGGAACTGATCAGTTCTCACAATGGATGCTTCAGGAGTTTCACCGGCCACAGCTTCAGCTGCAGCATGGTACTGCGGAACAGAAAGATCATCTGCAAATCCTGCAAAGAATGCTGTTATCTCATAGACTCTCTGCCATTTAACCTTGAGAGTCTCGCCATCTGCCTCAATGGAGTTCAGATCACTTACTGCATACAGCGCCGATTCAGTAAGACGGTCTGCAAGCTCTGCAGAGATCAGGAACGGCCCATCGGAACCATTGGGCTCTCCACCTTTGAGCAGAAAAGTCAGCCGCCCCATGTACATCATTGCCATGAAGTAATTCTCAAGTTCTTCACTTGCAGTGTAGTGCCCTCTGGGAATGTATTGTGAATAGTCTTCCCTGTAGCCGAAAATCGGGCTTTCAGCAAACCCTCCGTGATTCTTCATCAGGTTTACTTCTTCCTCTACCATATCCTTTACCTGGGCATCAGGGGTGAAACTGTCTTCCAGGAATACGAGAGGTACAGCAAAATAGGCTGCAGCGATAAGGTCGTTTCTGTTTAAACTGCTCTGATACAGTTCGCTGCAAATGGTAACAAGTTCCCTGTAGAGGTGATCGCTCTCAACCTGCTGCAGAATCTGGTCAAAGAAAATATGCAGAAGGTGCAGCGCAATACCGCTTGAGACAAAAACAGGTTTTCCGCTGCTCTCCAACTGCTCAAATACAGTTACTGGGTTATCAGCAGGGTAGCTCATGGGAAATACTGCAAAACCATTCTCCAGAAGCATATCAGGAACAGATGTGCCTGAGACCGGCTGCAGAACATCCTGCAGATTTATGACTTTATCAGCATCAACTGGAAGCCCCATCTGCTCCATTTGAGGTTCAAAGGGAGATGGAATTTCCTCGTAGAATCTGCTGAACGAGTTTTCCATTACTTCCTCTGCAGGGTACGAAAGATCACCTTCCAGTGCAGGGGTGTTGCCTGCACAGGACCAGAGCAGAAAAGCAGTGACGAACACAGAGGCCATTTTCATACTTCCTTTCCTTTCCACTGATTGTGTCAAACTACAAAAAGTGATACATTGGAACCAGTGTTCTATTCCTTAATACCGTAGTTGCTTAAAGGTGGAGTATTATGCTGAAAGACCTTCAGGAACGGATAAGAAACTTCAATTCAGAGAGGGATTGGCAAAGGTATCACTCACCTAAGAACCTTGCGATGTCTGTACTTATAGAAGCTGCTGAACTTGCCGAGATATTTCAGTGGCTCACTGAAGAAGTATAGTGGTCTGAGAAAACTGGAGAGCAGAATAAGGTGGATTTGCCTATGTTTGAGAATCAGCGTAGAAAGGCAGATCCATGCGAAAGAATTACAGTGCCGAGTTCAAGGCAAGAGTCGCCCTTGAAGCCCTCAAAGGAGATAAAACCCTTGCAGAGCTTGCTTCACATTACGAAGTCCATCCCAATCTCATCCGGTCATGGAAGAAGAAGCTGCTTGAAGAAATGTCAGGCATATTCTCCGACAAGCGTAAGCGGGAGAAGAAAACCAACGAAGACGATAAGACTCGTCTCTTCGAGGAGATTGGTCGTCTCAAGGTTGAGAACGACTGGCTCAAAAAAAAATCTGGACTTAACCATAAGTGAGAAGCGCTCAGCAATCGAGCAGGGTCATCCGGAGATCAGCGTGAACAGGCAATGCGAGCTCCTCGGTCTTGCTCCATCTACCTATTACTATCAGCCCAGGGAGCCGAAGAAAGACGATGTACTGATCATGCAGGCCATAGACCGGATTTACACGAAGCATCCGTTTTATGGCTCCCGGCGGATCAGCGACAATCTCCCGGATGAAGGATTCACTGCCTGCAGAGAAAAGGTTGCTCGTTTGATGAAACTGATGGGTATACAGGCCATCTACCCGAAGAGGAATCTCAGCAAGCGTAACCATGAGCACAAGGTTTACCCCTACTTGCTCAGGGGATTGTCCATAGACCGTCCTGACCAGGTCTGGTGCTCTGATGTGACCTTCATCAGAATGAAACATGGGTGGGCTTACCTTACCGTAGTAATGGACTGGTACAGCCGCTATGTGATCTCCTGGGAGCTGTCCATGACAATGGATGCCAGCTTCGTTCTCCGTTGCCTGGAGAGAGCACTGGAGACCGGGAGACCGGAGATATTCAACTCAGACCAGGGCAGCCAGTACACCAGCAACGGATTTACTGACCGTCTGAAGTCAGCCGGTGTGAGGATCAGCATGGACGGCAAAGGGAGAGCTTTCGACAACATCATGGTTGAGCGCCTGTGGCGGACGGTCAAGTATGAAGAGGTCTATCTGAACGAATACAGCGACTACTTCGATGCGCTCACGAACATCGAGCGGTACATAAATTTCTACAACAACGAGAGGATACATTCCAGTCTGGACAAGCAGACACCGGCAGAGAGATACCACGGTTACAGAAGAGATCAGAGAGAATCAGCATGAAAGAACGAACCGGCCGCCACTCCGCTCCGGGCTACGCCCTCCGCTCCGTTGCGGCCGAAGAAAGAGGCAGGAAATCCACCTTAAACAGAGAGGTTTTCTCTCTTGACAACCCAGGCCACCTCAGCCGGCTCCTGAAAAGGGGCCGGCCGTCTGGAATGTGCGTCAGTTATGGCGCACGATGCCAATGACCGCCACTGGACAGCCATTGAACCAACGCAGCCTGTGATTTGATTCCGGCGGTACCCTGCGGCAGTGGGAGAACAACCTATCATGTAAACATATTGTGTCCCGACAATAGTCGGAGAACAGCCTGTCATGTAAACATATTGTGTCCTGACGATAGTCGGCGAACAGCTTTTCACTTTACCATCTGATTGGATTCCGGTAATAAGTTGATCTGGGGTTTTCGAAGCTGCATATAGAGAGAATCGCTTAGACACAGATGAGAGAGTATATTCTTCTGTCAATTAACCTATGAATGCATTGATCTCTTGAAAATTATGTACCTCATCAGTAGAAATCCTTCTTCGAGACTTTCTTTGCCCGGGGTTTGGCTGGTCTGGATAATAACAAAATAAGCTCTATCTGCATTCTTCTGCTGTTTTGCAAAGCCCATCACTTGACGGAATTCATTCAACTCTCTGCCCAAGCTCAGTTTAAGCTACTGTTCAGGCCTGCAGGAAAACAGGCTTTCAGGCCCCTGAGCAAAAAGGGCACCTCCGTATATCGGAAGCGCCCTTTCAAAGGTACTGTGCTTTTACTGCTTTGCTGCTTCCATAAGAAGTTTTGCTATCTCAGGCCTTGTGAACTCAGGAGGAGGAAGCTGCCCGTCCTTGAGCATTGCCCGAACCTTTTTACCTGAGAGGAAAACCCTCTGGTCGGAACCGTGAGGGCAGGTTCTTGCAGTTGCCATGCCGTTGCAGGCATTGCAATAGAAAGCGTGCTCAAACTTGAGAGGGATAATCCCTATTTCCTCAGGAGTAAAGTTCTCAAATATTTCCTGTGCGTCATAGGTTCCGTAGTAGTCTCCTACCCCTGCATGATCCCTTCCTACGATGAAGTGGGTACAGCCGTAGTTCTTCCTTACTATAGCGTGGAAGATAGCCTCTCTGGGGCCTGCGTAGCGCATGGCAGCAGGAAAAACGCTGAGGGTTGTACGATCACCGGGATAGTAGAGATCGAGAATGGTCTCATAGCACTGCATTCTCACATCAGCAGGAATGTCATCGGCTTTGGTGGCTCCTACAAGAGGATGAACAAGAAGACCGTCCACCATCTCAAGGGAGACCTTCTGAAGGTACTCGTGGGCCCTGTGAATAGGGTTTCTCGTCTGAAAGGCCACCACACTCTTCCAGCCCTTTTCTCTGAACAATGCCCTTGTTTCCTCTGGAACGAGCCTGTGATCCCTGAATGGCTCTTCATCCCTTGTGTCCACTGCCTGAATTTTTCCGCCTATGTAAGTTCCGGAAATTGATTTAAGGTACTGCACACCTGGATGAGCCTCATCGTCGGTGAGAAGGGTCTTTCTGGCTTCCTCCATCAGGTCAGCAGTAAAGATGCTCTCAACTGTCATGGTTCCCCGCAGTGCACCGTTCCATGCAAGGGCAACAGAGTCCCCGGTTTTAACCTCAGGGTCGCCATCTTTCATGGCAAATACCACAGGAAGGCTCCAGACTGTTCCAGAGGCAAGCCTCATTTTCTCAAGAACAGATTTGTAGTCTTCTTCCACCATGAAACCCTCAAGGGGGCTCATGGCTCCGCAGCCTATCATTTCCAGGTCGTTCTTTTCCCTCTCATTGAGAGTGAGTTTTACTGCATCTGACGGTATCTGATTTGCTTCTATCATTCTGTTGATAAGCTTACCGCCATGGGGCTCAATCATCGTTTCCTCCATTACTGGGTTCTGTTCTGTTATCTGAAAAACTGCCTGTTACAGGCTGATATCTTGTGCCTGAGAGAGATCTGGTTGAAATACCCTGCTCCAGAAGATCCTGAAGTAGTGCCTCAAGAGGAACCAGATGCCAGTCTTCGTAATATCTGGATGACACCCTTGAAGCAGTATCAATTACAAGAACAGCAGGAAGAGCACTGACACTGAAGCAGTTCATTGCCTCCCACTCAGGGTCTGCCAATACCGGAAATTCAATCTGCCACTGTTCAACAAGAGAATCAGTTGCCGCAGGAGAGTTCCCCACTGATACAATTACACAGGCTATCGGCTGATCTGAGAAGGTACTGTCCAGATCACACAGACGGTTCAGGTCCTCCAGGTCCGACAGTGTGTTGAAATCGTTGAAGAGTATGACAATAACATGCCCCTTGAGCTCCATAAACAAACTTATCGGCTCTGCTGTATTGAACCAGACTCCATCTGGAAAGTCACTGGCAATCTCCATTCGGCCTGCAGGGGGCCGTTCAGGACTCTGTTTGAAGAGCAGCCCTGCCACAATGGTAAAAATTATCACACCGATGCCGAAAAAGATTGCGGCTCTGAGCTGCTTTCTCTTGTACTCGGAGTCTTTCAGATCACGGGCATACTGCTTAAACAAGCTTTCCTCCGTCTTTATTCCAAAAGAGGTTCAGGAGGAGGGGTAAGAGTTGTAAGGTCAAGGAGCCATCTCCCGCTGTGGAGCCTCGCAGGAATTATCTGATCCCCTTCAGAGGTGGCAATCCTTACAAGCACAGTGAGAGAATCCACTGTCTCCACTTCCCTCACTGCGCAGGACAGTTCTGAAGCCTCAGAAGAAGACTGCACCATACGGGTAAAGAGAAGCTCACCGGTAAGTTCAGCAAACTCTTCTTCAGTTACAGGAACAGAAAGAGACTGAAGATACCCTGAACACTCGGTGTAACCGAACCTCTGCATCACAACAGCTGTGGAATCCCAGGCTGCCTGAGTTTCAGGAGTCATCAGCTCCCAGGCCTCTGTCCATGAAGAATCTGCAAGAGCAATGGTGAACGCCTTGATCGAGTCGGATGCAGGATGGTTCCCGCATCCGGCCAGAAGAATCATAGACGCTGCAACTGCTGCCACAGAGATTCTAAAGAACATGAACCACCAGACCGCTTCTGAGTTTTGGCTCGAACCAGGTAGACTTAGGAGGCATCACATTACCGCTGTCGGCAACTGCCATGAGCTGTTCCACTGAGGTGGGATGCATTGAGAATGCCACTGTGTAATCCCCTGAATCAACCAGCTTCTCAAGCTCACCGGTTCCTCTGATGCCGCCTACAAACTTGATGTGGGAAGCGGTTCTGGGATTTTCAATGCCGAGAACAGGACGAAGAAGGTTTTCCTGAAGGATACTGGCGTCAAGGCTCTTTACAGGATCATCTGCAGGAAAAGAACCGGCTGCAGGCTTGATGGTGTACCAGTCACCTGCAAGGTACATGCTGAATTCCAGGCTGGATGCAGGCTCCTTTACTCCTGTTTTCTCAACGGTAAATAAACCTGAGATCTCACTGATGAACTGCTCAGGGGTTCTGCCCTTGAGATCCTGAACAGCCCTGTTGTAGGCAAGAATCTTCATCTGGGTCTCAGGGAAGATTACGGCCAGGAAGAAGTTGTACTCTTCCCTGCCTGTATGCCCCTGGTTTTTCTCTTTTCTTCTGGCTGCGATTATTGCGCCGGAAGCACTGCGGTGGTGACCATCGGCAACATAGAGGAATGGAATGTTACGGAAACTGCTCTCTATGCTGCTGATGTCAGCATCGTTATTGATAACCCAGAATGTGTGCTGAATACCGTCTTCAGCGGTGAAATCATACTCAGGCGCTCCTGCGCAGATTTTCTTCTGAAGTGCGTCTATACCACTGTCATCGGGATAGGTGAGGAATACAGGGCCGCACTGGGCATTCTGAGTCTCAATGTGGCGAATGCGGTCCTCTTCCTTTTCCTTCCTTGTGAACTCATGCTTTTTGATAACATCGTTATCGTAGTCTTCTGCTGAAACACAGGCAACAAGCCCTGTCTGTGTGTGGTCACCCATTATCTGACGGTAAAAGTAAAATGAAGGCTTTTCATCCTGTTTCATCAGGCCGTCTTCCATGAGCCTTCTCAGATTCCTTGCGCCCTGCTGGTACACAGCTTCACTGTAAAGATCCACATCAGGGCTGAGGTCAACTTCAGGTTTTACGACCCTGAGAAAGCTGAGAGGATTATCCTTGACCATATCTCTGGCTTCGCTGGAATCCAGAACATCGTAAGGGGGAGAAGCTATCTTTTCCGCGAACTCTTTACCGGGCCTGAGGCCTCTGAAGGGTCTGACTATTGACATTTCTTTCCTCCGGTAGCAGTAAGTCTTGTTAATTCCGCATTGACCATCTCCACAGCAAGGGAGATGAAATCGGTTTCCGGTTTCCATCCCAGAATCTTTCCGGCCTTTGAAGCGTCTCCGCAAAGGGCATCAACTTCAGTGGGCCTCATGAATCCAGTATCTGTTTTCACATAGTTTTTCCAGTTGAGATCAAGATGACCGAAGACTACCTCAAGAAACTCTCTTACAGAGTGCATCTCGCCTGTAGCAACAACATAGTCATCCGGTTCAGGCTGCTGCAGCATAAGGTACATGGCCTTTACATAATCCCTGGCGTGCCCCCAGTCCCGTTTGGCATCCAGATTTCCCAGAGTAAGGCTGTCACTGAGTCCCAGTTTTATTCGGGCAGCTCCAATTGCAATCTTTCTGGTAACGAAATTCTCACCTCTTCTGGGGGATTCATGGTTGAAGAGAATACCGCTTGAAGCGTGCATATTGTAGCCCTCACGGTAATTAACCACCATCCAGTGGGCACAGAGCTTTGAAGCTGCATAGGGGCTTCTTGGACAGAAAGGAGTCTTCTCGCTCTGAGGAGGAGGGCTGGAGCCGAAAAGCTCGCTTGTTGAGGCCTGGTAGAATCTGGTTGTTCCTGCCATTCCAGTCTCTCTCAGGGCATCAAGCAGCCTCACTACTCCAATGGCATCCACATCGCATGTGTACTCAGGCATGCCGAATGAGATACCTACATGGCTCTGAGCAGCAAGATTATACACTTCATCCGGTTCAGTCTTTTCAATTATTCTGTTCAGGCAGCTGGAATCAGTCATGTCGCCATAGTGGAGAAACAGCCTGTTGTTGTAAACAGAACTGTCCTGAATCAGATGTTCAATCCGGTTACGGTTAAAACTGCTTGCCCTGCGAACAATTCCATGTACCGTATATCCTTTTTCAAGAAGGAATTCAGTAAGGTAAGACCCATCCTGACCGGTAATTCCGGTTATCAGCGCTCTCTTCAATGCAATGTCCTTTCCCGCCGGGGGTAAAGCAGTCACTAAGATACTACTGCCGGTCTTTTTTGACAAAATCCCCTGAAAACAACTTTTTCAGAACCTTGCGCTCACTGTGATAACGGGGATCAAGGATGTTGGTTCCTGTATTCCTCAGATACTTTCGCCACTGTTTCATTGAGTGTCCTGCTTCTGAACAGAGCATGGCTCCTTCAAAGAGAATCCGCCATCTCCACTCACCCTCTCCTGCTGACCAGCTGTTCAGAATTCCTGTAAGAATCTTTGGAGTTTCACCGTTGTGAACCCTTTCAAGAAGAGCAAGCTCCTTCCAGGGAGAAGCTGTTTCTGATGAAACAGTTTTGACCAATTCACCTGAACGCCTTGCAGCCCTTTCTCGAAGAACCGGAGTGGAGGCAAGGGCCATACACTTTTCCGCATCCTTCCTGGCTTCCGCCATGATGTAAAGAGGACCCTGCTCCAGAGACCGTGCTTTGGCCTGTCTCCCTGACGAAAGACACCTGTCCCGTGCAATTGTAAACTGTTTTTCAGCAAGTCTCCATTTTCCGGTTCTTGCCAGTATATCAGCATAAAAGGCAGCGCCGCTGCCATCTCCTGAACCTGATTCAGCAAGTACACCGGCAACAGAAACCGCCTGGTCAAACTGCCTCAGTTCAATGAGCAGTGAAGCCTCAAGTCGCCTTAAGGAGCAGATTTTCACCTGATCGGTCTCTTCTTTCAACCTGTTTCTGGTAATCAGCAGTTGACGACCGGCGTTTCTCTTCTTATTAGGAGCCATTGTTGGTGAAAGGAGTTCCATTTCCAATGAGTGAAGTACTGGACAAAATTACAGGTGACTCAACTTCCGGGGCTACCGGAATATACATAAAAGTACTCAATCACATTGTACTCGGCTTTCTCAAGGGCGCTGATCTGCCGGATCTGCTCAGGGAAAAGGCCGGAGACATGGCTTCTCTCTGTTATCTGGCCCGAAGGCTGGAAAAAGAACCTCTTTTCAAGCAGAAAGAAGTGGCAAAGGAGCTGCAGAAACGCATCCGTACAGAATCTTCCGCTGCAGGCATTCAGCTTTACAAAGCACTTGCCAACTCAAAAAACCATATTCTCTGCCACTCCAACAGCGGCAGCGTAATGAGAGCCCTTGAACACCGCAAGAACAGAATTGAACTTATCTACCAGACAAAATCTGCACCAGGTGAAGAGGGTAAAGCAGCAGCAAAACTTCTGAAGAGCAACGGTTTCACAGTTAAGCTCATTGCAGATTCAAGAACAGGCAATGCAATCAAGGAAAATGCTGTTCCTGTTCTGGGAGCTGACTGCATAACAGAATCCTACTTCGTCAACAAGGTAGGCACTGCAAAAATTGTAGAGCAGGCCCTTAAAGCAAAAATTACTCCTGTGGTGGTTGCCGGCACAGAAAAGCTTTCAAGTGAAAAGGCATACGGCGACAGGCCATTCAGCGAGCTTTTCGAAAGGATTCCCCTGAACAAGGTTCGGCTTGTTGTAGGGGATCACACATACCGCATGTCCCGTGACAAAAAACGCTTTTACAAAGCTCTGGAAGACGGAGACTGATAAAAGTTGAAACTCAGGGCGGTCTACCTGGGTCACTGGAGATCACTTGAAAAAAAATGGCTTGAAGAATCAGGGCATTTCTCCGCCGATGAAAACACAGCAGTTGTAACAGCTGGTCAGCAGCAGTCTGAAAGGCTGGCAAGTCTTCTGCCTGGGACCACCGCAGGCATTCGCTTCTTTCCGGGAATACCCAAGTTTGCGGAAGCTGTATCCAACAGCATATCTGTTTCAGCGGTACCGGAACCTTCAGCCGTTGCACTTGCATTCCTCGCAGGTTACAGCGCGGTATCTGCCCCTTCTGCAGCAGGATTCTTTGAAAAACTGCTGGACAACGGCATCAACGCCGAACAATTTCATCTCAGTGCAATGAGCATCAAACCTCTGGACAATGAAGTAACCAGAACGGCAAACCTCTTCCTTCAGTATGAGAAACTCAGGAATACCGACTTCCCCTGCACACCTGATTCTGTTGTGAGAAAGGGGCCTTATGATTCACACAGATACAGAACTGTGGTTTTCTACGGATTCTATGATCTGAATCCAGGGCAGCGAAGGTTTATCAAACGGCTGTGTGCAGTGACTGATCTGATATGGTTTTCACCTGTTCACCGTTCAAGCCAATGGAGCAGTTCTTTTAAAAGAACTCTGGACTTCCTTGAAAAACTACCAGGCAGTGAAAATCGATTCTCAAGAACCGATTTGAACATCAGCCTTTCAGAAAAAGCCCAGTTTGCAGAAAACATGCTGCTGAGAAAGGCTCTTGTAAGGAACAACTCGGTGCATCTGATCACATGCGGCAGCGGAACAGCATTCACCTCTGCTGTGGTCCGCCAGATAGAAGGTCTTTCACTGGAGGAGACTGCTGTGGTAGCCTCCGGCGAGGAAGCGGAAAAGATAAAAGCAGAACTGTACTCCCGAAGTATTCCATGCTCTGCAGACCTGATGTTTAAAGCTTGCCATCTCCCTTGCGGAGCATTTGTAAAAAAACTTGTCGCTCTGGGCGACACCAGCTTTCACAATACTGAAATAAAGAAGCTTCTTTCCTATGGAATGATAACTGCTGAAGGAGCTCCAGGGCCTTCAGAGTATGCTGCAAGGGTTGTGGAAACAGGAGGCAGATTCGGTATAGAAGGCCTCAGAGCAACAGGTTTCTCCTTTGCAGGGTATATAGCAGACTTTTTTACAAAACTTCCTGAGACAGATGATCCAAAGGGATATCTCAGGCTTCTGACAGAGACCCTCAGAACACTGTGCCCTGACTCTCTTCCGGAATACATTTTCGACCAGATTTTGAAGGAAGATTTGTTTTCCGTTAAAGAGAAAGTTGTTTATCCTGTGTTCCGTCAAATGCTGGACATGGCCCTGGAGCAACCAGTAAAAGCAGCTGAGAAAAACAGAAACGGCATACGCATTGTCTCTCCGGAACAGATAAGAGGCTGCAGCTACAGAACGGTAATACTAACCGGGCTGGAAGAAGGCAGGTTTCCTGGAAAAACGGCAAATGATCCCAGGCTCCCTGTCAGAATGAAAAATCTTCTGCAGCTCTCTTCACCTGACAACAGAGAGCAGGAGGATGCCTTCCTTCTCAGACAGGTATTTGAATCTGCGCAAGAGAAGCTGATCATTCTTCTCAAAACCGTTGACGAGAAGGGCAATGCTGTTTCCCCCTCTCATTTCATAGCTCCTCTCACTGCAGAAAGCAGCAGGGAAGTTTACAGCCTTGTTACAAGAGAAGACAACACAGTTCTTCCTTCAGAGACACTCATCTTCCCTGAAGACCCGCCTTTTCTCAGTTCTTCCCTTGCCTCTCTGAAAGAGCACATTTCATATGACCCTGAAAATCCCCGCAGGGACCAGAAGCACTCCGGAGTAATCGGCCCAGGATTCTATGATCCACAGGTTATAAGTGCCACCACCCTTGAGAACTACCACCGCAACAGGTTCAGTTTTATGGAAAAGAAGCTTTGGAAGGTACAGGAACCGGAGAGTTTTCCGGTGCGGTCAGAGCCGGACAGTCTAAACAGAGGCAGCATGATTCACAACTGTGTAGAAACAGTTCTTGCAACTGGAAGGGCTCCTGCTGATGTGGTTGCAGAGCTTTCCAGGTCTCTTGAAATAATGCTTGGCTCCAGTGCCCTTGCAGACATATGGCGAGCCAGCACAGTGAAGGGTATAGAGGCGCTTCAGAAGGAGCTGGATGAGAGAAAACTCTGCTACAGAGATTCAGAGATAAGCCTCAGAGGAACAATTGCCGGTTATGCTGCAGCGGGCAGAATCGACCTTATCTTTACAACTGAAGCAGGAAGCCTGGTGCTTGCCGACCTGAAAACAGGCAGGGAACCTTCATGGAGAACGCTGAATCCGGTAAAACTGAAACTGTTTCAGCTGCCTTTCTACTATGAGCTGGCAAAACAGAACCTTGATATTCCTGTAACCGAGTGTCTCTATATCTACCTTCAGAGCAGCGGAAACCCTGCATTCAGGGAAATCGCCGCAGAACGACTTGAAGAACAGCAAAACGACTTTCATCAGCTGGTAACAGACACTGTGAAAGCCATGAAAAACGGAATGTTTCCCATGGAGAAGCTGTGAGCAGGCAGATTCCCGATCTTGCAGTCAGAAAGAGGATAGCTGCTGAAACCGAAAACAGTGTGGTGGTTGAGGCAAGTGCGGGAACAGGAAAGACCACCCTTCTTACAGACAGAGTCTGCAGTATAGCTAACAGCGGAATACCTCTGGAACGGCTTGCAGTTGTTACTTTTACAGAAGCCGCTGCTGCAGAACTTAGAATACGGATAAGGGAAAACCTGCTGCCGGAAGCACGAAAGAGGCTGGAGCAGGCCTGGATACACACTATTCACAGTTTTGCCTCAAGAATACTTCGTGAGTACTATCATCTTTGCGGAACCCTGCCTGAGTTCTCCAATGAGGCCAGCCACTTCAGCAACTCGGAGATGGAGGCAGCATGGGACCTGTTTCTGGCATGCCAGGAGAAGTCGGCAATGGAACCCTGCGCAGAAGCTCTCAGATCACCAGGGTCATCTGCTCTGCTTAAAATAGCTTCTCGAATCGAACGGGAAAGGTGGCTTGAGTCACCGAAAATACTGGGAGACCCTGCAGAAGCTCTGAAACAGCTCAGATCAGACTGGATTGCAAGGCTGGAAGACCTTACTGAACTATGCACAAACAAATCCGACAAGAAACTTGTTTCCATAGAGAAGACTCTGAAATGCTTGAAAACCAGCGAGGACAGCATTCCTCTCACCAACCGGGGAGGCTCAGGCAGAAACTGGGGCGGCGACGAAACCTTTAACCATGTAAAAGAGAGAATTGCTGAAATCATCAGGGAAAACAGGGAGCTGCCGCCGGCCTACCGGGCTATGGAACTGCTTCAGCCTGCTCTGGTGAATCTGGTATTTCCTTTCGTTAACATGATTCGCACAAGATGGGACAGTGATCCTTCCAGACTGGCCTTCGACGATCTTCTCTATCTCGCAGGAAAAGCGGTCAGGGAATCAGAACCTCTCCGTAAGACTCTCTATGACAGTTTCGACTATGTTTTCATAGATGAGTTTCAGGATACAAGTCTGACCCAGGTAAACCTGTTCAGGGATATTCTGGGAAACGCAGGGCTTTCCAGAAAACTTACAGTTGTAGGCGATCCGAAACAGTCCATATACGGCTGGCGCTCTGCTGACATCGAAACATACAAAGACACAATATCAGAGCTTGAGAACAAAGGCGCTTTATCAGAAACCATCACCGTGAACTTTCGAAGCGCTGTATCAGTGGTGAATTTCGTAAACAGTTTCGGTGAGGCTCTCTTTCAGGGAGCTTCTGCAGGAGAAGCACCTTTCTCAAGCAGTTACAGCCCCATTGACCATGCGCCTTCGGCGAAGAGAGGAGAAGGTGTTCACATACACCGTCTCCCTGAGCCGAACAGTGAAAACGGTGCAATACACGGCATAATGGCACTTCAGGCTGCAAAGATCGCTGAGCTTATAACAGAGCCTGAGTCCACTGCAATACTGCTCAGAACCCGTACACACATGGATTCCATTCTCAGGGAACTTGATCTGAGAGGCATTCCCTACAGAGTAGAGGCAGGAACCGACTTCGATTCCCGACCTGAAGTAAAAGATTTCACTTTTCTTCTGAGATACCTTCTGCATCCTGATGACAAAATATCCGAAACCAGAACACTTCGTTCTCTCTTCTTCGGAATAGATGACAGGAAAATTACCGAGTGGAAGCTCACAGAAAAACCATGCTCTTCTATTCAAAAGGCGCTGGAGCTCACAGAAAAACTCAGAGCCGCTGCCAGAAGCCTTCCTGCAGACATGCTTGTTCGAACAATTTTCAGCAATACCTGTCTTCTTGAAACGGTGAAAAGAAGCAGATATCAGGCAGGCAGAAGGCTTGCCAACATGAGGTTCATCCTTGAGCAGGCAGGCAAAAACAGAGATCCTGTCATGCTCCTTGAGATACTGGAGGGCCGTTCACCTGTCTCTGCTGACGAACCGGCTGCTCCTCCTGATTCAGGCAGTGGAGCGGTTACTGTGTCAACTATTCACAGGGCAAAGGGTCTTGCCTGGAAGCATGTGATCACAGCATCGCCGGGAACATCTTTCCGCAGCGGTTCAGACCCTGTTCTTACCGATCAGAGAGGGAAAAGACTTGGCCTGAAGCTTGGTAAGGGATTTTCAGCAGACTATTACGCACTGAAAGAAAGGGAAAAAAACAGGCAGAGAGCCGAATTCAGGCGGCTGATGTATGTTGCTGTGACAAGACCTAAAGACCGTCTGGATATGTTCCTTCTTCCCTCAGACTCAAACTCGAATCCCTGCGGTATCATCAGCAACGCACTGGAGCAGGCAGAGCACTTCAAGGATATAACTGTGGAGTATGAAGAGGTTGAAGCCCTGAATGACAGTTCCTTCGCCATACCTTCAGAATCCCCTGGAAGCCCCTTTAAGGAAATCTGCAATTTTTCATTTCCTCAAAAGGTCACAGAACGGGAAACTGCAATGCTACTGGGAACGGAAGTTCATCGAATACTGGAACTCATTGATATGGAGAATCCGGAAAGCTGGCTGAAAGACAACTATGAAAGCATGCAGAAGAGCCTGAAGTTCCCTGAAAAAACCATTGAGCTTGCGAGAAATTTCTTTTCTGCATTTTCTCTGAACAACGCTGCTGTCATAGGAAGAGAATTCCCCCTTACAGCCTCAGGAAGGTTCTACTACATCGATTTGCTTCTGGAGAGAAACGGAGAACTTGAGGCTGTGGACTTCAAGACAGACACAGGAAACCCTGAAGAACGAGCAGAGTTTTACAGGGAGCATCAGCAGCTCTACATCAGAGAGCTTGAAAAAGCAACCGGCCGAAAGGTCAGGGCATTTCTGGTCTTCCTTCACCATGAAGTGGTGATAGAGATAGAGCCCGAAAGAGACTTCGGGCTCTGAACTCTGCTGTTCTCTACAGATCTACCTTGATAGAAGTTGACGAGGAAGTACTACCGGAAGAGACAGGTCTTGCAACTACCCGTACTTCATCCCCGATACCGTAGCCACCGTAGGATTCTACATCAATTTCCCAGGCGCCTGCATTTTCATTTGTTGCTTCAATCTCAAGCCAGGGATTGAAGTTGCCGCCGTCATCGTCACTGAAGTATTCTTCACCGGCTCTGTCAGTTACAGTAAGGGTGAGATCAGTATCGCTCTCAGCGAAAATCTCGTAGGTTTCGCCGGGATTAAAGACAAGACTCAGATAGATGTTTGAATCTGACCATCTGGTCTCATCCCATGGAACATAGCCACGCTCTCTCTCAACAGGACCGCCTGCCATGGAGAATCTGAAGTCTACCTCTTCATTCACATCTCCGGAGAACGGTGTCACAACAGCGGCATAGTTTCCTGGAGCAAGTTCCAGAGTAAGCTGAGGATCAAGACCTTCAGGGCCGTCATCATTGTAATCAATCAATCCACCGTCATCGATGATGGCCATCTTGGTGTCGATTGAAGAGGTTGCGTCAAAGGTGTACTGGCCGTGCTCATCAATTCTGAATTCGAAAACAACTGCATGCTCTTCAGGAGTAATGCCCCAGTAATCACCGGCTTCAGGCCAGTAGGACATGACCAGTGCGCCTTCTCTGAACTCACCTGTGAACCACTGGTTCATCTGGTCAGCCTGAACAATGTCAGCTCTCATCTCTTCCATGTCTACCATATCCAGACTAATGGAAAATTCGGAATCAAGGCCTCCATAATATGCGTTCACAAGCGCCACATATGACCCTTCAGAAACCTCGCCTATAAATCCGGGATCCATTCCGTAGGTGTCATCGTCATAATCGGTGAAGATAAGTTCACCGTTGTCCACCTTGCAGATAACCATAATAAGATCGTCGTCGCCCATGGCCTTGACTCGAATCCAGCCGTCTTCATCGATGGTCATAGGAATAACGGCACAAGTCTCCCAGTCTTCATAGTATATCTCGTCAAACTCTGTTACAAGATCTTCCCAAAGCTCGTTATTCTTATCCTCAAGGATGTATGAATTAATGGTTTCTCCAGGAAGCAGCATCCATTCGTATCTCTCGAATTCATCAGTTTCAACGGTGAAGAGCCCTTCGTCTCCTGTTGCGTCAAAAACCACAGCAAAAGCTCCTTCAGGCACCATATCAAGGGAAACGAATGCGTCAAGCTCCTCGTCCCAGTCGTCGCCTGCGGTAATCACATTCAGATCGGCATCAACAACAACGATCACAGGATCGATATCGTCAGCCTCAACAAAAAGAGATATACCCTCATCCCCTGCAGCAAGAGGGAACTGAACTGCAGCCCAGTCATCCTCAACAGCTATGCCTGCTGCCAGAAGAACTTCTTCAGCATCAGGAATAATCTCGCCAATTTCCATTCCTGCATCCAGATCACCTTCAACTGCTTCCCCGGGCTTAAGGCCTCCTCCTCCCAGAAGAGCGCAACCGGTAACAGAAAGCAGCAGCACCGGAACAAGCAGTGCTCCTGTTCTTTTGAGCATTATGGACTCCTTCCTTCAAGTTATTTAGAACTGATACACTCAACAACTGTATTCCAGAAACCCTGAAGGCCATATTATGTAAAAAAAGGGGTCCGGTGAATACCAGACCCCTTCTGAAAGCCTGTAACGGCCCTACCTGATGACGCTTACCCTTGCTGTGGCAGTATTACTGCCCTGGGTGAGCTTAAGGAAGTAAACACCTGTAGAAAGGTCAGATGCATCCCACTGAAGCACAGTCTGACCGTTAAGATCACCGGTGAATGGACGGGAAACAACACGGCCGCTCACATCAAAAACCTCCAGAGTGGCTGCGCCGCCTATACCTTCAACAGTAACAGGAACACTGCCGTAAACCGGATTGGCGGTAACAACAGAAACCGGTGATGTTATTACGCCTTGGGTATTTTCTTCTATACCAGTCATCGGCCAGGTCTTGGTTATCACACTGGGATCGCCGAAGAGGGTGTAGGCCTGATAGTAGTATTGGCTTCTTCCTCCACCGCTGTAGTATGTGTAAACAGCCATAAGACCCTGGTTCATGTAGCCTTTTGGCCAGTATACATCGTTGCCCAGGAATGACTCGTATTCACCTCTCTCCTGAATGTCGTCTTCATCCCAGTAGGAATAGGGAACAGAACCCCAGAAGTAGAGACCCCCTCTGTCAGGTGTACGGGTCCAGGTTTCAGCCCAGCAGGTGGCTACGGAATAGTCACCGGTAAGGCATGCGTGGCTGAGAACACCAGGGAACATGCCGTCATTGGTCAGCTGGTTGAAGTCGCTCTGGCCGAAGCTCATATCAGCCCAGTTGGTACTTGAACCATGACCGCTGAATGTCAGCATTGACAGACCACCGTTAATCGCAGTAATGGCTGCCGTTGCACTTCCGCCCTGGGAGGGGTACACCTTAGTGGAGTTGTAGCCCCTTGGATCAAGATAAGTGGATACACAGTAATTGTGTGTTCCCTCGGTTATACCGCTGTTATCGCTGGAGGCAATGAAAAGAGCGTTCTGAACCCAGTTCTGAACACCGACTGAGTTTTCGTAGTCGATAACCCTCTGGGCCATAGTTATTGCTTCGCCTGCGGTGGTAACGCTGAATCTGCCAAGGAAACAGTCGGGAATCCAGCCGCCGTCATCAAGACATGCGTAGTAAAGGTCGGTAAGACCGCTGTAAGTAGTGGCATCTCCGCCGGGGAGGAACTGGGAATCGCCCACAAGAAGCACATATACTGTTCCGTTGTTGATAGCGTTCTGTATATAACTTCTGATGTCGTCAGGAGTGGAACCGGCAACAGAGAGATCTACCATGTCAACTGTGAAGCCCTGAGCTTCCTTGTGGGTAACGAAGTCATCCATAGCTGTAGTGACGAAGTCGCTGTGACCGATAATGAGATATGGAGCAGGTGGAGTGTCAACCCCGCTCTCAAAGGTTCCGTAATTGGCAAGCTGATTCTGCAGAATAGTCTCGTATTCCCTGCAGGCAAGCCTTGAAGCCTGCTCATAGGAAGCAGCAAGGTCTCCGCCTTGGAAGACAAGGTTGATGGTTGCGTTTTCAAGGAAGCTGTAGCTGTTGTCGGAAGCATTCCAGCGAACAGGAGCAACCTCAACAAGGGCCAGATTACGGCCGCGCATACCGCCTGCGTAAATAATTCTTACCCAGTTTTCAGGATATGCGGTACCGGCAGAGTAAACTTCAGGCTCAAGAACAACAGAGAAAGAATCTCTGGGCCTGTCCTTGGATACACTCTCTACTGCAGGGACAACAGGAGCGCCGTTGCCGGCAATGCTCTCAGTTCTTAACTCAGAAACATTTACTTCCACAGTGGCATCAACTGGAATTTCTATCCAGGTTCTGTAAACTGGAAGGCTTGGGTAACCTGCTTCCGCCAGATTGTCTGCATCTTCAATGGTAACTGTTGTGTATTCCGCCCCCAGAAGCACCGTATGCCCGAATTCCGGTGTACCGGAATTAAGGTCCAGGGTCACTCCATTCTCGGAAGAGCCTGTCATGGTGAGTCCGGAAGCGAAAGAAGCACAAACGATTACCGAAACCAGCAGAAATGCGTTTTTCATCTTTCCTCCTGAATAATTCTGTCATATTACTTTCGACAGATGTGTTGGATTCTTTCCGTATTTATATATCTTTCACCTGTAAAGATAATTGACCTGAGCTAAAGAAACAAGGAGGGGAAATTGGCTGTTGTGGTAAAGCACGGAGCAGGCAAACGAGTAAAGCAATTTGGGGCCAGAGGACTTAGTGAGAGCCTTCTGGCAGGGCCTGCTTCAGGATGCAACCGCTTTACAGTACGATCCCTCTTACTTGAACCGGACGGTCGCACCGCTGCAGTAAGTCATAATTCATCAGTCTTCTATCATATTGTTGAAGGAAAAATTATTATACGGCAGGATTCCGGTGAACTTGAAGCTCTTAAAGCTGGAGACTCTGCAATCATTCCAGAGCGGGAAAAACACATTCTGATGAACATTTCAAAGAAAAAGTGTTCAATACTGAAAGTGGTACCGCAGTGAAGTGGATTATTGTATTTACACTACTGTTTGCAACTGTGCTGCAGGCAAAATCAAACTTGGAGCCGAAGCCTCAGGGAATCGCCCTTGTTCTTGCAGGAGGCGGCGCAAAAGGGCTGGCACACATCGGAGTATTGAAAGCCCTTGAAGAAGAAGGAGTCCGCATATCAGGAATCGCCGGCACCAGCATGGGGGCACTCATGGCAGGCCTTTACGCCTGCGGATACACTGCAGACCAGCTGGACAGTCTGGCAAACATCATGGACTGGAACAGACTTTTCAGCTCTGCTCCTGAAACCAGGCTCACCTTCCTTCCAGACAGAATTCGAGGCAGACAGGATATTGTCAGTCTTTCTCTCAGGGGCCTCAGACCATCTCTTCCTTCAAGTGCTGTATCCAATATGAGAGTAGGGTTTCTTCTCTCGGGAATGACCGGACCTGTTCAGGTAATGAAGGGATTCTCATTCGATTCACTGAGAATACCGCTTCGGATTGTTGCCGCTGATCTTATTTCCCGAAACAGGGTAATTTTCAGCAATGGTACCCTTTACGAAAGGCAGCTTGCCAGCATGGCAATTCCAGGAGTCTTTCCGCCTGTGAAAGACGATTCACTGCTTCTGGTCGATGGAGGAATCCTGGACAATATGCCTGTAGACGCTGCTGTAAAGACATGGCAACAGCTGCCTGTTCTGGCAGTTGCCCTGGACAGTGCAGGATCAGTTCAGTGTCCTGAAGACCCTTCAATGCTCACAATAACCGGCATGACCTTTGAAGCTCTCTCAGCCAGGGCAAACGAACACTACTTCCAGGAACCGGACTGGCTTCTTACCCTTGATGTTCACGGTGCTGAAATCTGGAGTTTCGCAAAGGCTGATTCGCTTATTCACTGGGGTTATCAGCAGGGAAAAGAATGGCTTGAAGCCCATCCGGAACTCCCCAGAGGAATAACGCCTCCCACCGCAGGATGGGATCCTCCTGCGCTTACAGTGAGGAACATTCTCTTCTCAGGAAACAATACTGTCTCCATTATGGCCATAGACAGCTGGATGCCCCTTGACTCCGGAGACACTCTGAATGTTCATCGAATTATGGAGGCTGGAGAAAACCTCTACGCGTCAGGATTATTCAGTATGGTTCGAATGAACATGCTTCCTACTGGAGAAGCCGGCATAGCTGACCTTGCTGTCCACCTGAAAGAAAAAGAGCCTGGAAGTATTGGCATGGGTCTTTCCTATAACAGCGGATTCGGTCTGGACAGCCGAATAACCATCCAATACAACAACACTCTGAACCGGGGTATCAGATCACTTTTCAACGCCGGTGGAGGAAGCGGATACTGCTTCCTGGAAGCAAGCGGAATACTCAACGACGGCGACAGCGGAGAATACATAGGTCTCGGTGGCAGTATTTATCAGATTCGGGGAGAAGAGCCTGACTGTCAGGGAACAAGAAAAGAACGGATATGGACCGACCAGAGTCTTTCTCTGACCTATAACAGATATATCTCATGGTTCGGTTTCACTGAGTTCATAATCGGAATAAGAGGACGGAACTATGCCGGATCAGAAAACACTGAAGCATATCCTCTGACTGGCGTTTCCTTCCTTAGTGACACAAGGTACGATCTGGGAGAACTATCTTCCGGAACCAGACTTCACCTGGGCTTTGAGTATGCACCTGACAGACACCACACCCACTACACCCTGAACTGGGATCTCCGCAGACAGGGAAGCATTTCAGGGCCACTGAAAATGGGAATGTATACCTGGGGAAAACTGATATGGGGTAACAACTACCGTTGGCAGGAATCAAGACTGACTGCTGCAAGAGGAATTCCCGGATACAGGTGGAATGCCCTTCCCTCCAGAGAGAGGATTGCAGGAGGCATCAACTTTTCAAGGAATATCAGAGGCCCTGTTTTCATCAAGATAGATGGAGTTGCAAGTTACGACTTTAAAGCCTACGACCTGTGGAATGACGGAAATCTTCACTGGGGAGCGGGACTTGCAGCAGGAGTGAACATTCCCGGAGGAACTGCAACACTGGGGCCGGGATGGAATGACAATGGTAACACAAGATGGACATTTTCCTACGGAAGTGAGTATTCTTTCGGACCTGGCAGATAGAGAACATCGGCCAGAAGAAGCTATCAGTCTGAATCCTGACTGAATTCAGCCTGATCAAAGGTCTCGTGAGAAATGCGGGCTGATATGGTTGGACCAGTCAATCAGAGACCATCGATGAACTGACGCAGGCTGCTTGTTACCGGCTGAAAGAAACTTTAAGATGAGAAAAACTCAAGAGCAGCTGACCTTGATGAAGCTTTGAAGGAAAATACCCCTCTCTACATTGCCTGTTACCTGAAAGAAGAACTTGTATTCCTTTGGACAAATAGATCCGAAGTGTTTCTTGACAGATGGCTTACAAAGGCCAAAGCGCAGGAGTTGCTATACTGAAAAAGGCGGCAGAATGGTTTGCGAAAGTGAAAGCCGGCATTCTGAATTGGTTTGACTGCAAAATCTCGTCAGAAAAGCTCGAAGCGTTCAATGGGAAAATCAGAAGACTTTTAAAGAATACCTGTGGCTTCAGGGATCATGAGTATATGTTTTTGAGAATGCAAAACCTTATGGATGCAAAAACATGATAGGTTATTTATTGCTATATATTTATTGATACTAAATACTGATTCGATGAGATTTCTGTTTTTTTAGCTTCGTACTTCTCCCATATCGCAATTGATGCATAATTCGTTTTATCTATCTTTGCAGACAGGAGTGTGATACCTCTTTCCTGGGCAATTTTAACTACTCTTTCAAAGGCCTTTGTAGCAACTCCCTTTCTTCTAAATTCGGTCTCAATCCAGTAACCTGCTCTAGCAGTTTTGCTTTTTGCATTGTAATGACTTAGCGATATCATGCCTGTAATTCGACTGTTCAGAAATACTCCATAGCAAATTGCCGATTTCCTTCTCTGCCAGTTGAGGATATCAGAGGCGATTCTTTCAGCAGTAACATCGCTTGAATCAGGAAAACCAAGTTCTTCGCGCAGATGATGATCTCGACGAATCAACTCTCCCAATTGCTGACACTCTCTATCACATATTTCCTTTAGCTGAATCATATCGCTTTCTTATAACCATCAGTGAGAGGTTTGCGATTACTCATATGAATCATCCTGCAGAACAATGCAATTATTTCCCTTCTTAGTCAAGAAGAAAGTTCAAACTGAATGCAGCACCGAAACCTGAATGCTTCCTCAGGTACCAGCTAATTCCCATCCAGAATTCCATATCTCAATGTAAAATAAGCATCTACATCGATATTGAAGGCGCATTTTCGTCTTAACTTTAAGTCATCAATAACTTTATATTTCACTATTCTATAACAAAATATTGGCTTAAAAACAAGAACGAAGAGCAAAAAATATGCCAAAAGTCTCTTACTCAGTTACCGCTGACTTGCTAGGCCTCAAAGAATAACAGAACAAAGCTCCTTATGAAGATCAACAGTTTTCTCAGTGACAATCCTACCCTGACAGATAGAGAAGACGGCCGGAAGAAGAAATCAGGCTGAATTCTGTCAGGATTCAGCCTGATCGAAGGTCTGGTGAGAAATGTGGGCTGGCCTTAGATTGATGAAACCCTACTCATCTCACCACATAAAGAGACTCAGTCTATACCGATGAATCCCGGGTATAAGTGTACATATGTTCATTAAGTCACGCAACCCCTCCTCCTTGACATGCTCTGCAAGCCAAGTAATCATTTCAGTACAAAAAACATATGGGCATCGATAGGCTTAGGTGAATAATTGTTAGCTTAAAAGGAGATTAATTAATGAGAACAAAAATTGAAGAGCTTGAATCAAAGACATTTTTCGAAGAAGTCTCCTCGGAAATCCCACCAGGGGATATCGTCGCTTATAATGAACTTCGATCTTGTGCAGATCTCTATCGCATGTATACACAGGGAATTTTGAAAATACAACCTGAATTTCAGCGAGAAATTGTTTGGAAAGGTCCTGATCAATCAAGATTTATAGATTCACTTATAAAACAACTTCCTATTCCAAGTTTATGTTTCAGCTATGATCCAGAAAAACAAGAATGGATGGTCATTGATGGCCTCCAAAGAATATCTACTATAGTTAAGTTTCTATCGGGAGGGGATTGGAAAATTTCTAAGTTAGACGATATTGATCAAAAGATTGCCGGTAAATCTGTTGCAGCAATAAAAGTGTCTGACTCAAAACTATACAAATATTATTCGCGAGTTGAAAATTTATCCATACCAGTAACAGTATTAAGGTGTGACCACTCAAAGAAATCACATCTTGAATACCTTTTCACAATTTTTCATCGACTTAACACTGGTGGAATGAAATTAAATAATCAGGAAATTAGAAATTGTATTTATGGTGGCCCTTTTAATAGGTTACTAAAAGAACTTGATTTAACTACTTCATGGAGAAAAATCAATAAAATGCGGTCTAATAATAGCTACAGATTTACAAAACAAGAACTAATTTTAAGATTTTTTGCATTTCATTACAGCTTAGATAAATATGACGGAAATTTAGCAAAATTTCTAAATTCATTTATGTATGAAAACAGATACATTAATGAGGATAGTACATTTCATTTAACAAAACTATTCCAAAATACTTCCGATTTAATTTTCGAGAAATTGTTCGATAAAAAATCTCCCAAAAAAAATGTTTCTATCACAATAATCGAATCATTGATGGTTGGAGTTTGCGCAAATATTGTAGTCTTGCAAAATCAGCCACCTCAAACTATTAAGCAAAAATTCAAAAAAATGCTCAATGACCCCAATTTTTCAGATGATTCCTTAAAAGAAGGACTTTCTAGAAAACAAAAGCTTGTAGATAGATTAAATGCTGCTATTGAAATTTTTTCCGCTAAAACGTCATGATTGCTAAATCATATATAGAGCGCAATATCAAAAGAATGGACTCAAAATATAAAAAATCACAAAGCAATAAAGAGGCTCTTTTTTTTGCTAAAATGGCTATTATAGAATTGTCTGGATGGATCGAAGAATCAATGGATGATATAATTCTGAGATGCGCTAAAAGAAATCTAAAACAAATATCAAATAGGGATATTATTAAAGATAATATCATAAAATCAACTCACGGTTTTGACTATAATAAGCATTTCAAGAAGATGATTACTTCATTAATTGGTCTTATCCTGTATGAAAGTTTAGAAAAATCCTTCGACCAACATAAATTTCTAAGAATGAAATCTGAACTGGGGAATCTAGTAAAAAAAAGAAATGTGGAAGCTCATACATATATTAAAATTACCAGAACAATTAATGCACCATCATTAACATTAAGACAATTCTATGCAATTTATGAAGGGCTTATAGATGTTGATAAAAAATTGAGAGCCTTGCCTCATTTAAAATAGAAACTTAACAAGCCGTTTCACTGGACTCGTTTCACTCGCAGGTGAACTCAGCGTTCAGTATAATGAAAATGATCAGGGAGACGAATGGAGAACCTGACATTCCAGGATAGCCTGCCCCTGATTAAGGCAATGCGAAATGGTGTACTTAATGAAGGGCTCTGGGAGTCACTGAAAGCATATGGTCAAGCTGATTCACAGAAACCGAATAAGGCATCGGAATCCATCTTTTGCATATACACTGCTGGAGCTGATTTCCAGGAGTCAATATCGAAGTGTAAGCCCAGCCTACCTCAGTCTATATCTCAAATTCTCATTGCTGGTTACCGGAACAGCATGTTGGATTTTGCCCTTGAAGACATCGAAAAAACTATATCCGAAACAGATGATTCTGTTGTCCTAAATGAAAAGCTTACCGGCCTGATTGAGAAATACGAGAAATGCATAGTATCAGGTATATGTTCAGGTTGTCTGGAGAGAGAGTTTCATCTCCTTCTTGCCCAGGCTCAAAAACTGAATGCAACAACTGTTGAGCTGACTCAAAATGGTGATTCTTTCCTTGAGCAGAACTTCATCGGCAGTAGTTCAATCCATCTCAAGCGCCCTACTCATTCACTTGTATACAGGACATTGCAGCACAAGCTTGAGGACTTGAGCTATCGCGATGAGATTCTGAAAATTGGTGATATAGAATATGAAATAAAGAAAAAGAGTCTTGCCGCCTATTTGATCTTCAAAGGTAATCAGGAAGTCTTACATGTTAAGTTTTTGGGCGTAAATATCACTGAACCAACCTATGAACCAGACGCCTGCAAGGGAATGGGGTAGAGGTTACGGCGCTGGTTAAGCGTATTGTTGTCACAACAGAAAATGCATGGTTTGCGCTCGTATGTATTCTATAGGCACAGGAATGCATGCTAAAAAGAGCAAGACATGACAAAGACAATTGACTCAATGAGGAACGGTATCTCCGTTCAGGCCTGTCCAAGATAGCTTTTTAGCATCAAGATAAGAAAAATGCCCTTTGCGGCTCAATTAAGTAGAATTTGATTTCCCAAGAACAAGTTCACTCAAAAGATCCGAAAGGGCATGCCGAATATGACACACTACGCAAGTTTATTCAATCAGCTACTGCAACAGTTCCCAAGAGCAGACTTTAAGAGACTCGTAAACAAGCACCGCACCGAGAGAAGAGCCAAAGGATTCTCCTCCTGGAGTCAGTTCGTTTCCATGTTATTCTGTCACCTGGCCAGAGCGGACTCTCTCCGGGAGATCAGTTATGGCCTTGCATGCTGCATTGGGAAGCTCAGTCATCTGGGATTGAAAAAAGCCCCTCCCAAGTCCACTCTGGCCTATGCTAATGCCAACAGACCGGCTGAGCTGTTTGAGGACTTGTTTTACAGTACCCTGGCATCATTCCGAAAACAGAGAAAGCTTGGGAGAAGGAAGCCTTTCAGATTTAAGAACAAGCTGCTGACCTTTGACTCCACGACTATCACACTTGTCCTTGAGGCCTTTCCCTGGGCTGAGTACAGAACACGGAAGGGCGGCGTTAAGCTCCATGTCCTGCTGGACAACGCAGATCTGATGCCGGAGTTCGTCTGCATGACAGAAGCTCGGATGAATGACTGTAAAGGTCTGAGCATGCTCAATCTCAAACCAGGTACCATCATTACCATGGATCGTGGTTACAACGACTTTGCCCAGTTCGGTGAATGGACCGAAAAGGGAGTGTTCTTCGTGACCAGGATGAAATCGAATACGAAGCACCAGATCAAAGAGAGTAGAGTACCCCCTCAGAACAGGCATATTCTGGCAGATCAGATTGTCATTCTTACCGGGGCTAATGCAGATAAGTGTGCCCACGATCTTAGACTGGTCAGAGCCATTGATCCGGAGACCGGAAATGTCATAGATATTCTTACCAACAACCTGGAGCTTGGTGCATCCACCATCAGCGGCATTTACCGTGAAAGGTGGCGCATAGAGGAGTTTTTCAGGCTGCTCAAGCAAAATCTGAAGATCAAAACCTTTGTGGGAACATCACGCAATGCTCTTTTGACTCAAATTTGGACAGCTCTCATAGCCCTGCTCCTGCTGAGGTGGCTGCACTATCTGTCTGAAGGTGGGTGGTCATTCTCTAATCTTGCAGCGATGCTGCGAATGAACCTCTTTACTTACAGAGACTTACTCGAGTGGTTGAAGGATCCGTTCGGGTCTCCA
>PDSZ01000007.1 GCA_002748705.1 Candidatus Fermentibacterota bacterium
CCTGCAGAGTATGCCTGAAAAGGCAGTAGGGGGAGTGTAGCCTCATCACTTGAGTGCCGCATTGAAGCCGGTGATTGGGTCCGAAATCTCTATGAAATGATACCGAATCCTATCCATTGACGAGAAGTGAACCAGAATCAGGCAGAATTCAGTGAAAAATCAGCCCTGAACGAGGGGATATGAGAAATCCGGGCTAGAACCATTTCCGGACATCGCTATAGAAACTGCTGATCATGTTACTGCAGCCAGATTTTTCAATAAATGCCGATCAAAGGGAATTCAGGGATCTAACACTGATTTCTTAATATGTGCAGTTGCAGTACGACGAGAATTGGCTATTTACACCACTGATAAGGATTTTCAGCAGTATGTAAAGCATCTCCCAATAGTTATGCATGAGACAAGAAGAATTAAATCTTGAGATGTCCTGCTTTCTTGTGATTTTTTTATGTCTGAGATATTTACTATAACAAGTAATGTATAGCATATTCCTTGAAACTCCGGGAGCTATACTGGAAACTCTCGACATACTGAAAACCCTGACGAACCAGACAGGTACGAACCACATTCTCGCCGCAGAGGCGTTCCGCAGAATAGAGGAACTCAGGCCAATCCTGCTTGAAGCGGTTGAATATGCCGCTTCGAACTCTGTGAAGGTATTGAAGACCGATTCAATCTGCACCTGAACGCTCTGTTCATACTGGCAAGGGCCAGGGTCCACGAGGGCTCGCCATGAAGATATGCATGAACAGGTCATACAGAGCTGATTCCTGATTTCGCCGAATGTGAAAAACTACTTCTGTCACAGAATACCGGCATCCCTGTTCGACGGTAATCTCGAATCACTGAAGGAATTTCTTGAAAAGCCGAGACTGGGTGAGGACGCATACCTGACATTCTGAAAACCCTGTGCCTTCCGGCAAAGAAGGACATGGTCAACAGAGAGGATACCGCAGAGTATCTGGGAAAGCAGAGCTAAAGCGAAAAAACTTCAGGACAGGCAGGCAGAGCCTGGTAAAGTGGTGAAGCTGCTGAGAAAGAATGGATGAATCAAGCATTCAGCTGATAGGAGAAGTTCAACAGCCTATCCAGGCAGTACCCGGTCATCCAAGACTTGTAGATGATGAATATGTGTGTAACGGAGTTGCAAGTATCTTTCTCGAAGTTGAACCACTTGGAAGCAAGCGGCAGGTTGACATCACTGAGCGACGGACAAGGATTGACTGGGCTCACTTCATCAGGGATATGCTTGAAGAACGCTATCCAGAAGCAAAGAAGGTAGTACTGGTATTGGATAATTTGAACACACATGGCCTGGCGTCCCTATATGCAGCATTTCCTCTGGAAACAGCAAGAAAGCCGGCCGAGCGCCTGGAAATACACAACACACCGAAACACGGAAGCTGGGTTAACATTGCAGAAATCGAACTCAGCGTATTGAAACGCCAATGCCTCTCCGGCCGTATCCCTGAAATCAGCAAAATGCGATCAGAAGTAAAAGCATGGAATACGGATAGAAATAGTCGTCAAACCAAAGTTGACTGGCATTTCGCAACAGAGGATGCTCGAATCAAACTCAAGCACTTGTATCAGAAGCTTTATAGTGTACTAGCATACAGCAGCACAAAATGAAAAATACCAGCATTGTGAATGTAGGATAATATCCTAAACCAACATTGACAGTATTGGGTATCCTATGTATTATTTGAGCAGGAGGTTACATGGAACCATTACGTTTGAAAAGGTTGATTGAGGACCAGCGACAGGAGTTTCTGGCGAAGAAGCCGGGTGTTATAAGGGAAGTGAAATGGAGAGATTTGCTCTCCCTGGAGCGCATTCTTGCGGTAACCGGAATCAGGAGGGCTGGTAAATCAACACTATTGAGGCAAATTGCTGAAGAAGAAAAGTATTCCTTCGCATACTTGAATTTCGACGATATCAGGCTTTCAGGTTTTCAGGAAGATGATTACACAACAATTCTTTCCAGCTACTCTGCTCTCAGTGAAAAAACAGTGTTTCTCTTTGATGAGATACAAATGGCACCTGCCTGGGAACGGTTTCTCAGGCGTCTGCATGATATTGGCAGAATGGTCGTTGTTACCGGTTCGAACACTTCCATACTGAGTGATGAACTCGGAAGCCATCTTACAGGAAGGTATCTGAAGCAGGAACTCTTTCCATTCTCCTTCCGTGAGTATCTTCGCTTCTGTGGAAACAGTCAGAAAATGCCGGTATCAACAGCTGAAGCTGATATTCTTCTGAAGTGCAGTATTGAATACATGGAAAACGGTGGGTTTCCTGAGTATCTGCCCAATCAGAGAAGAGAACTTCTAGAGCATCTGTTCATAGATATAATCACCAGAGATATCATTGCCAGACACGGAATTCAGGGGAGAAGTGGTTTTAGGGATCTGGCTCTTTATCTAATGTCCCACGCCGGTTGTCGGATGTCATATGGTAAACTTGCTGGCACAATGGGTTTCAGAAGTGCTACTTCTGCGAAAGAGTATCTGGGATTCATGGAAGATGCATACCTTCTATTTCAGCTGAGAAGGTTCGACTGGTCACTTAAACGAAGCATGCTCTCTCCGAGAAAGATCTATCCGATAGACAATGGATTGAGTTCTGCTGTTTCGTTTAACATCTCTCCCGATAGAGGACACAAGCTGGAGACAGCTGTTTTCCTGGAGCTGAAAAGAAACGGGGAAGTCTGGTACTACTCCGGAAAGTCAGAATGTGATTTCATTGCCGGAAACAGCTCCAGTCGCAGCTGTATTCAGGTTTGCTGGTATCTTGATAATGAAAACCGCCAAAGAGAATTGAGAGGGCTCAACGAGGCAATGGATTTCTTCAAGCTGAATACCGGCACCATAGTCACACTGAATCAGGAAGAAGTTATAGAAGAGAACTCCGGAAAAAGAATAAGTGTGGTGCCTTTCTGGAAATGGGCTCTTGATCACAACTGAGCAAATACCTGATGTGTACAACCTCCCAGTCAATTGTTTCCGTGTATGTTGAACTGTTGGTTGTTAAACCGAGAGAAGCATGAAAAAAAGGCAAGTGCTATCTGCTGAAGTTGAAATGCGGCCGGAGGATCAGTCAGCTGTTCAGAAAGATACCTTTTTGTTCCAGCAGCTTCATCAGCTTTTTAAGGACTTTTCTGTTTGTAACAGAAAGAGCCACAGGTGATAACCTTTCCACATTACAGCCGGCAAGGTCTACAATCAGAGATGCAGTCTCCTCATCAGGGCATTTTAGAACCACTCCTGAGTCAGCGGTTATCCACCGGCATTCAGATGCCCAGGTTACAATAGCCTCCGATACATTTGCAGGTACCCGGCCATGTGAATACTGAGATAGGAGAGAGAGCATTCTATCAGAGGTAGCTCCATCACCCACAGCACTGTATACGCTTGATGATGTTATTTTCAGAAGACATCCGCTGGAAAAACCTGTTCGGTGAGTGAAACTGCTCAATGCGATTTCAGCTACAGTATTAGTACCATCGAATCGAATCATGAAATCAGGTTGTACAACTACAGGGTTTGTCTCAGGCTCTTCAAGTTCGAATACATCTGAGTCTCCTGCGAAAAACCTTCCTGCACTGGAAAGCTCAATAACCGGAGTTGTTTCATTGCCTGCTTTAGTAAAAGCTGTATTCAGCAGGCCCAGAGGAATGACTGTTTCTCTTAGATAGTCCTCAAGATTCTGTCTCCAGAGGCTTTCCATCTCTTGCTCTTCAACTACATACTTCTTTTCTAAAGTCTCAGATTCCTGTTTGTTCAGCAGAGGAGCGCCTGAATGAAAGAGTACTGCCAGCGGATTGTTCTGCTCACACTGGTAGCCCAGAAACGACTCAAGGGTAACAGGGTTGACCGTATCCGCCAGATTCTGCAGAGTGTGGTACAACGATTCTGTCAGATCTGTCTCAACAAAGTGAGAGAAGTTGATCTTTCTCACTGCCTCAAAGCTGAACATGATAGAGGTACCCTTCCCCCAGACATCTCGGTTGAAGCAGTCTCTCTTCAGATCAAATCGAGGAGGAATATGTTTTTCAAGAATGGCCTTCAGCTTTTCAGCAAAGCTTCCCTTAAGCCACTGCTTTCCCGATTCTGTCACTGTGAAGAAAAGCTTTCCTTTTTGAGTTACAATGCCACCATACTCTAGAATGCGAGCTTCAAGGATAGCGCTGCATATTCGTTTATGTGGAGTGTAGCATTTCCGGAATGGAACATGTTCAGGCAGACTAATCATCCTGTCGGATAGTTCCTTCTCACTCCTGGCGTAGAGTTTACCTGTACTTTTTACCACAGGTAAAGGGTTTCTTGCAGCTTCCACAAGCAGTTCAACGGTGTCGTGTAACCTGAAAGGGGGAACCTGAAATGTTTCCCATGAATGGCTGACAAGCTCCTGTGGCTTGAAATAATCCGGGTTAAGGAACTTGTATATTGGTAGTGGTAAATGAACATAGAATGAGAGATCCACTGAGCTGAAATTAACAAAGATCAGCATGTTCTCCAGCAGAAGAGTAAAAGCTTCAATCACTATTTCATAATCACACTCAGGAACCAGCAGCGGCATGTAACCAAATTGCATCCAATGCACAGGATGAGATATAATCTTTCTGAGTATGTTCTTCGCACAGACAAATACTTCATTAAAGTGATCTATCTTGGGATCATCTGAATTGCTGTCTATGGGGAAGCCTGTCTCCCATTCTGAAACATCTCTGCATCTAAGGAAGCTGGCTGCCCAGGCTGCTCCACTAACCTGTATTGCAAGATCAGTTTCTTCCCACCTGTTGTTGCGTTTCAGGCGGGTAATCTCTTCCCGTTCTTTTCTGGTGTAGAACATCTTGAGATAAGCAATAACTCTCCCCAGGGGAATATCTATAACTTCGTTCTCATTATTTCTCAGCTGATACAAAGCATGAAAGATTCTGTGATAATGATTCCCGGTCCTTGTGAAGGAAAGCTTTTCTCCTGAAGCTGATACTGATATCAAACCGCATGAAGCAAGGCTGTCTGCTGTATCAACTGGAACACCATCTGCATCAGTCACACCTGGTTCCATCTTGAACAGAAAGTATTCTTTGTCTTCAAGACGAAGTTCTTCCCACAGGCAGACAACATCAAGCATTTCAACCCAGTTTGTATTCAGAAGTTTCATTACTCTCATTCCTGTCAGCAAGAAAACCAATCCACCGATTCGCATCAATATATCTCAAGCGAGCTAAACTGGAAACAGATTGGAACGGGAGACGAGGATTTTCATCAGTACCTGAAGTCTGTTGAAGGAGTTGTTACCACTGAGACACACACATTCTTGCAGGTGGCGGCTGTGTGGACAGGGAGCAACAGGAAAGAATACCAGGCAAGTGCAAGGGTATCGGGCAGCCGGGAAACATGGATGGAGGAGCTGGCCATACCGGAACTTAAATGCCAGTAAAGCATAAACTGGTGGCAGAAAAAGCATTATGATGTAACAGGTTGATACTCTGTTGACGGCCTTTATTATTGGTTTGAATCAGCAGAACAACTCTTTTCTGGAGCGCTATTGAAAAACGAGGTTGAAAAACTCAGAGCGGAGAACCGAAGACTCAGGGGTCTTCTGAATAAGCATGGAATAAAATGGCAGATCAAAGCAGGGGAAGAGAGCAAAGAAACCCGCAGGAAGTTTACCTCAGGGGATAAGATTAAACTCTTCAGGGATCTCTTCAGAGGCAGAAAGGATGTCTTTGCACTTCGCTGGGAGGCAAAGAGTGGAAAATCCGGTTACTCACCTGCTTGTGCTAACGAATGGAAACCTGGTGTATGCGGCAAACCCAGGGTAAAATGCGGAAGCTGCAACACAAGGAAGCTGCTTCCTTTGACAGATAGTGTAATCTACGATCACCTTTCTGGAAAGCATACAATTGGGGTTTATCCTCTTCTTCAGGATGACAGCTGCAGATTCCTGGCTGTGGATTTTGACGGAGGAAAATGGCGGGAGGAATCACTTGCTTACAGAAACACCTGTGCAAAGTTTGAAGTACCGGCATACCTGGAAGTATCCCGCTCCGGCAGGGGAGCACATGTGTGGGTATTCTTCAGTGAACCGGTCCCGGCTTTTTCTGCAAGAAGGCTTGGTTCAGCGCTGATCAGTGAAACCTGCAGGAGTTCCTGTCTTATGTCCCTTGAAAGTTATGACCGGTTTTTCCCAAATCAGGATACACTGCCACAGGGTGGTTTTGGGAATCTGGTTGCGCTTCCACTCCAGAAAATGCCCAGACAGAACGGATGCAGCGTGTTTGTTGATGACGGGCTTGAACCATATGATGATCAGTGGGATTATCTCTCAGGGGTGAAGAGGATTTCATGCAACAGTATTGATTCCATTGCGGACAAACTCTGCGGAAAGGGAAATGCTCTGGATGTGGATTTCGTGGATACAGAGCAACCATGGCAGAGAAGGAAGAACAGCAAAATACAGGGCAGGCTTCCAGCAGCGATTCAGATCGTAGAGGCAAATGGAATCTATGTCAGGAAAGCCAATGTTCCCAGAAACCTTATCAACAGAATCATCAGACTTGCAGCATTCCAGAACCCGGAGTTCTACAGGGCCCAGGCCATGAGACTACCTGTGTGGAACAAACCAAGGATTATTTGCTGCGCTGAAAACTTTGACGAATACATAAGACTGCCCCGGGGATGCGGAGAAAGCCTTGCTGAACTCATGAGAACTAACGGAATCAGTTTGGAAAAAACCGATAAGCGTCTTGCCGGAAAACCATTGAAAGTCAGTTTCAGAGGAGTGCTCAGGGAAGATCAGCAAAAAGCTCTCAGTGCAATATTGAGGAATGATATCGGTGTACTCTCTGCTCCAACCGCTTTCGGTAAAACTGTTCTTGCGTCTGCCCTGATAGCCCGCAGGCAGGTCAGCACACTTGTTCTTGTTCATAGAACAGCACTTATGCGTCAATGGGTGGAAACACTTTCATCTTTTCTTGAAGGTGAAGATTCCTCGCCGGGATTTCTGGGTGGAGGCCGGAAGAAACCCACCGGGAAAATCGATATCGGTGTGATACAGTCCATGTCCAAAATGGACTCACTGGGAAGTTTTCTTGATGACTATGGCCAGGTAATCGTAGACGAATGTCATCACATATCCGCTTTTTCATTTGAGTCCATTCTCAGGGAATCAAAGGCGAAGTTCGTAACCGGTCTCACCGCCACACCTGTCAGAAGAGACGGACACCACCCGATAGTATTCATGCAATGCGGTCCCATACGCCACAGAGTAACCAAGCGGGTTCTTCCAGCATCCAGCATGGAAGTGTGGCCGAGACCCGGTCACTCGGAGTACATTCCACAGGATGCTCCCGTTCAGGAGGTCTTCAGGTATCTGATAAACAGTTCAGACAGGAACAGGAGAATAGCACAGGATACACTGGAAGCCTACTCGGAGGGGAGAAAAATACTTGTTCTTACCGAAAGAACCGGGCACCTGCTGACCCTGAATGAAATGATTTCAAAACAGGCTGAAAACACCTTCCTGCTCTATGGAAGAATGACCCAGAAGCAGCGCAGGGAAGAGATCGGCCGATTGAAAGCCCTTGATGAGAGCAATCCTCTGATACTCATAGCAACCGGTAGACTCATTGGTGAGGGATTTGATCACCCCCCTCTGGATACTCTGGTTCTCGCAATGCCCGTCTCATGGCGAGGTACCCTTCAGCAATATGCGGGAAGACTTCACAGAGACCACCAGGACAAGCAATCTGTGCGGATCTACGACTACACAGAAAACACCCATCCAATTCTCAGGCGAATGTGGGATAAGCGCTTAAAAGGCTACAAGGCCATCGGGTATACCCTGAGGGGTGAGAAGGGTTTGTTTGAATAATCCCGGGATTCACTGCCTGAGCAACTGTACCAGACTACTGATTCCGTAAATCAGTCTAACTCAGTTGAGGATGTGGTTTTTCCAACTTCTTGAATTGCTTTCAGGATGTCTTTTCCAACCATGCACCAGTCATTATACAGAGCTCTGGCGTCGGTTTCCGGGCCTGTTTCAGAGATGTCGAAGTAATCACCGTATACAGAACCAATAGATCCCATACCGGTAACGAAATCCATTTCGAATTGAAGAAAGACTGTTCTTACATCTGATTCCATTGAAATACTCCCAAAGTTAATTCTTACATGAATATACAACTGAACAGGTCAGGGCGATACTGATGAAACTGCCAGGCCTGCATTCCTGATTTCCGTGCAAATTGTCCGGTACAGGCGTACTCACTTTTTGTTCAGTTGCCCATCTGAAAAAGACTCTGTGAACATCGCAGTCAGCATAAAGATCTTTACAGAAGAAAGTGCAGGGATCAGAAAAGAATTCTGCACTACATCAGGTTACTGATCATGGATCAGCTCCCTTCATCTGTAAGAAAATAACACATTGACATAAAAGAATATATTACATAGCTTCGAAAAAACAAACCAGAGGAATGGGTAAGGAGAGAGAAATGAATACCCTTCATGTAGGTTCTGAAATACGCAAACTCCGGGAAACAGCAGGTATGTCCCAGGAATATCTGGCCGGGTTAGTTGGCGTATCACGGCCATCCATTGCCAACATCGAAAGCGGAAAAAGAAAGATCTCCGCAGATGAACTGATTCAGTTTGCTGAGATCTTCGGTCTTACTCTGGATCAGCTTGTGAATCCGTCATTGAGGCCGGAGATTGGTGTAGAGGAGGGCAACGCAGCTGAAACACCAGAGGAATCCATGAGAATCAGCATTCCCCGTGAGAACTACGACAAGTTCAGGGAGGTGCTCCTCTATATCCTTGCAGAAATCGGAGCAAGACCCAATGTGGGGCAGACGGTGCTTTACAAGCTTCTCTATTTCATCGACTTCGATTTCTACGAGAGGTATGAAGAACAGCTGATAGGAGCGGTGTACATAAAGAATCACTATGGGCCTACTCCAACACACTTCAAGAGGCTCGTAGAGGAAATGGAGGCAGATGGTTCCCTGGAAGCCGTTTCCTCCAAGTACTTCAAGTACAGGCAAACGAAATACCTTCCCAGAAGAACACCTGATCTGTCACTTCTTTCAGCACGGGAGCTGCAGATGATCGACGAGGTAATCAACAGGCTGGGGCATATGACAGCATCCCGGCTCAGCGATTACTCACATGGAGACACACCATGGCTGGGTGCGGAAGAAGGCGAAAAGATCAGTTATGAAATGGTCTTCTACAGAACTCCGGAATACTCTGCCAGAAACTATACCGACTGATGAGCGAAACAGCCTTTATCTTCGAAACCACACCGGAGTTCGACAAAGACCTCAAAAAGTACTCCAGAAAACACCGCTCCCTCCCTGAAGACATCGAGAATCTCAAAACAGCCATGAAAGTGGCACACTTCACAGATGGAATCTCAAGTATGGGCTTTTTCCCTGTTTCTCATCCTGAGATACCAGAGGGTTTCTTCATCGCAAAGAAGTTCGCCTGTAAATCACTAAAAGGCAGCGGAAGCAGATCCGGTTACAGGGTTGTATACCACCTTCAGGGCGAAGTCTTCAAGATATGCCTGCTTGAGCTCTACCGCAAGAATGAAAAGGCGGTTGAAGACTTCCAGAGGCTAAAGGACTGCAAGTTCACAAAAGAGAATTGCTAATGCTTACCCTGCAAGGGATCTGTAACGCAGAGAAACAGGCAGGCAGTGGATACCACTTGCCTGGGTTGCTTTTTTCTGCAATAGTGGTTTTTCTGGAACCGAGAGGTTTGAGGTCATACTGGCAGGAGCGAAATGATCAAGTCCTTCGTTGGAGTAACTGACAGAGAGTGGTTCGATTTCCTTCGCCAAAGACCTCAAGTGAACGAGATCAACTTCTGGCAGCCCTCTGGAAAGACTCAGTTCAGAGCACTAAAGCCCGGTGAAATGTTTCTATTCAAGCTTCACAGCCCACTCAACTACATTGTGGGCGGTGGAGTGTTCACCCACTCATCGATACTCCCGATCAGCCTTGCCTGGGAAGCATTCGGTCCGGGCAACGGTGCTTCAGATCTCATGGAGATGAAGAACCGGGTTGCAAAGTATCGCAGTATACAGGTTTCTCCTTTCGAGGATTACCGGATCGGATGCATTTTGCTTGAGCAGCCGTTTTACTTCCAGGAAAAGGACTGGATTCCAGTACCTGAAGACTGGAAGCCCAATCTTGTCAGGGGCAAGACATATGATCTCAGCGTTCAGCCCGGCAGAGGGTTGTGGAGTGAGGTTTCTGCCAGGATTGCCCGGTCCTCGTCAGAATCAGCGGCTCTTGAAGTCCCCGCTTATGGAGATCCGGTTCTTGTAAAGCCAAGGCTGGGGCAGGGGGGCTTCAGAGTTCTGGTTACGGATTCTTATCAGAGGAGATGCGCCTTTTCCGGTGAGAAAACCCTTCCTGCCCTTGATGCAGCGCATATCAAACCCTACACCATCGGTCACGATCACAGTGTTTCCAACGGCATTCTTCTTCGCAAGGACATACACGCACTCTTTGACAGGGGCTACATCACTGTCTCACCTGATTACCGGATTGAAGTAAGCAGGAGAATAAAGGAAGAGTTCGAAAATGGCAGAGACTACTACAAGTTCCACGGCACCGAGATGAGACTGCCTGTAACACAGGATAAGAAGCCAGACAGAAACGCCCTGGAATGGCATAACGATACGGTGTTTCTGGGGTAGAAACGGATCAAAGAAAAGCCACTGAGTAATGAACCCCAAGCGCGGTAACAGTTGCTCCTGATAACCTACTGGAAAACTATGAAATGGGGCCTTGTTTCCCGGGCCACATTTGTTAATAATGATTTTTCTTGTTGATTTGCATGCGATCCTTTGATAGATGGGGATGTATGGACGCTTTTAAATTGCGTGAGAAGATCGTAAACAGGTACAAATCTTATGTCCGCAGCTTTATTAACATTCGTGACCCACGAATAAAGAATGAGGTTAACAGGACTGTAGACAGGGGCCTTCTCTGGCCAGATCCGCTCATTCAGATCAACCCGAAGTTCCAGACCGGTGAATCCATCACTGATTTCATTCAGCAGGGAGTGCTTCATCCCGAGTGTGAGAAGATCTTCTCCATCAAGAAGCAGGACACATTACCAAAGCCGCTTACACTTTACAGACATCAGGCTGAAGCGATAAAAACTGCACATCGCGGCGAGAACTATGTACTCACAACAGGTACCGGTTCAGGTAAAAGTCTTTCCTACATCATTCCCATTGTTAACTATGCGCTGCAGAACAGGGAGAAAAAGGGCGTTAAGGCTATCATTGTCTATCCCCTCAATGCCCTTGCCAACAGCCAGATCGAGGAATTGAACCGATTCGTAAACAAGGGCTATCCCAACGAGAATGGACCGGTTACTTTCAAAAGGTATACAGGGCAGGAAAAAGAAGATGAAAAGCAGGAAGTTAGGGCCAATCCACCTGGCATTCTCCTTACAAACTATGTGATGCTGGAGCTGATTCTCACCCGTCCAGAGGAAAAGGTGATAATCAGGAACGCACAGGGGCTGAGATTCCTGGTGCTTGATGAGCTGCACACATACAGAGGCCGTCAGGGTGCGGATGTGGCAATGCTTGTTAGAAGGGCCAAGAACTACTTCTCAGCCGATAACCTTATCTGTGTGGGCACATCAGCCACCATGGCAGGTGAGGGAAACCCTGCTGAGAGCACCAGGCAGGTTGCTGAAGTGGCCTCAAAGCTCTTCGGCTCTGAAGTGAAACCTGAGAACATCATCGGTGAGTCCCTTACCAGGGTCACGAAAACATGTGATGAGAAATCCCTGGAGTTCAGAGAAAATCTGAAACAAGCCCTTACCGATAAGAACATTCCGACAACCCTTGATGAGTTCAGAAAGAATCCTCTTGCCCAGTGGGTGGAAAACAACTTCGGAGTTGAAGAGGATTCACAGGGAAACCTCAAGAGAGCCATGCCAAAACCGCTTAAAGGTGAGAATGGCGTTGGTAAGAAGCTCGCATCAGAGTTTGAGCTGAAAGCCAATGAAACAGAGCAGACCATCAGAGATGTTCTCGACGCTGGAAACACTATCAAGTCGGAAGATTCAGAGGACAAGCCCTGCTTCGCGTACAGACTCCACCAGTTCATAAGCCCCAGTGAAACGGTCTTTACCACTCTGGAGGAGCCTGATAAGAGAAAAGTCACACTTAGCGGGCAGTACTACTCTCCATCAGACCCGGATAAGATTCTGTACCCCATGGTATTCTGTCGTGAATGCGGTCAGGAGTTCCATGCGGTAAGGATGGACGCCGACTCCGGGATGATCGAACCCAGGGAGTTTCATGATCTTCAGAAAAACCAGGAAGAATTCACCGATGGTTACCTCTACCTGAACATGGATGAACCCTGGCCTGAAGACAGGGAAGAGGTTTACAGAAAGCTTCCTGAGGACTGGCTGGAGGAGAAGGACGGAAGGCTGTATCTCCCCAAGACCAGAAGATCATGGGCTCCCCGCGCCATCAGCTTCAATGCTCTGGGACTGCAGAATGAAAAAGGGCTCAGGTTTGCCTTCATAAAGGCACCGTTCAGATTCTGCCCCAACTGCGGTGTTACATACGCACCTCAGCAGGGTGATTTCGGAAAACTTGCATCCCTGGGAACCGAGGGCAGAAGCACCGCCACAACAATCCTTGCCCTGGGAACACTTTCAAACCTCCTTATGGACAAAGATCTTGAAAAAGAGGCCAGAAAGCTTCTCAGTTTCACCGACAACAGGCAGGACGCTTCACTTCAGGCTGGTCACTTCAACGACTTCATTCAGATGGGAATTCTTCGGGCAGGCATCTACAAGGCAGTAAAGAAAGCAGGGGAAAAGGGTCTTAACTACGAGAACCTTATTGATGAGGTGTTCGACGCGATGAACATTCCGTTCCCGGAATACGCTGCGGACCCCGATGTTTTCCTTCTGGCCAGACAGGAAGTAAACAAGGTTTTCAAGGGAGTACTAGGCTACAGGATCTACAGTGATCTTCGCCGTGGCTGGCGAGTGAATGTACCAAATCTGGAGCAGGTTGGGCTTCTGACAATCGAGTACAGCCACCTGGACATAATCTCTGAAAAAACAGACTTCTGGAGCAGTACCCATGAAGCCCTGGCAACAGCTTCATCTGAAGAGCGAAAGAGCATACTGAAAACACTCCTGGACTACATGCGAAGAGAGCTTGTGATAAAAACCGACTACCTGGATCCAGAGTATCAAGGAAGGATTGTCAGATCATCCAACCAGCGCCTCAGGGATTCATGGGCACTTGATGAGGACGACAAACTATCCTACTCGAGTGTTCTGTTCCCTACTTCGAGACCAATAGATGATCGATTCCTGAAAGACGAGAAGAAATACCGCTTCATGTCCGCTAGGGGCGGAATGGGCAGGTATCTAAGAAGAGCTTCCACTCTTCCCGGATACAGCGATAAATTAAACCTCGAAGAAACCGATCAGATCATCAGTGAACTTCTTGAAGTTCTCAGAAGAGCCGGTATAGTTGAGAAGCTGCCTCAGATAAGGAAGAACCTGTCAGGTTTCAGGCTTAACTCCGCAAGCCTGATCTGGAAAGCCGGTAACGGAGAATCCCCCGCTCCAGACCCTATAAGAGTAGTAAAGGAATCTGAAAGCCGCAGAAAGATCAATGCCTACTTCAAGGACTTCTATGAAAGAGTGGGCAACAGAATACCTGAGATAAAAGCAGCGGAGCATACCGCCCAGGTGAAGAGCTACATAAGAGAAGAAAGAGAAAAGGCTTTCCGAAAAGCCAATCTCCCCATTCTATTCTGCTCACCAACCATGGAGCTGGGTGTAGACATTGCCCAGCTCAATGTGGTGAACATGCGCAATGTTCCACCGAACCCCGCCAACTACGCCCAGCGTTCAGGCAGGGCAGGCAGGAGCGGTCAGCCGGCCCTTGTTTACACCTACTGCGGCAAGAGCCGTCCCCACGACCAGTACTTCTTCAGAAAGCCCGAGCAGATGGTTGCCGGCGCGGTGCTCCCCCCGAGAATCGACATGGTTAACGAAGAGCTTATCCTCAGCCACCTTCATTCGATCTGGCTTGCTGAAACAGGTGTGAAGCTCGGTAAATCCCTGAAGGACATTCTCGATCTGGGAGAAAAAAGAGAAGAACCCAGGCTCTACCAGCACATCCGCGATGAACTGGAAAAAGACCACATCACAGAAAGAACCCTAAGAAGAGTTGAAGAGATCTACAGAGACCTTATCCCTGAATTGAAAAAGGCCTTCTGGTATGAGGAAGGCTGGTTCGAGAAGCAGCTTTCAAGGGTAATGGATCGTTTTGAGCAGGCAATGGAAAGATGGAAGTACCTCTATATGTCCGCTGCCAGCCAGATGAAACTGCAACATGACATTGTGATGAATGCCAAGGAACGGGAGAGAAAGGACAGGGATAGAGCTGGACGGCTTTACAATGAGGCGAAAAGGCAGAGAGATCTGCTCCTTAACGAGGACTTCGACCTGGGCAGTGATTTCTACAGCTACCGCTACTTTGCCAGCGAGGGTTTTCTTCCCGGCTACAACTTCCCCAGGCTTCCCCTCAACGCCTACATCCCGGGCAAGAGAAAACGCAGTGAGGGAGAATACCTCTCCCGCAGCAGATTCCTTGCAATAAGCGAGTTCGGTCCCAGATCCATGATCTACCACGAGGGAGCCAAGTACGAAATAGACAGGGTGATCTTTCAGGTTGAAGGAGAAGAGATATCAACAGGTGAGATTAAGATCTGTGAGAACTGCGGCTATCTGCATGAGATAAAAACTCCACCGGGTCCTGATCTCTGCGAGAATTGTGAAACAGCTCTCCCTGTTCCCATGAGCAACATGTTCCGTCTGAGAAATGTTGCAACAAGACGCAAGCAAAGGATAAGCGCAGACGAAGAAGAGCGCATGCGTTACGGCTTTGAGCTTAGAACCGCTGTAAGGTTCGCAAAATCAGCAAAGGGTAGATACAGCAGAACCAGTACAGTAAAGGACAAAGACGGGAACACAATCCTCAACCTCAAGTATGGTCCTTCAGCCACACTCTGGAGAATCAACCTGGGTTGGAAACGCCGCAAGGAGCAGTACAAGTACGGCTTCATCCTGGACATTGAGAAGGGCCGCTGGGAAACCCAGGAAAAGGAAGAGACCAACAGTGATAATCCACAGGCAGCCGTTACAAAACGAGTTATCCCCTATGTTGAAGACACAAAGAACTGCCTGATTGTTGAACCAGCCACAAAGCTTACCAGAGAGCAGTTCTTTTCATTCATGTCCGCCCTCAAGAATGCAGTTCAGGTTGTATACAAAATTGAGGACCGTGAGCTTGCAGCTGAAGCAATGCCCACAAAGGCAGCTCCCACCAGCATCCTTCTTTATGAATCATCGGAGGGCGGAGCAGGAGTTCTGGAACGCATCCTCAACGAGGAAAACTCCATCACGAGAATCGCAACAGAAGCCCTGAGCATCTGCCACTTCAACACGGAAACAGGCGAAAACGAAGCAGATGAACAGGAATGCAGCAAAGCCTGCTACAGTTGCATTATGAGCTACTACAACCAATCTGAGCACAAGCTCCTGAACCGCCACAGCATCAAAGACCTCCTGATGAGCCTGAAAGAGAGCAAACACAAGATATCCCCAACGGATAAAACCCGTGAAGAACACCTCCAGAGACTCAAAGCCCTCTGTGAATCCGACCTTGAAAGAGAATGGCTGAACTTTCTGGAAGAAAACAACCTCAAGCTTCCAGACAAAGCACAGGTCCTCATCAAGGAAGCCAACACCAGAGTAGACTTCCTCTACGAGAAAGACTGCATCGCAGTGTTCATAGACGGCCCCCACCACGACAATGAGAAGGTGAAGAAGGATGATGCGGAGAAGAGGGAGAATCTGGAGGAGATGGGGTATGAGGTGGCTGTGTTTCACTACAGCGAGAAAAGCTCTTGGAATGGAAACAAATCCATGTTCCTGCTGATGAGTTCAGGAGGAGGCAGGTGCAATGACTTCTAGCGAGTTCTTCATTGGAGTAGTCATTGCATCAATAGGACCGCTTCTTCTTGGAGTGGGTTTTCTCTACAAAGCCCGTCAGGAAAAGATAAGAACAAGGCGGAGAGCCGCCTATCTGCTGTTGGAAATATGGAATTACATTGCTTTTACATGCTATTTCCCTGTTGAGAAGATGATTACCGACATGATTGAACTTGTGAAACAGAAAATTTCTTTTCCGCTTCCCGAAGATGAGAATGCCAGTACAGATGCAATCAACAAGATAACTCCCATAATGACAAGTCACATTCTGGAACAGCAGATAGAATGCGTAAACAGATATGAGAAGCTATACATGGAAGCAATTGATCTTATGTCATACACAGACCCCATGCTGGCTTTCTCGATCAGCTCTGCTGGTAATGTTAGAAAGAATCTGGAGAGGAGCAAAGCGCAACTTGAGGAAATGGGTGAGGATTCGGTTGATGATGATCTTCTCAACGATTTCCTAGGCCAGTTCAAGGCTGGTGTTACAGAAAATGTTACCCATGATGCGCTTGACTCACTTGAAGATGAAATCTCTGAGCTGACCGGAAAAATCGGTCCTCTTATTCACAGGAAGTGCAAGAAGCTTTTTAAAGATTCGAAAGTAGATGTAACAAGGGAGAAGGAGTACAGGGAAACTCTTGAAAAAGCAACAGAGGAGATTGTTCAAGTATTGCTGGTAACGCTGACCAATATCGTTCAGAGAATCCCAAATGGTGAAGCAAGCCTAGAAAAACTTCAAAGCAAGGATAGCACTTAATCTTGAGAAAAGACATTCGCCTCTTCATAAGCAGTGTCCAGAGCGAGTTCTCTAAAGAGCGAATCGCTCTCCGGGACTTTATTCAGGGTAATGCGCTTCTCGGCAAGTTTTTTACTGTATTCATCTTTGAAGATACTCCTGCTGAAGACCGTAAACCGGATTCTGTATACCTGGATGAGATCGGCAGGAGCGATATCTACCTTGGGCTCTTTGGTGAGAAGTACGGTAGAAAGAACAGTGATGGCTTGTCTGCTACCCATGCTGAGTTCAATGAAGCAACAAGACTCGGAGTGGAGAGGCTTGTCTTTCGAAAGAGAGTCGATGAAGCAATTTGTGACCGGGAACTGCTTCATTTCTTGTCAGGCACCAGCTCTGACTTAACCTATCATCCTTTTACAGATCTACCGCAATTGCTTGAAGCTGTTTATTCTGCACTGATCAGGTATCTGGAAACCAGGAAGCTCATTGTCACTGGTCCCTTTGATGCTTCATCAACTCAAAAGGCAACGCTGGATGACATTTCTGATGCAAAGATCAGTGAGTTCCTGGTAAGAGCAAGAAACACTAGGGGTTTTCCTCTGGATGAAACCACACCGAAACTTGATCTGTTGAAGCATCTCGATCTCCTTGATGAAGAAACACCCAAGAACGCCGCACTTCTTCTCTTCGGGGAGAAACCTCAGAAGTTTTTCATCACTTCAGAAGTGAAGTGCATGATGTTCTACGGCAATACAGTTACCAAGCCTATACCCTCATATCAGATATACAAGGGAACCGTTTTTGAGATGGTGGATCAGGCGGTGGACTTCATAATGTCCAGAGTTGACTGTTATGTCGGCGAAGCAATTAAGAGCAATCAGGTTCCTGTTGAGTATGAAATTCCCCAACAGGTAGTCAGAGAGGCCATTGTGAACGCAGTAGCCCACAGAGACTACACCAGTAACGGCAGTGTGCAGGTAATGCTGTTCAGAGACAGGTTTGAAATATGGAATCCTGGCAGATTACCTTCTGCTCTTTCAATAAGCATGCTGTACGAACCACATACCTCAATCCCGGCTAATCCGCTTATTGCAGAAGAGATGTACCGTGCCGGATACATCGAGAAAGCCGGAAGCGGAACAATCGATATGCTGAACAGGTGTAGGGAAGCGGAGATCCCTGAGCCGGTTTTCTCCACTGAAACCGGGCAATTCACCATTTCGTTCAGAAGAAAATCCAGCTTGACCGATCAAGTCACCCCCCATGTAACCCCGCAAGTACCCCGCATGATAAAACCCCATGATAAAATGCGACTAGATTCTCCACAAAATAGACTGATTGCTGTTCTTGTTGGTGAGATGTCAAGAATAGAGCTGATGGATCTGTTAGAGCTTAGAGACCGTAAAAGCTTTATGGATAACTATATAGATCCAGCAATTCAATCAGGTGCAGTTAGAATGACACTACCGGATAATCCTAGAAGCAAATCTCAGAAGTACTGTCTTACTGCAATTGGTGAGAAGCGGAAAAAGGAACTGACCGTACAAGTCACCGTACAAGTTACCGACCAAGTCACCGACCAAGTTGCTGATCATTTGATGGAACTACTCACTGTAGTTATTGAAGAAATGAGTAGTGCTGAAATCATGTCAAAGCTGGGGTTATCACACAAACCAAGCTTCAGGACAAACTATATCAACCAGGCAATCGCTCAGGGTTTGCTTGAAATGACAATACCCAACAAGCCAACAAGCAGCAAGCAGAAATACAGATTGACCGCAAAGGGAAAACAACTTCAGAAAGAGATTGAGTAAGAAATGCCATACGCATCAGGTTCACTGGTAAAGGCAAGAGGCAGAGAATGGGTTGTTCAGCTTGACTCAGGTGAGAGGATTCTTCTGCTCAAGCCTCTTGGCGGCACAGATGAAGAGATCACAGGTATTTGCCTTGATCTTGAAAAGGTAGAAGAAGCTTCATTCAGGCCACCTGAGAAGACTCAGCTGGGGGATTACAGGTCAGCGAGGCTTCTCAGGAATGCCGTTAAGCTGGGGTTCAGGAACAGCGCAGGGCCCTTCAGGTGTTTCGGGTCAATTGCTGTTGAGCCCAGGCCTTATCAGCTTGTGCCCCTTCTCATGGCTTTGAAGCTTGATCCCATAAGAATGCTTATCAGTGATGATGTGGGTATAGGTAAAACAATCGAAGCATGTCTGATAGTGAAAGAACTACTGGCCAGGGGAGAGATAACCGGGTTCAGCGTACTGTGTCCGGCGCAGCTTGCTGAACAGTGGCAGAAGGAACTGAAAGAGAAGTTTCATATTGATTCTGAGCTTGTGCTGCCCGGTACCGTAAAAAGGCTTGAGAAGAACCTTACCATGGGGCAGTCTCTCTTTGAGAAGTATCCCGTAACGGTTGTTTCACTGGACTTCATCAAGAGTGACAGGCACAGAAGTGATTTCATCAGAGCATGCCCCAAAACAGTGATAATCGATGAGGCACACTCATGCGCCAGTAAAGGTACCAGAAGGCATCAGAGATACAACCTTGTAAAAGAGCTGTCGCAGGATGAGAGCAGGAACATGCTCTTTGTTACAGCAACACCCCACAGCGGTAATGAAGATGCCTTCAGATCGCTCTTAACCCTGCTGAAACCTGAGTTCAGTGGTCTGCCTCCGGTTCTTACAGGCAAAGAGAATGAACAGCACAGAAGGAATCTGGCAAAACACTTTGTGCAGAGAACCCGTGGAGACATCACAGCATACCTGAACGAGGAAACCTCATTCCCAGCAAGGGAAGACAAGGAAGAACCCTACCTCCTCAGTGAGAAGTACAAAAAGCTCTTTGATGATGTTATCAGCTACACAAGGGAATCCATCTCAAAGAAACAGATAGACCACAGAGGCAGGATCAGATACTGGTCTGCCCTTGCGCTCCTGAGAGCCCTTGCCTCCAGTCCCAGTGCCGCTGCGGCAACACTGAAAAACAGAGCCGCGGTTGCCGACACTGAAACCGCCGAGGAAGCCGATGAAATAGGAAGAAGAACCATTCTCGACCTGGACCTGGACACCATGGAGGAAGCTCCGGACATCATTCCCGGAAGCAAAACAGGAGAGAATGAAAAGAAACTCATTTCCCTTGCCAGACAGGCAGAGGCAATAGAACCTGAAGATGACCTGAAGCTCCAGAAGGCAATCAAGCTTGTGAAGAAACACATGAAGGAGGGTTACTACCCCATTGTGTTCTGCAGGTTCATCGACACAGCCGAATACCTGGCAGCGAATCTCAGAAGCAAGATCAAAAAGGCAAACATAGAATGTGTAACAGGTAAGTTGCCCCATGAGGAAAGAGAGAGAATAGTTGAAGAACTCTCCTCCATGGAAAACAGAGTACTTGTATGCACCGACTGTCTCAGTGAGGGTATCAACCTCCAGGAGGGTTTCAACTCCGTTATTCACTATGACCTGTCATGGAACCCCATGCGACACGAGCAGAGGGCAGGCAGGGTAGACCGTTACGGTCAGAAGAGTGGCACCGTAAGGGTAACCAACTACTACGGGGAAGACAACGGCATAGATCAGCGTGTAATGAAGGTCCTTTTGAAGAAGCACACCAGCATAAGGAACTCACTGGGAATAAGCGTACCCATTCCAGGCTCCACCAGCGAGATAATGGAAGCCCTCATTGAAGACCTCTTCCAGAGCAGCAGCCAGATGGTGCTCTCCGGGTTTGAAGACTTCATGGCAAAAACAGGAAACGAGATCTTCAGAAGGTGGGACAGGGCAGAGGAGAGGGAGAAGCAGTCCCGAACCATGTTCCGCCAGATGACCATTAAGGTAGATGAGGTTGCAAGAGAACTCCAGGAAGCCCGGGAGGCAACCGGTTCCGGCATAAGCATCGAGCAGTTCGTAACCGATGCTGTACGGTTCCATGACGGAGTAGTAACTGAAACAAAGGGAACCGTTACCCTGGACCTGAAAGACTCCCCGGAACCCCTTGCGGATGCCCTTGAACTCCCGGACACAAACAGGGTGAAAAGGGTTACCTACTCATACCCGCCCAAGGCAGATGAAGAATACCTCACAAGAACCCACCCCTTTATTGAAAACCTTGCCGCCTACATTGTAGACAGCACAATGGACGAGGAAACAGACAGCAGAACCGGCAGGTGCGGTGTTATCAGGACAAATCAGATCCAGAAGAAAACAACCCTTATTCTCACAAGAACCAGGTACCACATAGACAACCTGCTCACAGAAGACACAGAACTGTTCGCATTCACCGGGAAACCCTCAAATCCCGCACTCCTCACACAGGACGAAGCAAAAGAACTGCTCACAATGAAACCCACTGCACAGATGAACCCCGACATTGCCTGGGCCAACATCGAACGAATCACAGGCGAGACGGAAACACTCATGAAGCATCTCACCGCCCATGCTGAACAGCGTGGTGAAGAGATACTCAGGTCACACACAAGGGTAAGACAGGCCACGAGGCAGAAGAAGCAACCGAAGATCAAACTCCAGAAACCTGTGGACATACTGGGCATCTATGTGTTCCTCCCCACACCGGGGGGAGTAAGCAATGCGTAAGTCGAACATCTTTGAAACGGTAACAACCAGAGGCGCACTGCTGCCAACAGATTTTCTCACGAAGCTTTCCCTGACCCCCAGTGAAGTAAGCAGCACCAGACCTGAAGACTTCAATCATCCAGGTGAAAAACTGAATGAAGTAATCAGCAGAGCCTGGAATACCCTTCAGATACACTGGAAGCATTTCTCTGAACAGGAAGACAAGACAATAGCCATTACAAGGGAAAGGTGGCTGATACCCCTGTTCAGAGAGCTGGACTACGGCAACCTGAAAAGAGCCGAAAAGCACACCATCGACGGCAAGGATTATCCCGTTTCCCACACCAGAGACAATGTGCCAATTCACCTCCTTGGCACAAACATCAATCTGGACCACAGAACACCGGGAAAAACAAGGCAGATTCCCCATTCCATGATGCAGGAGTACCTGAATAAGAACGAAACCCCAACCTGGGGAATACTCTCAAACGGGCAAAAACTCAGAATACTCAGGGAAAACTCATCAATGACCCGTCAGGCCTACATCGAGTTCGATCTTGAAAAGATGATGGAAAGCCAGGCATACAGTGACTTCACTCTCCTGTACCTGATCTGCCACGAATCAAGGTTCACAAAACAGACTGAAGAGAAGAAACAGATAATAGAACAGTGGGCAGCAACCGCAAGAAAATCCGGCATCAGAGCCCTGGACACTCTCAGAACCGGTGTAAAGGAAGCCATTGAAGCTCTGGGAAAAGGCTTCCTCATCAACCAGATCATAAGGAACAACCTCAGAGACCGGGAAGACTACAAGCAGGACTACTACAGGCAGCTCCTCAGAGTAGCCTACAGATTGATTTTTCTCTTAACCGCTGAATCAAGGGAACTGCTTCTTGATCCCGAGGCCACACAACAGGCCAAAGACCTCTACTACAAGTACTACTCACTCACAAGGATCAGAAACCTTGCCGAGAGGAAACGCGGCACCCGCCACAAAGACCTCTGGAAAGCCCTCAATGTTACCATCGCAAGTCTGTGCAAAGCAGAGCCAACGCCAGAAATTGGAATAAAGCCCCTGGGCAGCTTCCTCTGGAGCGCAGAGGCAACCAGAGATCTCAATGAAGCAGACATAGAGAACAAGTACCTCTGCCAGGCACTCAGGGCAATAACCCTCACCACAAAAGAGGGAGTAACAACAAGGGTAGACTACCGCAACCTGGGTAGCGAGGAGCTGGGCAGCATCTATGAATCCCTTCTTGAAATGCGCCCTGAAGTAAACGCCGACGCAAGGTTCTTCAAGCTCAATATCACAGCAGGCAACGAGAGAAAAACCACAGGCAGTTACTACACCCCCACTGAACTCATCAATGAACTCCTGAACTCAGCCCTGGACCCAGTAATCAAAACAAAAAAAACCGAGGATGAAATCCTCAACACCAAAGTCTGCGACCCTGCCTGCGGATCCGGTCACTTCCTCATTGCAGCAGCCCACAGAATGGCAAGGCACCTTGCTGCAAAACGCACCGAGGAAACAGAGCCTGACCCCACCACCTACAGAACTGCCCTGAGAGACATCATCAGCCACTGCATCTACGGAGTAGACATCAATCCAATGAGCGTTGAACTCTGCAAGATCAGCCTCTGGCTTGAAGCAATTGAACCGGGTAAACCACTCAGCTTCCTGGACCACCACATCAAATGCGGCAACAGCCTCATGGGAACCAGCCCTGACCTCATGATAGACCATGAAGTAAGCGAGAAGAAGCACAAGTTCATATCCATTCCGGACAAAGCATTCAGCCCCATAACAGTTGACGACAAGCAGATAGCATCAAAGCTGAAAAAGCTCAACAAAACCCAGAGGAAATCCACAAGCCGGGACTTTTTCTACTCAATGACAGATGATGACACACAGGTAAAGCAACTGGCCCTTCAGGTAGCTGAAATAGACCACAGGCAAGACAACAGCATAAACCAGCTCAAAGAGAAGGAAGCAAGTTACAGAACAGTAACAACCTCAGCCATATTCAACACCGAGAAAACCAAGGCAGACCTCTGGTGCGCAGCATTCGTACAGAGAAAAACCAGTGAAAACGAACACCCCATAACAACCGAAACACTGAGATCATTCAAAGACAACCCCAAGACCCTCAAAGAAGTCCAAAGAGAAGAAACCAGAAGACTCGCAGAAAAGTACCAGTTCTTCCACTGGTACATTGAGTTCCCCGAGGTATTCCAGAGGGAAAATAAGGAACAGAATGGGTTTGATGTTGTGCTGGGGAATCCGCCGTGGGAGCACACGGAACTCAAGGAGAAAGAGTTCTTTGCTTCAAGAGATGAAAAGATTGCCAACGCAACCGGAGCCCAGAGAAAGAAACTGATTGCATCACTGGAACAGAGTGATCCTGATTTATTCAGTCTTTTCAATGAAACAAAGAGAGAGCATGATGCTCCAAGCCATTTTGTAAGGAACTCAGAGAAGTATCCTCTGTGCGGTTTGGGAAGAATCAATACCTATGCCGTGTTTGCGGAACTGAACAAAGATCTCATCAATGCAACTGGAAGAGTGGGCTGCATTGTTCCTTCAGGAATTGCCACTGATGAGAATACGAAGACATATATAAGCTTCTTGTTCCAGCACAATATGCTAGTGTCATTCTATGATATGCAAAATACAAGCGACATATTCAACGGTGTATCGACACTACTCAGATTTGCTTTGTTGACTTTGGCTAGTGGCATTAAAAAACCTGCAACTATTGCATACAGCACTACTAGTGCTAATATACTTAATAATAGTATCTCTATATATTCTATGGATTATAATGAATTAATACTATTCAATCCAAACACGCATACATGTCCAATGTTTTCGGATAGAAAAGATTATCATATTTCTAAAAAAATATATCAAAAGCATAATGTGCTATATGACAACAGCAAGATGGGGAACAGAGAAAGTATACTATTTAAGCAAGGTTACTTTAATATGACAAGTGACAGCCAGCATTTTAAGGATTCTAGCTATTTCAACTCAATGCAGTGTGTTGCTGTCAATAATAAGTATCTGGCCAAAGAGAATTTTTTTGTACCTCTATACGAAGGTAAAATGGTAAATATATACAATTATAGATATTCTGATTGGTCGAGAATTAGTGGATCAAGACAGAAGAGGTTACCTGAGACACCATTGGAGGCATTGCGAGATTCCGAGCATTATACAGTTCCCTACTACTGGGTAAGCGAGAAAGTACTTCGAGAGCGTCAAGCAACAACATATTGGGATAGAAAATGGAGTGTTGGTTGGAGGGACATATGTAGAAGCACAGATGAAAGAACTGCCATTTTTACATTATGGCCCAATGAAGCTGCAGGACATACTTTTCCACAAATCTTCTTCTTAGAGCGTACACCACAAGAAATAGCCTGCTTTCTTGCGAATGCGTCAACATATATATTTGATTATTTAGTGAGACAAAAAATTACAGGAATACATTTAACATATAATATACTAAAACAAATACCTATCGTAGCAAAAGAAATATATTATCAGTCTCTAATATATAACAACTACAAGTATTGCTGTATGGATTTAATTCTTGAAAGAGTGTTGAGATTGGTATACAATACATATGAGCTCAAGAGTTTTGCTGAAGACTGTGGCTACTATGGATCTCCTTTCCAATATGATGAGAAGCAGAGAATTGACGATATGGCCTTTCTGGACGCAGCATTCTTCCAACTACATGATATATCTCGAGAAGAAGTTGTCTTCATCATGGCTAAGTTTCCAGCTCGGCGACGAAAAGAGCAGAAACGCTATGGAAGATATTTATCACTAGAATGTATACTTGAGCAGTATTCGAGAATAAGGAAAGAGATATAAGTATGAATGTTTACATGGTTATTGGCAACGGAGTTACACTTGATCTTGTTCAAGAACTTCGTAAAGAAAAGGATATTGATTTAAAAAACTTGTTTAGAAATGGTGAAAAGGTAAAATGGCCTGGAGATGATAGAGTCGGCTACCTTTCTTATAAAAGATGTCCTGCTCTTTGGCGCTTGGGAGCTCGACCTCACTCCACAAGAGAGGAGTATCAAAAAATAGTAACAGACATAATAACATGTGCAAATGTATATGCATCAATAGAGATAAAAAAAGACCAAGGATAGATTCGAATATTGAATCTATATCAGGCCTGTCCAAGATAGCTTTTTAGCATCAAGATAAGAAAAATGCCCTTTGCGGCTCAATTAAGTAGAATTTGATTTCCCAAGAACAAGTTCACTCAAAAGATCCGAAAGGGCATGCCGAATATGACACACTGCGCAAGTTTATTCAATCAGCTACTGCAACAGTTCCCAAGAGCAGACTTTAAGAGACTCGTAAACAAGCACCGCACCGAGAGAAGAGCCAAAGGATTCTCCTCCTGGAGTCAGTTCGTTTCCATGTTATTCTGTCACCTGGCCAGAGCGGACTCTCTCCGGGAGATCAGTTATGGCCTTGCATGCTGCATTGGGAAGCTCAGTCATCTGGGATTGAAAAAAGCCCCTCCCAAGTCCACTCTGGCCTATGCTAATGCCAACAGACCGGCTGAGCTGTTTGAGGACTTGTTTTACAGTACCCTGGCATCATTCCGAAAACAGAGAAAGCTTGGGAGAAGGAAGCCTTTCAGATTTAAGAACAAGCTGCTGACCTTTGACTCCACGACTATCACACTTGTCCTTGAGGCCTTTCCCTGGGCTGAGTACAGAACACGGAAGGGCGGCGTTAAGCTCCATGTCCTGCTGGACAACGCAGATCTGATGCCGGAGTTCGTCTGCATGACAGAAGCTCGGATGAATGACTGTAAAGGTCTGAGCATGCTCAATCTCAAACCAGGTACCATCATTACCATGGATCGTGGTTACAACGACTTTGCCCAGTTCGGTGAATGGACCGAAAAGGGAGTGTTCTTCGTGACCAGGATGAAATCGAATACGAAGCACCAGATCAAAGAGAGTAGAGTACCCCCTCAGAACAGGCATATTCTGGCAGATCAGATTGTCATTCTTACCGGGGCTAATGCAGATAAGTGTGCCCACGATCTTAGACTGGTCAGAGCCATTGATCCGGAGACCGGAAATGTCATAGATATTCTTACCAACAACCTGGAGCTTGGTGCATCCACCATCAGCGGCATTTACCGTGAAAGGTGGCGCATAGAGGAGTTTTTCAGGCTGCTCAAGCAAAATCTGAAGATCAAAACCTTTGTGGGAACATCACGCAATGCTCTTTTGACTCAAATTTGGACAGCTCTCATAGCCCTGCTCCTGCTGAGGTGGCTGCACTATCTGTCTGAAGGTGGGTGGTCATTCTCTAATCTTGCAGCGATGCTGCGAATGAACCTCTTTACTTACAGAGACTTACTCGAGTGGTTGAAGGATCCGTTCGGGTCTCCA
>PDSZ01000008.1 GCA_002748705.1 Candidatus Fermentibacterota bacterium
CCCAGTTTTCGGTAACTGTATGTCTGTGAACCTCATGGCCGAATATGAAAGTGGGAGTACCGCAGAGAAGGGTCATCTTCACAGTTCCCGACTGGTTTCCCACAGCAGCCCTGGCACAGCCATATTCAGACTGAGTGAGCCGGAAAAGTTCTTTCCCCCAAAAACTGTTGAAGAGACTTGCGGCAGACAATATCCAGGTGCTCAAGTTGATGACAGAGAAGAACTGCCCTTGCATTGTTGAGTATCCATATCAGCATGACTGGAACGGGACTGCAATAAGCTGCAGAGTGTTTGATCTCAATGGTTCTCTCGAAGAGAGTGCCGAACACTGATGAGGCAGATTCTTAGTGTTTGCACTTTCCATAGAACATCAAGCGTCTACCATCAGGCATAGAGTTGCGTTTTTACTCATTTTAGAGGTTTATCGCAGAGTGGACATGAATCCAAAGTAAACATATGTTTATACAGAATGGAGAAGTGATGAACAGGTTTGGCGGTGAGTGGACTGTAAGAAAGCTGGAAGCTCTGAAGAAGTATCTCAATGCCTACAAAAGGATTTTCGATGGAAACGAGAGAGCAAGATTTTTCAGGACCATCTACATTGACGGGTTCGCAGGTTCCGGTGGCTGGGTAACTCGAGAACAGTCAGCGTCTGTTGAGCAGCAGGGTCTCTTTGAGACACATTATGAGTCAGCTGATGCGGGTAACTATGCAGCTGGCAGCGTGAAAATTGCGTTGGGAATTGATTCACCTTTTGACGAGTACATTCTGATCGAGAAGAATCCGAAAACTGCGGCTGAACTGCGATGCATGATTGAAAGTGAATTCGGTTCCTTGCTCAAATCAAGTCACATTGCCGTTGGTGACTGTAACAACAAACTGTGTGAGATTGCTGACAAGTGGAACTATAAACGAGATCGGGCAGTCTGCTTCCTGGATCCCTACGGGATGTCGGTGAAGTGGAGTACGCTTGAGAGTATTGCGCGGACAAAAGCAATTGACATGTGGCTGCTGTTTCCCCTGGGACAGGGAGTATGTCGATTGCTCAAGAAGAAGGAAATACCTGATGATGCCTGGGCGGAGAAGCTTGATGATGTTCTGGGAACTCAGGACTGGCGGGGAGCGTTCTATCGGCGTAGAGAGAATAACACCCTGTTCGGAGATAAGTTTGAAATTGAAAGATGTGTTGGAGTAGAACAGATCGGGGAGTATTTTCTGAAAAGACTGAGAAGCATCTTCGAAGGTGTTTCTAAGAAACCCATGATTCTTAGGAACTCTCGGAACAGTCCTATTTTCATGCTGTGCTTTGCAGCAGGAAACAAGAAAGGCAGTGTGCCCGCTTTGCGAATAGCGAACAGCATTATAGGGAAGGCTTAATGGCGCTGAACTCAGATATAGAATGGACTGAAGCAAGCTGGAATCCTGTTACGGGATGCTCGAAAGTTTCCCCTGGGTGTCTGCATTGCTATGCGGAGAGAATGGCATTTCGTCTGCAGGCCATGGGGCAGAAGAACTATGTCGACGGATTTGCTGTTCGCACTCATCCATCAGCTCTTGGAATTCCAGCCCGGTGGCGGAAACCCAGGGTGATCTTTGTCAACTCAATGAGTGACCTGTTTCATTCAGAAGTATCCTCTGATTTCATTCATTCTGTATTTGATGTGATGAACTCAGTTGATCGGCATATCTATCAAGTTCTTACGAAGAGGTCCTCTCGACTGATGGAGATAAGCAATGAGTTGTCCTGGTCTCCCAACATCTGGGCAGGGGTCAGTGTTGAGGATGCTGATTATCTGTACCGTATAGATCATTTGAGGTGCGCTCCAGCTGCTGTCCGTTTCATATCATTTGAGCCACTTCTTGGAACTGTTGCTTCGGTTGACCTGTCCGGTATCCACTGGGTGATTGCAGGGGGTGAGTCCGGGCCTGGTGCCCGCCCTATGCGTTCTGAGTGGGTATGTCGTTTGCGTGATATCTGTCTTGAGCAGAATGTACCATTCTTCTTCAAGCAGTGGGGTGGAGTTCGCAAGAAGAAGAACGGTCGTGAGCTGGATGGCAAATTCTGGGATCAGATGCCATTGCCTGTTGCAGCTAGATGACGAACCTTAAGAGTTTCTTTTACTTCAAGCAGTAAGCAAGAGCATACCCGTTCCTCAATGGTGTATTCCTGCCACTTGTCCCTGTGATAACACTTTCATTGTTTCAACCCGGATTTCTAATAAATACAGTTGAAAAGGCCGTTTCTATTGAGTGTT
>PDSZ01000009.1 GCA_002748705.1 Candidatus Fermentibacterota bacterium
TACTGCATCATTTCTTCCAACCAGATTCATGTAGTTTTCTCTGGAAACACTAAGGTCGGTATAGGCTCCGTTTCTGCTGCCGAAAGCTGCAACTGTGTTTTCAGGGAATCTTTCACAGAGAGCATCCGCTATTATCTCCCAGTACCTTCTGGGGATGTTGCGGCCTTTGAATTTAGAACCTCTGTGCCTGGGAAAGATCAGTATCGCCTTTCTCTGCTGAAAGGTTTCTCTTACAAACTCCTCAGCCTCTTCCGAGTGGTTGTAAGGGGCAAAGGTTCTCTCATTTGGAAAGGTTCCATACCGTGTGACAACATCATAACCTGGATAAGCTTTTCTAAAAGGCTCCGAGAGAATCTGATGGTCTTTTATGCGCCTTCTTGTTACGGGATTGTAAAGATGGCCTCCGTCAGAAGGGAAACCTCCGAATTTCTCCTTCCACTCAAAAGGAACAGGCAGTATTTCAGAGGCAGTTCCTCTGTAGAAAACTCGCTTTGCTTCCGCTGTGGCAACTGCTGCAGGCCTTCTGTTCTCATGGAGATATCTTATATGGGCAGCCAGATACATGGACCAGCCTATCTCACCCACATCGTAGTACAGTTTTGTCATTCTCTTATCAGCCCCAGTCGTAATCTCTTTCTGTAGCGGAAAAGAAAGAGACACCCTGCGGAAAAGAAGAAGATGAATGAAAGAAGGAAGTTGGCAGTATATCCCAGTTCAGTCATTACAAAACTTCCCAGCACAGGAGCCATGAACCCTCTGATGGCAGTGGCAGTAACATGCAGCCCCTGATAGGTGGCTGTTCTGGCTTCAGGGGCAAAGAACATGCTGGACATGTTCCAGGAGAGAGTTATGCCTGCAATACCTATCGCAAAAGCCAGCCAGGCCACATAGAAGAGCGGTATTCCAATTTGTGGAAAGAGACTGCTTCCCATGAGAAAGAGAGGAAAACCGGCGAGAATAATACAGACTATTCCTGTGAACCTGAAAGGATGCAGCTTGTCCATCTTCGACCCGAGAAAAGGCCCCAGCACAACGATTCCCATCTGCCCCAGAACACCTTTGGCCATTGCGTACTGCCCGTATGAGAGCCCGAGCACCTCACGGGAGAAAAACGGAATAGCAGGCTGAACACACATGAACCCGAAGCCGTAGGCCATGAAGAAAAGCTCAAAGAGCATGAACTCCCTGTCGGTCTTTACCAGCTGCCCGAGGCTTTTGAAAAAATCCTTCAGCGTGGAACGGGCAACAGCAATAGGGTCTTTCATTCCTCTTGCCATAAAACCCATAACCACCGCCTGACCTGACCCCATAACACCTTCAATAAGGAAAAGCCACCTGTAGAAGGTAAAGTCTGCGTCAAGCAGAGCCCCCGCCAGCATCGCTGCAGGCATTGCAAACAGGTTGAGAATGCTCATTGACCAGCCGAACAGCTGTCCTCTGTGCCCTTTGCGATACCTGCTTCGCATAACCGCATTCTGCCCTGGAACAACCAGACTGTTGCTGCCAAAATAAACAAAAAGCAGTATAAGCATCATGTTCACATTGGATGAGAAGAACATGAGTGCAACAGGCAGCCGCATTGCCGCACCGATGAAAATAGCCGTTGAGTGTTTGTTGCTGCTGTCAACGAAATGGCTCACCATCACGCTGAACAGATTGCTCACAGGCCATATCATAGCCAGCAGTGTTATCTGGGTAACTGTAGCGCCAAGGCCGTTTGTGGCTATGTAGTCATGATTCTGAATTACACCGGTAGCAACAGCACCCAGTATCTGGCTTACAATATGAAGTTTGAATGCTGTTTTCTCGTCTGATCCAAGGGAAATACCCAGGCGGTCCGCCAGATAAGGCGGAACCGCTCTTCCGACCCGAAACAAGGTCTATTCCCCTGCTATTATCCCCAACTCCTCAAGCTTCTTCACAACTTCCATTGCTGATTCCTGAGGTGTCTGGCCGTCTGTGTGAAGATGTATCTCCGGATTCTCAGGTTCCTCGTAGGGAGCACTGATGCCGGTGAAGCTGGGAATGATTCCTGCACGGGCCTTCTTGTACAGACCCTTTGGATCCCTTTCTTCAGCAACTTCCAGAGGAGCGTCAACAAAAACCTCAATGAAGTCGCCCTTTTCCTGAATATCTCTGGCAGCATCTCTGTCAGCCCTGTAGGGACTGATGAATGCAAGAAGGTTAACAACACCAAAGCTGGTGAAGAGCTTTGCAACCTCTCCGATGCGGCGAATGTTTTCAGTACGGTCTTCCGGGGAGAATCCCAGGTCTTTGTTCAGACCGTGGCGAACATTGTCACCGTCAAGAATGGCTGTTCTCACGCCCCTGGCATGAAGTATTCTTGAAACATGATCGGCAACTGTGGATTTACCGCTGCCGCTGAGGCCGGTAAACCATATTGTAGCGCCTTTGTGGGAGTTGAGTTCTTCTATGTCTTTTCTTGTTATGGCATGGTCATGCCAGGTAAGATTTCTATCGGAAACTGTACTCATGGATGCTCCTTATGTGTTGGGTTGAAGGGCAAATATAAGAGGTTGACGCACCACTCGTCTTATCTTCTATCTTACCGCTGTACTTTTCACCGAATCACAAAGAAGAAGGGGCTGCTGATGAAGAACAGAGAATCGGTCATAAAAGACAACCTGAACAACTGTCTCACTGAAACGGCGCATCTGGGAATAGGAAACTGCAAAAGAGGCAAGGTAAGGGATATCTACGACCTGGGCGACAGGCTCCTTCTTGTTACCACAGACAGACAGAGCGCTTTTGACAGAGTACTCGCTTCTGTTCCCTTCAAAGGTCAGGTGCTGAACCGGGTCAGCGCATGGTGGTTTGGCCAGACCAGCCACATTGTTCCCAATCATGTTATCTCGATACCCCACCCCAATGCAACTCTGGGAAAGAAAATGAAGGTCTTCCCTATTGAGTTCGTCATGCGGGGCTACCTTACCGGCAGCAGCAGCACAAGCGCCTGGACCCTGTACAACCGAGGTGAAAGAAACATATGCGGTAACATTCTTCCAGACGGAATGATCAAGAACACCAGGTTCGATGAACCTATCATTACCCCCACAACCAAGAGCCAAGAGCACGATGAGTCCATCACACCTGAAGAGATAGTATCAGGGGGCTTCATGACTCAAGAGGACTGGGAAAAGGCTTCAAGGATCGCAAAGGAGCTGTTCAAGTTCGGTGTTGAAACTGCTGCAAAGCGAGGTCTTATCCTTGTTGACACCAAGTATGAGATGGGCAAAGACGAGAACGGCAACATTGTTCTCATAGACGAGATTCACACACCGGACAGCTCAAGATACTGGCTGGCTGAAAGCTTTGAGGAAAGACTGGCCCAGGGGCTTGAACCGAAGAACATTGACAAGGAATTCCTGAGACTCTGGTTCAGAGACCACTGCGACCCCTACAAAGACGAAGTTCTTCCAGAAGCTCCTGCTGAACTTGTTGCAGAACTCTCTTCAAGATACATCACTCTCTTTGAGATGATCACAGGCGAAGAATTCGAACCAGCTCAGGGTAACCCTGCCGCAGACCTTGTAAAAGCGGTGAAGTCCCTGTAATAACCGCAAACATGGAACAGCAAAGCCAACCCTGATACCTTTTACAGAATCCTTTCAGGCTGAGTATCAACCAAATCTCAGCCTGACTTCTTCTGTGCAGCAGAATGAATCAGCTGGTTTCCATAACGAACTGAGGCGAAAGCTATTTTCCGCACTGAGCCCGGCCGGAATAAAACCAGCTGATAAATACCGGTGGATTAACCGGCAAGTGTAACGATTTCGGTGAAATGTCAGGTTGGGTCATTTCCTGTTCAATTCAGTTGCAATAATTTCTTCAATATTTTTTTCATCAAGAAAACTCTTAAGCAAAACAGCACGCATTCCTGCTTTATCTCTTTTCGAGACTGCTGCATCAAAATCATCAATTAAACCCAAATTGAATAATCTCTCATTTACGGTCATTCCACGAATAGAGCGAACAATGAACCCTTTAAACCGATTCCATGCTTCATATGCTTCGGAACATGATTCATTCTCCATAAAGCATGAATTACCTAGAAGTTTCTCCATGGTTGAAATGTCATCACCAATTGGCTTTTCTTTTATAAGTTTTGAAATAATTATTGCGGAATAGGACAAAAGACTTTCATAAACAGGCCTGTCACCAGCATAGCTTGTATTTCCTGCAAGAGATTCAATTTCCAGAATGAATTCTGCCATCAGGGATATTTCTGATTCATTCATAATCCTGCAACCCGCCTGACTGAATCAGCAGACTGCGTAACCTGAATCTCTGCTACCCTGGTGCAGTGCTGCTTCTGTTGTACCATAATTTCTGCATCTGTCCTTACGCAAGTCTTTTGTGAGCAAATAATCTTCTCTTTCGGATCAGCAACGCAGAACAATCTGAATTTGCCAATTCTGTATCGCCAAGTCTCCGGTGTGTAATTTCTCAATTTCTTGCTGTTTCTTCCATAGAAAGGTTCAAACCTGAGTTCAGGAAACAGATATTCTCTGAGTCTCCTCTCAGGGAAGTCAGCTTCATCTGCCTGCAGCTTACTCATCTTCTTCAGATACTGTTCGGTTTGGAATATTATGTTGTGTCACGATGGTAATCAGTAAACAGACTGCGGTAATGCCAGGTGCGGTAATACTGACAGAGTTATGATTTGATGAAAGCTTTGTCTGACAATCTTATATAAGAACCTTCAGGATCTCAGAGCGGTTCTTCAGTTAACATCGCCCAGGTACACAGGCTCGTTTTCAGGCAGGCCGTGTTTCAGAAGTTTTTTCAGAGCAGAGGGATAGAGGGCATAGTTGTCCAGGTCTTTCAGAGGGAGCCATTCCACGCCTTTCTGAAAGATATCCGGATGACTGCCTGTAGAGGGAGTTCCGTCTGTTATCTCAACTTTGAACATGAACTCTACCTGGTGTATGTCTCCGTCTTCTTCGGCAAACTGGTGGTTCAGGGCTATGTAGTCCCTTATGAAGATTATGTCCCCTGCGCTTATTCCTATTGATGCCTCTTCACGGCATTCTCTTATCAGGGTATCTGTAAGTGATTCTCCGTGTTCCTGGCCACCGCCTGGAAGAATGTACCAGTTCTGACCGGAGGAGAAGTTTCTTATTGCAAGGAGCTTTTCGTCCTGAATAATGATGGCTTTTGCAGAGGTTCTGATTTTTTTCTGAGTCATTCTTCTCCGAAAAGATCAGGTGTGTCGCCTTCAAATTTTTTCAGAATGCTGCTCATTCTGTTTCTGAGCACTTCAGCCTCTGCGGTGATTTCCTCTATTGAGCGGGATTCTTTTGCTTCTGAAGAGGCAGATTCTTCCGGAGTATTCTCTTCTTCGGCTGGTTCCTCTTCTTCAGGCAGTTCCTGATGCTGAACAACCTTCAGTGTTGAGATAATCTTTTTGCCGCAGAGCTGAACGCCTTTAGCCTTGACTCCCTTTACTGAGATATCATGAAGGGAAGTTTCTCCTTTTCTGGTCTTCATTCTCTTTACCCGCTGGAACCAGTAATCCAGAACTGCATTGCAGTCTTCCATGAAGACCATTATCTCAGATGCTTCAGGAACGAACCTGTATTCTCTGTCGAGAATGTAGCCGCCTGTGGGGAAACGCTTAACATAGGCTATCTTCGTTTTTCTGTTCCTGTATACACAGGCATAAACCTTTTCCCTGTCACAGGGACCGCACCACAGAACCCTGCCGGTTATCATGTACTTTTCCTGCATGGGAATCACCCTGTATGTGCCGTCTTCAAGGAAGTAGAGAATACGGTCAAGTTCAGAAACATTCCAGGATTTGTCGCCCTTTACAGATGTGCCGATGAAACCTGTTTCCTGCTCCCAGCCCAGTTTCAGGTTGGCTATCGCAACTTCCCGTTTATCTATGTCTGAAAACTCTTCTATGGATGTGAGTCTGTGGTGGTCTTTTCCGTAGTTTTCAATGAAACCTTCCAGAACCTCCACTGCATAGTCGGTGAGATGTTTCAGCCTTTTTCTCGCCAGTCTCATGGCAGACTTTATCTCACCTATCTCCCTGCGGTGAGCCTCAATATCAAATTTGCTTATTCGTCTTATCTTCAAGGCCAGAAGTCTGTCAACATCCTCTCTGGTAACCTCCTTGTCATAATCCTTCAGGAAGGGCTCCAGACCGCTGAACACAGCCTCCCGGACCTCTTCAAGCGTAGGGCATTCCTCTATGAGCTTGTAGAGTCTGTTTTCCACAAATATCTGTTCAAGGGTCATCCAGTGGAGCCTGTCGCCAAGCCCTTTCAATTCCAGCTGCAGTTCCGCCCTTAGAATCTTCTTCAGGGATTCAGCTGAATACCTTACAAGATCGGAAACGGTGACTTCCACCGGTGTTCCGTCCATTATCACCATCATGTTTGAGGTATGGACCACCTCACAGTCAGTGCTGGCATAAAGGCGCTGAATAGTCTCATCTGCAGAGACGCCTCTTGCGACAGTTATCTCGATTTCAGCGGAATCAGTTGTAAAATCGTCAATGCTGGAGATTTTCAGCCTTCCCTTTCGGGCTGCGTTCTCAATGGAGGAAATAATGGACTCGGTGGTGGTTCCGAACGGTATCTGTGTTATGACCACCTTCTTGTTTTCCCTCCGCTCGATTCTGGCGCGGCACTTGATCCGTCCGCTGCCGTCCTCATAGGCGGAAACATCCATTGCGCCACCTTGCTGAAAGTCGGGATAAAGGGTGAACTCCTGATTCCGCAGTGCGGATATCTGAGCCCTTAAAACCTCGTTGAAATTGTGAGGAAGTATCTTGGTGGACATACCCACCGCGATTCCCTCTGCGCCAAGGAGCAGAAGAACGGGAATCTTTGCAGGAAAGAGCAGCGGTTCACGATTTCTGCCGTCGTAGCTCTGTTCAAAACTTGTTACATCGTTGTTAAAAAGAACATCCCTGGCAAGGGGAGTCAGGCGGCATTCAATGTATCTCGGCGCAGAAGCCTCATCCCCTGTAAGGATGTTTCCGAAGTTACCCTGTCTCTCGATGAAATAGCTTCTGTTGGCAAGGGCTACCAGCGCAGCGCCGATGGACTGGTCACCGTGGGGATGGTATCTCATGGCGTGACCTATCACATTGGCAACCTTGTTGAACCTGCCGTCATCCATTTCAAGCAGTGACCAGAGAATTCTCCTCTGCACCGGCTTGAGGCCGTCTGCAGCATCTGGAATGGCCCTCTCCTTTATCACATACGAGGCGAAATCAAGGAAATTGTTTTCATACAGGTTCCTGAGGCCGGTCATCGCAGATTCTCCATGATGTATTTTCTTCTGGAAGGGGTATTCTTGCCCATATAGAAACTGAGCATTTCAGACACATCAGAGAGCCTGTCTATACCTACCTTCTGAAGCCTGATACCCTTCCCGATGAACTGGCCGAATTCCCCGGGACTTATCTCTCCCAGACCTTTGAACCTGGTCACCTCTGCTTTTCTGCCCAGTCTGGCTGAAGCCTGCTCCTTTTCCTCATCACTGTAGCAGTAAAGAGTTTCCTTCTTGTTCCTTACCCTGAAGAGAGGAGTTTCAAGAATGAAAAGATGGCCGTCCAGAACCAGGTCTTCAAAGAAATGAAGGAAAAGGGTCATGAGAAGATTCCTTATGTGAAGACCGTCAACATCCGCATCTGTGGCAAGAATGACACTGTTGTATCTGAGCCCTTCTACACCGCCTTCAATATTAAGGGCACGCATGATGTTGTAGATTTCCTCGTTCTGGTAGACAGTGTCCCTTCTGTGGGAGAAGACATTGAGAGGCTTTCCCTTAAGGGCATACACCGCCTGGGTCATAACATCCCTGGAGGCAACAAGGCTTCCTGCGGCACTGAGGCCCTCTGTAAGGAAGATTGAGCTTTCCTCTTCCCGTTTGTGCCCGGAGCCAAGATGTATCTTGCAGTCCTTCAGCTTGGGTATTCTGATGGCAGTCTGTTTTGCTCTGGCTCTGGCCTTCTTCTTCACTGTCTGCAGTTCGGTACGGAGTTTCTGATTGGCCTTGACCTTGTTTATAAGCTGATCTGCCAGGGTGGAATCACGATGGAGCATCTGCTCTATCTCCCTCTGAACCCTGAGTACTATGTCCCGTCTTATGTCGCTGTTTCCCAGCTTGTTTTTGGTCTGGCTCTCAAAGACAGGGTCCTTCAGTTTGATGGAGATTGCAGCTGTTATTCCATCGCGAACATCGTCTCCGGTGAACTTCTCTGAACTGTAGGCGTTTACCCCCTTGAGAATGCCTTCCTTGAAAGCGGAGAGATGGGAACCGCCTGCGCTGGTGTACTGACCGTTGGCAAAGGAGAGATATCGTTCTCCATAGGATGAAGTGTGGGTGAAGGCGAACTCAAGAGTCTTCTCACGAAAGTAAAATATCGGGTAAATGGCTTCTTCACCGGCTTCATGTTCAAGGAGATCCTGAAGCCCGTTCTCTGAGATGAATGTTTTGTCGTTGAACTGTATCTTCAGACCGGAATTGAGAAACGCATAGTGCTGAACTCTTTTCTCCAGAAAATCCATTCTGTAGGAGTAATTGCCGAACACCTCTCTGTCAGGCGTAAACTCCACCAGAGTTCCGTTCCTCTCAGTGGATTCCTCTGTGGTATCCCGGCTCATTACACCTCTGGAAAAAACAATAGTTCTCTTCTGACCATCACGATAGGATGTAACCTGAAAATGTTCTGAAAGGGCATTAACTGCCTTGGTTCCCACTCCGTTGAGACCGACGCTGAACATGAAGACATCTGTATTGTACTTTGCCCCTGTGTTTATCTCGGAAACGCATTCAAGAAGCTTGCCGAGAGGAATGCCTCTGCCGTAGTCCCTGACTGAACAGGTACTGCCGTCAAGCCGAACCCGTATTCTTTTTCCGTACCCCATTATGAATTCGTCTACAGAATTGTCGATTACTTCCTTGAGAAGAATGTAGATCCCGTCATCCACATTTGAGCCGTCGCCGAGCCTTCCGATGTACATACCGGTTCTCAGCCTGATGTGCTCAATGGAAGAAAGGGTTTTTATCTTGCTTTCGTCATATACTGCAGCGGTGTTTCCGCTCATTGTACCACCATATCTGGATCGTTGTTGAACTTATTGCCCTACATGATGTGCCTGAACCTGTTACGCAGAAGGAGAAGCCACATGTAGGGGCTCTCAGTAACCTACTATACAATACTTTGACTTGTTCAAAAAGTGGTCTTACAATACTGGACTTTACCGGAAGGTAAAAACCTTCTTTGAGTGAACGGATTAATCTCCCTGCCCGCGAAATCCCCGAAGCACCCTTCCAGCCTTTCCAAGTGCCATGCCCGGCTGGGAAAACAGCTCTCCTGCCCAGCGTCGCACATTGCTGAAGGTGGTTATTTTTCTCCAGCTCCTGTACCGCTCGATCTTGTGCTTCCAGCCTATCACATCATCTACCGACAGGTTAGGCAGCCGCATATTCATCACTTCATGGGCTCGGTTTCTTGCAGGATCAAGCAGCTCAGGGTTCTCCTCATTCTTCAGATAGCCGTTCTCTCTTGCCCAGTCATGTATGTACCTTCCTGGTATAGCCGTTGAGAAATAAACTATGATGTCATCAGGTTTTATCTTTTTAAGAAGTTCATAGGTCTGCCTGAGGTCATCATCGGTTTCCATGGGAAAACCGATCATCAGGTTGGCTGTGGCCTCCACATCAAATTCGTGACACCATCCAAATGCATCAATGGCCTGTTCCGGCGTGGTTCCCTTCTTGTAGAAATCCAGAATCTTCTGGCTGCCGCTCTCGACTCCGAATGAAATACAGTGGCATCCGCTTTCCTTCATCACCCTTATCTTGTCTCTGGTGACTGTATCCACCCTGCTGTTGCAGTGCCACTCCACAGATATTTCATACTCTCTCAGCAGATCCCTGTATTTCCTGAACCACCTGACAGGATGCATGGTAATGGTATCGTCCTTGAAAAAAATACGCAGGAAGTCGGTTTTTCGAAGAGCAGCCAGTTCCTTAATTTCCTCAACCACATTCTCAGCAGAACGAAACCGTATGCCACCACCGTAAATCTTGTCGGTGCTGGGTTTGCAGTATATGCACTTGAAAGGGCATCCTCTGGTGGTGACCATTCCGAACTCTGCCATACCGTTAGCCAGATACCAGTCATAGTCAACAACATCCCTGGCAGGGAACGGCAGAACATTAAGATCATGGGGCACAGGTCTTCTGGGATTATGAATAAATGAGCCGTCATCGTTTCTGACAACCAGATTCCTGATTTTACTGTAGTCCTGACCTGCCTCAATAGCGTCAGCAAGCTCTACTATTACCTCTTCAGATTCTCCCAGAAGAGCGGCGTCGGCACCTGTGGCCTCCAGGGCCTTCTTTGGAAAAATGCTGGGATAAGCACCGCCAACAGTAAAAAGAGCATCTGGCGCAACAGTTCTCAGATGAGCGGTTACCACAGTGGCTCTCTCAAGCTTGGCTGCTGCGGAGATGGCAACTGCAACAAGACCGCAGCCCTCCACAAGATGATCCAGCTCATCAATATTCTCACAGGGAGAGTAGTCAACATATACCGGCTGATGGCCTGCTTCACGAAGCGCGCTTACAAGGTGAAGAACGCCCAGCGGCTCTGCGAGACCGTTGTACTCGAACCATTTGTATCTGGGATAGACAAGTGCTGCCTTCATTGCTTTCCTCTTCCTGAAGAACAGGAAAATAGCATATTGGTTCCCTTATGTCACAGAGTACTGTTATAACGCTGGAAAAGAGTAAGGCGAATAAAGCCGCCGCTCTTCATGGCTGCATAGTCTGGTATTACCAAGAAAACACAGGGTCACAAGAGCTGGGTTCAGAAAAATAATAACAGTAAAAAGACTTAACAAAGGGATATGTTTTAATCAGCAAGTACTGTCAGAAATCCGCCTATTACAGGCAGAAGTATCTTTCCTTGAGCAAATCTGATTCCGTATATTCTCAGCATGAAGAATGAACAGATAAAGGATTACATTGACATTCTGGGAGATGTGGCAGAGGCTTTGCGAAAAGCTGAATATCATTCCACGCAGCACCTTCCCTCTCTCAGACGACCGCCATGGAGAGCAGTTCAGGAATTGCACAGGCTGGTCTATCTACCGTACAGAGAAGGATTCTGTTTTCATCCCAGCGCTATGCCGGATTTCCTTGCAAGCAGGTTCCTCTCCGGCAGAGAACCTCTGACAACGGCGTACAGGCTGTTTTTTCTCAACATACCTGTAAATACAGACAAGGCAGAGAAACTCCTGGGAATTGGTCTGCTGACAAAGCTTCTGGAATCTGCTCTGATCATTGAGGTTTCAGGTGCATTGCAAAGCACTGTAAGGTATGTTCCTTTCAGAAAATACTTCATACTCTCAGATCCGGATCAGGGAGCGGACAGACTGACAGATTTTTATGTATATGTCGGCGGTGATTCCATGGAGCTTATACGGTTCGTTAACCGCAGACTTAATCCGGAAGAGAGATTCGGCAAAGGGCTGGATCTGTGTGCAGGCACAGCTGTGCAGTCATACAATCTGGTAGACAGATGCGATACAGTTACCGCTGCTGAGCTGAACCACAGAGCTGTGAATTTTGCAGAAGTGACTGCAATGATTAACGGAATGGACAGGATAAAAGTCATACAGTCTAACCTATGGGATAGTATAGATGACTCATTCGATATTATTATTGCCAACCCTCCATACATTCCCATACCTGACAATGAAGTATCCAACAGGAACATCGACGCATACGGCGGCGGTGATTCTGGAATGGAAATCCCGCTGCGAATAGTTGAAGGGCTTGGCAGCCACCTGAATCACAACGGTTATTCAGCGATATTGGCCTCTTCTCCTGTTATCAGAGGCAAAGACCTTCTGAGAAAGGAACTTGAACCCATTGCAGACAGACACGGGCTTGAGATAGTTCTTCATGGATGGAAGTACACAAATCTGAAGCTGAATATGCAGCTGCAGACTGAACGGAATATCTCACATTTTGTGTTCTATGTTATCGAATCAAGAAAAACCGGCTCCGGTTCAGTGACTGTAAGACATAAATTCAGAAGAATTCCTGAACTCATATACACAAGAGCAGAAAAAGCAGCTCTCTTAAAGATCTGTCGGCTTTTTAATACGAAAAGACCTATTCATGTACAGGACCAATACTGACCAGGGATTTCTGTGTACGGCATTTACAGAATAAAATTGACACACATTGATTATAGGCATTATAGTGCAATTAATAGAAAGCCATACTGAGTTCTACAGAAAAGGAGGATTCTGATGTTACATTTCTTTTTGAGCATTCTGATAATACCCTTTCTTCATGGTGGAGATGACGCTCATCCTTTCCCATCCTCTCAACCATTGATTTCTCCTGATGCAGATTTTCTTGATATGGTGGATGAATACGAACTTTCAGGAAGTCATCCTCTCCATTTTGGCCCTCAACTGGCTATTGAGAAGGTGTCCTACCAGCGTACAAACTCATCACAGATATCTGACAATGTCTGGCTGGGAGCTGTAGGACTAGGTGATAACGATATTGCTATCTTTGAGGTGGACTTCACAGTAAACCCCACTATAACATACCTGGAAACATACAGCTACACCGATAACAACAATGACTATGATTACTTCGTCTTTGACCCTGCATTCATGAAGCTTCAAATAAACGGTACCGATGAGTGGTGCCTGGTGGTTCCAATAGTGGAAAGACCTGTATCTTCATCCGGTATTCCGAACGGCGGCGACATAATGATCATCAGGCTGGAGTCACGAAATGCCGATGACCGGCTTATAACCATAGAAAACACCCTGAATATAAACTCTTACGAACCCGTTGAGGTTTACTGCTGCAAAGAAAACCCTGATAACGGAGATTACTTAATAAGCCTTGATGGATCAAAGGGTGGATCAGCGTACAATCTAATCTGCGTTGCCGAATTCCGTACTGCTGATAACCAGTTTTATGAAAAGCATACATACACAGTACCGGACCTGTACTTCGCGCACAACAACCACTCTGTTCCAGCAAGAACCTATGAGCATTTTTTCTTTGACACTGCCAACGACCTAGCCTATTTCACAAACCATAACTGCGGCGTCTCAATATGGGACTACAGCAACACCACCAGTTCCGAGCTGCCACTTGAAACCAGAATAGCCTCTCAGCAGGGCGGATGGGGAGGCAGCGAAAACTATGTAGAGGAACTAGGAGATGTCCACAGGGCTGCTGTACTGGAGTGCAACTGTGGCTCGGGCAATGACTCAAAACTGCTGTTCGTGGCAAATCATACCATGGGCATAATGGTCTGGGATGTCACATCTCCTGAAAACCCTCTATTTGTTTTCCAGTGGGATACTGACACAAAACCCTATGTATGGTACTCCTGGCGGGGAGCAGGTCGCAATTCAATACCTGGGCTAAAACTGCCCCCATATCCTGCTGCAGTAACTTTCGGTCTGGATGTCTGTGCTGTAAACGGCAGTACTGACTACATTCATCTGTACTGCGGAGACGGCTGCGATGGTATCAGGACAATCGATTTTAGTCAGTTCTTCTTTCCCTGGGGAGGTAACTACGGCGAGTTCAGTGCCCTTGATGACAATACTTACAGCTATGGCTCCACTGATCACTGGGCATACGATCTCCGTACATTTCAGCAGGGTTCATCACTTTATGTACTCACCTCCTGGAGAGAGAAGCCTGATGCCGGTACGAGATACACATCGCTTGAAACAGGCACTATCGCCCTTTCACTTCACAGAGAGAACACTATTTCACTTCCTGTTACACTTTACAGCGAACAGAGTTCAGTGTTTAGTGACATCCAGAATGAAGTGCATCTGACTGCAGAAAACTATCCCAACCCGACCACCGGATCTCAGGTTCTTCTGATATCAAGTAACCATCAGACTTCCTGTACGGTTACAGCTATTGACATGGCTGGAAGAGCGGTGATATCAGAGGAGATTAAACTTGTTCAGGGAAGCAACTCTGTGCCATGGACAGAGCTGAGCGGCAATGTATTGCCCTCAGGCAACTACCTGTTAAGAGTGGTCTCTTCTGAGGGGGATGAAATTATTCGGAAAAGCGTAATAATTAACTAGAATCTAATCGAATAAGTTAACACCATGTGCTATATTTGATGAGGATGCAGTATACTCATCAATGAGGCTTCATGGCATACAAATCAGCCCCCATAGACCTTTCGGAAGAGAGCAGCACTGGAGTAAAACATCCGCTCCGGCAAGACAGACAACAGCATCTTTGCACCAGAAGCAGAATTATTCTCATGGCTGCTGATTGGAGCAGGTAAAAATGAGATTGACCGGGTTCTCGGAGTTCGGCCCGGTACTGTCAGCAAGTGGCGTGTAAGGCTCTTCAGGAACAGCCTGAAAGCTCTTCCTGATTCTCCCATGTCATTCTTGACAACCTGAATACTCACAAGAAGAAAAAAGGTAACTGGCTGTCACTGCGTTCCAATGTACACTTCCACTTTACACCGTCAAACGCAAGTTGGTTGGCTGAATCAGATAGAGGTATGGTTCAGTATTCTTACGGCAAGAGTTCTTCGAAATGGCAGCTGAACATCATCACGACAGGTCATAAATGCAATAGAAAAGTTCACGAAGGCCTGCTGTGAGCGCTGCAAGCACTTCAAGTGGACCAGGGAGAGGGTACACCAGGCTACCCTCAAACTATGTTACGCTGATTTGTGCACATAGGTACCAGTTTTTGCGGAGGGTTCACAGCAGCGGAAACCCCGCCGGAAAGCACCCATATTGTCATAAACCCAACCAGTGATACCAATGCGTTCAGCCAGTTATCAAAAGGCTCGAAGAAAGCAGTTAGAGCAAATGGTATAATGCTTATAAAAGGCCTTTTCAGACCTGCAGAAAAACCTGTAGGCCCGTATCTCCTTCGTATTCCCAGTGCAAGCCACAGTGTAAGCGTGGAGATAAAGACAAACTGCATAACTGCTGCTGCAGGAAGACCGAGAACCTCAAGTGATGCATACAAGCCGGCAAGTTGAAGCAGGAAGGCAGCAAAGGCACCTGGTAGTACGGATTTCTGCCTTTCCTGGGCCAGAACAGTCGCAAGAAAGATATGAAACCAGTAGGTAACTGGAAGACAGAACATAAGAATACTAAAAGCCCACTGCACATGTTCTGAAGACTGTCCTCTGAGGAAACCAGGACCCCAGACTGCATGAAGAAACTGCAAACCCAGAAAGTAGACCGGTATTACCAGAGAGAACGCCCCTGTGGTAAACACTTCTGTCATCCACTGTATACGCAACCTTACCATTCTCCATGATTTTCTCTGAGCTCTGCACAGATCAGGAAAAAGTGCTCCGGGAAGAAGGGTTGGGGCAACAAGAAGAACCAGAGGTTCGAAGAGACGGTAACACTGCTGCCAGGCGGCAACAGCAGAATCTGATATGAATGCCTTGACAAGAGTGCTATCTATCCTCTGCCCTGCCACAACAAGAAAACCCATGATACTGAGAGGAAGCGAGACTAGCAGAAGTCTTTTTACCTCACGGGACTGGCCTTGAAAAACTGGCCGAATGCCAATGATTGTAAATGCACCCCAAACACAAAGGATGAGAGGAACAAGCGACCTTGCAGTATAAGTCAGTGCGATCAGTTCGATTCCTGCGCTATACCTTCTTACTGCAAAGGCCATCAAAACCGCAAGAAACCCCTGTACCCCTCTGGCAAGACCCTCAAAGTACATTTTTTCCCTTGCTCTGAAGAGGGCATAGAAAGTCTCGCAGTAACCGTCAAGAATAAATCCCGGATATACAAGATACAGGAACATGACCTGAGTTTTCTCGTAACCCATAACTGCAATTAATGTGAGAAGAAGAACTGTGCTGAAAACAGTGAGAATGGTTCTGAGAAGAAGCGCTGTCGAAAGGATTTTCCCATGCTTCTCCTCTGCAGTAAGTCTCCTGGTGGAAACCAGAGAAGCACCCATATCAGCAAGAAAGAACAGAATAAGCGATACGGAAGTTGCAAATAACAGTTCTCCGAAGGATCTGTCATCCAGTATTCTGGAATAGATCATCAGCGATATGAACAATCCGGCCTTGCCAAGTATCTGCCCTGCGAGCATGTAGATGCTGTTGGCTCTTCTGCCTGCCATTATGTCAGACTCTGAAAATTTCGCCTGGGGTGATTCCAGCTTCTTTCAGAGCGGCTTTCCTTTTGATTTTCTTTGTGGTGGTTTTAGGGAACTCTTCTTCAGAAATTATGAACCCTGTTATTCGCTTGTGGGTCTCCGCGGTTCTGTTGTAGTCCCTTACCACATTACGAACAGCTTTAATCTCATCTTTTATGGAAAGCTTGCGGTTTTCTTTTTCCGCCTCTGCTATCAGAAGGTCTCTGTCAGGAAAGACAAGGGCGCAAATGTCTTCACCTTTGGTTTCAGACAGCTTTCCGAAGATGATGCATTCCTTTACATGAGAGAACCGGTTCAGTCTTGTTTCTATCTCTTCCGGATAAACATTCTTGCCGTTCTTGGCGATTATCACATTCTTCTTACGGCCTGTTATGAAGAGAAAGCCGTCACGGTCCAGATAACCGAAATCACCTGTTCTGAACCATCCGTCACTGGAAAGCACCTCTGCTGTGGCCTCAGGATCGCCAAAGTAGCCCAGCATCACATTGGGCCCCTTAACCTGAATCTCTCCAACACCGTAGGAGTCAGGTTCGCTGATTCTGCACTCCATCTCTGAAAAAACAGGCCCTACGCTTCCATAACGGTTGGCATCTACCCTGTTCACAGCAATGATCGGCGCGGTTTCTGTGAGACCGTATCCCTGAAGTATTCTGAATCCAAGCTTTTCAAAGCCCTCTATCACCTCAGGATCAATACCTGATCCTCCTGATATAAGAAGTCTCAGATGACCGCCGAAGGTGTCGTGAACCTTACTGAACACCTTTCTCCGAACTCCCTTTATGCCCAGCTTCTCGCTCATGGCTGAAACAGCCATGCCGAAACCCAGTTTTGCTTTGCCCATTGAAGCGGTTTTTATGCTCTCCATTATTCGCCTGTAAACCGCTTCCCATAACAGAGGAACTGCAAAAACCACTGTTGCTTTCGTTGCCGCCAGATCATCTTTTATGTACCTGAGTCCATGACTGATTGCGATTTCAGCACCCATTGACAAAGGAAGAAGAAAACCTGCAGTTCCCTCGTACATGTGGTGTACAGGAAGAATGCTGAGGAATACATCTGTTTCATCCAGAAAGACAAACTTGATGGTCTGCCTGATATCTGCGATAATGGTGTCCTGTGAGTGAACCACTCCCTTTGCAAGACCTGTGGTACCTGAGGTATAACTTATTAACGCAGGTTTATGGGTATCATAATCGGAAGGAAGGCTTAGACTGCTCATTCTGCCCTGGCGAAGAACAGAACTCAGGCCTCTGCCATCTTCCATGAGTCCCGCATTCATGGTGACTGAAATAATATCCTTCATGTTCTGAAAACGGTCAGAATAATCTGAATCATGAAAAATCATGTTTGCACCTGAATAGTGAAGTATGGTGTGCATATCTGCTTCAGGAAGATCAGGATCCATGGGAACCACTATTCCCCCTGCCCTGTGAACTGCAAGGTATACAGTGTACCAGGAGATGCTGTTGGCGCCTACCACTGCCGCCACAGGTTCTTTCTCAAGTTCAAGAATGCCCCTGGCAACCCAGTCTATGTTTGCAGCCAGCTGTCTGTAACTGATTGAGCGAAACTTTCCAAGTTCTGCCGGTTCCCTCACAGCTATTCTGTCAGGAACCATTTCGGCAGTTCTCTGAATCATCTCAGGAATACTTGAAAACTCCGGACAAGGATTGAGCGGACCGCCTGGAATAACTCTGTTCATGCGCTTTACCTTCCTGCTCCCTGACTGGTCAATCATAATATTTTCGAAGCTTTCCACAAAAATGTCAACAGGTTTTTCAGCTCAGAATCAGTCTTGATGATGATTCTTCAGGCTGCAAAAGAAAAACTGGAGGCTTGGGGCGGAAGGCTCAGAAGACTCCTGAAAAATACCTGTGGTCTGAGAACAAGAGCATTCGTTTATCAGAATAAAAGATCTTTTGGATGCAGAATTATAAGAGACCGGATTATGCAGTCTTGAACAGCTTAGAATAATTCTGATATTCCTGTAAATCGCTCTTAAATTACTGAGGGAAGCGCCTTTCTGTGAAATGATGAAGAACAATTCACATCTTATCTCTACACTTGTTCCATTGGCAGGAATGTGTTCCTGTGACATGACGAAAACAATAAATTCTGTTATTATATGAAATATAAGAGATTTATAAATTCAATAAAGAAACATATTCAGAGCTGGCAAGTGTTAAGAAAATATGAAATGGTAAAAAGCGATAGGTTTGAGGTTGAACTCGCTGATCCTGATTCCCGCGGTTGCCGCAAATCAGCTTATTCTGCGTGTGGATGCATTCCTGAAGCACACGGATAGCCATGTGAAAAGCGAATAACCAATCGTTGCACTTGCTTAGTCCTTTGCTTATTTTGGAATGGTGCAGATGGAGGTAATAAAGTTGTATCTTTTTTGTTCACTTCTGTTTCTCTCATTTAACGCATACAACACTCTGCCCATGAAGGTTCCTGATATCTCTTACTTTCCAGATGAGCCGCAGATAAGATACTTTTCCCTTGTGAAAGAAACCCCTGGAGCATTGTGGTTTGTGCAGGATACAACATTCTTTGATCTCCCCTCTCCTGAAGAGGACTTTCAGCTTATCTGGGGAAACCTGGTTACCTCTGAAACCATCGACAGCATCTCAGCATTGTTTGAAGGGCCGGAAGGAATGCTGAATACTGCTGCCGGTGTTCTGGGCCCTGTGAGTGAAACGGTAAACGGTGATGACAAAATCAGAATAGTTTTTGCAGATATACCGGATTACTACCCTGTTCCAGGTTCAGGCTACAGGCGACTTGGCAACTGGCTGTACACATGGCCGGCTGATTTTGACGGTAATTCCCTCACTGGAAACAATCATGACATCTTCTATGTGAACCTGAGCCCCTACAAGAACCAGACCGGAGGCAGATGGGATACTGTGAGGCAAGCCATATACACCTGGTCTGTGGCCTCAGGTCTGGGGCAGATAACCAGAATCGCCGCTTGCCCCTCTTCCGAAAGGTGGATCGTGCGAGGGCTTGGAGCATGTTCACAGTTCATCTGCTGCGGATTGACTTCAGAGTTGAACGGAGCCATTGGCATAAAGGGATACATGGAGGATTTTGCGAGAGCAGGGGGAACAGAGCTTACCTCATGGTGCTCAGGATACTATGGAAAGGATTTCTCTGCCAATATTGGCGGAGAGTTTCTTTGGTTCCAGTACATTCAGCAGCGAGCAGGAACAAATGCTCTTGAGGCAGTTGCCCAGTCGCATGAATCTGGAATGCTTGCAGTGGCCCACGCAGTTGATCCTGCTGCTCCTTCAGAAACAGCAATAGAAACTGTAATCTACCCTTTGTATGAGGACTGGATAGTTACAAACCTGATTTCACCGTTTTCCATGAACTATCAGGAAGGAGATTTTCACTACAAGTTTCTTGACGGTTCCGGTTACCAGTTCTCAATAGTTAACAGACCGGCTTCCTTTCTGGCGGAGTTTGATCAGTATCCGATTCCAACATGGATAGCTCCCCAGGGTTACGGTATTACAGCCCAGGAGTTCGCAGCCCAATACGCTGATTTCAGCGGTGAATACAGTGCCGGAGAAAACACAACTGTTTACTTCAACGGAATGTACAATCAGAATAACGGGTCAGGAGCCAATATTGACGGCCAGTGGACTGTGTATCGCATTGTTCTTGATGGTGACTCCACACTGCTTTCAGTAGACTCTCTCTCTTTCAACAGCCTGTTTAACGGAACATTCCAGCTGCTTGGAGACCGAACCTTTCTCGCTATCATGTGCAACAATCCAGGCGGTACGGCCAACATCAGATATGCACTCAGTCAGGACACAGCACCTGTCAGTGTCTTTACTTCTTTTATGCAGAATCAAATAGATCCCAGACGATTCAAGGTTTTTACATCGCTCTACCGAGAAGAGGAACAGCTGCCATACGGCTTTGACTGGACAGGTCCGAATGTTTCTCTTTCTCTTCTTGATTCATTCGGTTCTCCGGACAGCACAGCAACACTTGACATGATTCATCTGGAAGAGACTATCTGGCAGGGAGACATGGAAGTCTGGGAAGAGGGAAACTACAACCTAGTCTCAGGAGGATACGACAGTCTGGGAAGAGTATGGAGAGACACTCTCAGCTGTGCTGTAGCCTTTGCCGACAGGGATACGGTAACACTTGCAGCAGGTGAGGCTGTTTATATCATGGATGGTAACAAGTGTTCCCCTGCAACTGTTATAACACTTATTGAGTCCCAGGTACCGCCATGCCAAAGTGAAAACATGAGCTTTGAACCTGTATCAGTCTCACCTGGAGGAGGTTTGCTCAAGTTCAATACTGATATACCTGAGAGCACTGTGCTGTGCTACAGGGATGAAGAGTGGACTGAAATTGAAAGTTACAGAACAGGAACCGTTGTTTCAGCCCCGATTGAGAGCGCAGGTATGTACGCACTCGGGACTTCTGTACTTAATCCGGCAACAGAGGTAAGCCCTTTGCCTGAGATTACAGCAGTTTCTCCCAACCCTTTCAGCTCAGGTCCAGTGGCTGTTTCCTATTCAACGCCCTCACCTGCAGAGGTTACAGTTTCTGTTTTTGATCTGACAGGAAGACTTGTAGAAACAATTTGCTCAGAACCAATCGACGGAGGTGTAAATGTTGCGCTCTGGAATGCAGAGGCTCCTGCAGGTGTTTATTTCGCTGTGCTGAAATCCGGTGCTTATACAGATACAGCAAAGCTGGTAAGACTGTGAAAAGGCTCTTTGCTCTTCTGCTGTTACTAACAGGATGCATGAGAAATCCTGAAGGCTTACCGGAGATACAAGGTTACAGCGGATTGATTGTTCAGGGATGGAACTTGATGCTTGAGAGGGATTTCACAGGAGCACTGGAGTGGTTTATCAATGCAATGGAAGTGGATGTAAACAGGCCGGAGGCATATCTTGGCGCAGGTGTGGCTTCTATTTTTCTCAATGAGTACCACAGTGCTGCAGAAGGTTATCTTCAAACTGCAATTCAACTGGACCAGGGGCACTCGGCAATAATCAACAGAGTACATCAGTCTCTCGTTCAGGATACGCTCTGGACGGTAATTGAGTGCGTGGACAGGGACTTACCTGAAGATTCACTGCAATCATGGCTTTCTGCAACAAAAGACTCAGGTCTGGTTTGGGTGGGCAGCTCCATAATGGATTACCTTACCTCCAACACTCTTGATACAGACCTGTCATTCAGGTTAAAGCTGAACACTGATTCTCTGGGAGCATGTGTTGAGCTTTACAACACATAAAACGGTGCAATCTACTATGCTGATAGTATTTATGAGAACTACATCTACTTCAGTGTTCCTGTAACTCAAACCTCTCAGGGTTCTGGGAACTACTACTATCAGTGGGTGATGGCAGATCAGAGTATTCTCTTCGACTACGCCGAGCTGAGAATTGATCCTGATTGCAGGCAGATTACCTTTGATGCCCTTGCAGCCGGTGTTTTTCTTGAGAATGCCAAAGGTGACGCAGGAAATCTGCTTCAGGCAGTTGCCTGTTCTCAGGGACTGCTGCGGTATTCACCGGACTATTCCTTTGGTGCAGGTAACGCCCTTATTCAGAGTGTTATCAACGCAAAATTGAGACATACAGCCTCCTGCTGTGCAGCAATGGCCTTCAGCAGAGGAAGCTTTCTGTATTCATGGTTCCTCTGCCGACAGGCAGGCTACGGACTGGAGCTTGATCCCGACTCTTCAGAATTCCTGCTTGAACTTCTTCTTGTTATTCAGAACATGGGGACAGAATGAAATTACTGCTTATTGTGCTTAATCTCTTCTGCAGCCAATTGAAGTATCAGCCTTTGCCCTTTACTGATCCTGCTGCCGGCAGGCCTCTCATAACAACCACCCTGCACAACCTCTCAAACCTTTATGTCATTTTCTCCAACATTGGTATTGTAGGAACCAGAAACTCTGATCTCACAATGGAATGGCCTGGAGGCTCCCTGTCCAACCACCTTTGGTTCGGCTCATGGTGGGGTTCAGCTTTCGGGCAGGTTACTCCCTCTGGAGCTGAAGGCATATATGTGAGCAGAGTGGTTCTGGGCAGTAATGAAGATGAGTTCAGACCGTCTGAAGGCTATCCCATGCAAAAGATTCTTTACGGTGATACGGCCCATGAGCAGACTGAATGGGCCGAGGATGACTGGTGGGAAACCAATGATAATCCAATGGGGCTTCAATTCCACCAGAAAGCATACAGCTGGAGCACACCTGGCTATAACCAGTTTATGGCAAACCACATTCGAGCTGTACACAACAGCCTCCACGGAAATCCGGGAGTCCCTCTGAACGGATTCTGCTTTTCTGTCCAGGGAGACTGTGATATTGCCTCAGCAGACCCCTCCAAAGATTTCTACATTGATGATATGGTGTTCTATGACGGTCACATCATATGGTGCAACGACCCGAATGCTTCCTTTGAGTACATATTCGATTCCGGAGAAAGGGCAAGCAATTCTGACCGGTTCATATACCGGAGGAATCAGGATGCTTCCTGGGCAGATCCTGAGGACGAAGTGTACTACCACTACAACTACTCAGGTTCTGACGGAATTGTGGATGCAGATGTTAATTCCGATGGAGTCTCAGATCACTTTACCATTTTATTCAAAGTTTCAGGTTCAGACACAGTTTTCACCACTGAGCCCTGCACCGGCCTTGAACTGTTCTCAGACGGAAGACCGGAAAACTACTGGCTTCATTCAGTTGAAGATACTGTTTATGCAGTGGTTCCAAGAAACATGAGCTATATGTGGGATGGGGACAGGCCGGAAACATATACCGATGACACTGGAGAACCTACATGCAACCCTCCCTGCACCGGCTTTCTCGGCTGGCGGCTGATGGACTTCTGGATAGTGAAGGCCAACGGAGATATTCAGCGCCCGATAGATGTAATGGGGTATCCTGTTCCTCTCTCCCATTCATGGTGGGACTGGGAGAACGATGCTGCTGCTACAGACACAATGGCGTATGATGTTATCTGGGGAAGAAACATGGACTACTGCGGAAGAAGAAGCGGTCCCGCCTACCTGGCAAACTGGACAGGTGATGATTCAGCACCCCTTGCTTTTCAGCCTTCCAATCCAGGCCCTTTTCCTGTAGTTCACGACAATCCTCTCTCTCTGGGGTATCTGCCGTTTGACTACAGATTCCTTCTCTCAGCAGGACCGGTTAATCTGGCTGATGGTGATACTCTTCACATAGTAGGCGGATGGGTTATCGGAAAGGGTCTGGAAGAACTCAGGCGGAATGCAGACATCATGCTTGATGCCTACTACAGGGACGGAGGCTGGGGGGTTCCCGATGTGCCGCCTGTACCATCTTTTTACTATGAAGCAGGTGATGATCAGGTACAGATGGTGTGGAATGACAACGGAGAATGGTATGAACCTTTCGGCGGCTACAGACTCTACAGATCTGTTTTCAACACAACATCATGGGAACTTGCAGCGGAAATGAACAGGGGTGTGTATTCCTTTACCGATACAACTGTGACAAGGGGGTATCCATACTATTACGCCCTCTGCGTGTATGACGGTGAAACAGGAGTGGAGAGCCCCCTTGAGAACTACAAGAAGGATCTGAATGGAAATCCTCTTCCTGTGGTACCTGGCTGGTCATGTGATCCCGATTGGACTGAGAATGTGAAAGCAGTTCCAAATCCCTACAAAATAAGTGCTTCCTGGGAAGGAGAGCACAACAGCATGATAGCTTTTGTGAATCTCCCTCCCATGTGCGATATTCGAGTTTATACCCTTGCAGGGGACCATGTAAGAACTCTTGAACACAGAAGTTACGGCGGAAACTCCGGAGTTGAGTACTGGAATCTGGCCAACAACAGCGGAAGCTCGGTGTGCACCGGACTCTATGTGTATACTGTTCAGACTGAGACTGCCCATTTCATCGGGCGTCTTGCAATTGTAAGGTAACCGGACAATGAAAGCTGCTGCATTATTCTCAATACTGCTTCTCTTCTCAAGCTGCATAGATGATCCTTCAGTTACATCAATTCCCGGTCAGTTTCAGCAGGAGTATCAGCTGCTCTGGAACCTGTTTGACAGGAACTATGTAGGTTTCGCTCTCAGCGGAGTGGACTGGAATGCCCTGTTCAATACCTACATGGAGATGGCAGAGCAGGTTGACATCAGGGAAAAAATGACAGAGATGGAGCTTCTTCTTCTGGAAAATCTGTGTGACCGGAATATTAAACTGATTTCACCTGGGGGAAACCTATTAAATGCTTATCAGCCTGATGTGTTTGTGAACTGCGACAGCTCAGTTCTTATGAGCTACCTGATACCTGAAGGCTTTCAGTGGATTCAGCAGGATATCTGGGGTTACTGCATTGCAGGTGATGATTCTGTTCCGTATTTCGTGGTTAAAAGCTGGAGTTCCGAACTGAATCTCAGCCTGCTGGACAACATCCTTCAGCCCCTTAGTGAGAAAGAGGCCATGATACTTGATATCAGGCTTGCTGAAGGGCATTCAACAGGAACCGCGCATAATCTTGCAAGAAGGTTCGCAGGTGAACAAACCGTGGGACACATGACTCAACGGCGGGTTAACACATCCACCTGGGAACTCACAGCGCCGGCTCCTGTATATCTGATTCCAAGGGGATGGTTTTTTCAGGGGGAGGTAATTCTGCTTGCAGGTCAGAGGAATTCAGGTATTTCCGAGGTTTTCGCATGCGATATGTCTTCTCTTCCATCTGTTACTTTAGTAGGTGATACCACAGCAGGTTCAGGAAATCTGCAGTCTCTGGTCAGGCAGCTGCCTGACGGCTGGTATGTTACCTGCCCCACTGTTACGCTTCTTACCTCTGATACAGTTATTGTTGAAAATACAGGGGTATTGCCTGATGTGGCTGTAAACGCCACAGCTGAGGATTTTCAGAATGGCAGTGATCCTGTTCTTGAGAAAGCCTTCAGCCTTCTGGAAGCTCAGATGTAAGCGCCAGAATAAATTCTCCGTTGCCGTGAGATGTTATATCCCAGGGAAATCCGCTTATCACAGTCTCTGATTCTACCTGACCTGTCAGATAATTAATACTGATTACTGAACTTTCTCCGCCTGCTTTATAGCTCAGTAAATAGAACAGAGTGGTTCCTGGAACACTGCATATCTTCATGGGATGCCCTGAGACAGCAACAGGTTCAATCTCAGGAAGAGAAAAGTTGGTGCATATTGATACCATGCCGGATTCAGCGTTCCACATGGGATGAGTAACTGCCCAGATAGATTCAGCTGGAAAAGCTGCAGCATCAGAACAGGGATACCCCATCATAACTCTCTCGAAATGAAAGGTTCCGATATTCAGTATTCCGCACAATCCAGCCTCATCTCCGGTAACCGCAATAAGATACGAATTGGCAAACGATTCTGCGGCTAATGCCGCAGGCGGAGAACCAAGGGGTTCACTCTCTCTGACTATTGAGTTGTTCAGTGTCCTGAACTCGCTGATTCTTGTGCTTGTTCCATCGGAAACATAGAAGAATTCTCCGGAGTACGGCAGCTTTGCCAGAACTTCCGGCTGCTGACCTGCGGAAAAACTGTTTGCAACTGACAGTTCTGAAATATCTATCTGCAGCAGGTCACCTGCAGAAGAGGTAAGATAGATGTTTTGAGATGAAGGCATTATCATGGAACGGTATCCTGCACCTCCGGCAAACCCCACAGTAAAAGATGTATCCACTGCCATTTCAGTTGAATTGACCAGTACCATTTCTCCGGCGCCTGTTGCAATTACGAACTGGGTGTTACCAGTTGAGAGAAGGGTTCTTCCTTCAGGAATATCTGTAAGAATACCGGCAACGGAATTGTCTGATACCCTGAGTTTAGTTACTCCACAGCTTGCTGTTACACTGTGTATTGTGGGATTGTAGCAGGAGGCTAGAACCAGAATACCGGCAGCTGTGAGAAAGCCTTTCATTACCACTCCACCCCTGCGCTTAGAAAAGCGTGTCTTGCGGAAGAATAGGCAGACGGATTTCCCATCTGCCCTCCAGCTCTGCCTGTCTGCTCATAGAGAAGAGGATCAAAAACAGATTCGATGTTTCTTCTGTTAAAGAGATTGAATACAGTGAGATTCAGCAGGACATTTGCCTGGCCAAGGGGAAAAACACGGGAAAGGGTCAGGTCAGTTGACATTGTAAAGGGCTGTCTCTCTGTATTTATCTCCGGTACTTCTCCTTCAGTGTGGGGGCTGTAGGGAAATCCGCTGCCCCATGACCAGCTCAGACCTATTCCTGTATTCTCAAGTGGATGATAACTGAACGACCCTCGACTACAAGTCGAGGGGTTCATGAACCGTCGATTTGAAATCGACTATCATCCTGTACGGGCTCACCTTCCTGTTCATCAATGTAAGCCTTTATCAGTTCGTCGGTGATGTTGCCAGTACTTACGGCAAGGTAGCCACGCGCCCAGAAGTGTCGGCCCCAGAACTTCTTTCGTAAATGAGGAAACTCCTGTAGCAAGACTCTGGAGCTTATCCCCTTAAGCCACTGCACTATCTTGCTGATATCATGATTCGGTCTATAGGAAATCAGTATGTGGATATGGTCTATGGCTACCTTGCCTGATATGACCTGTATCTCATGTTCCATTGCTATCTGACGGATGAGATCACGCACTCGAAGTGCAACCTCGCCAACCAGAACTTTCTTTCGATACTTCGGAATCCAGACAAGGTGGACCTTGAGGTCAAACTTCGTATGGGAACCGAGTCTATAGTTTCTCATTGTCAAAATGTAATATGTGCTTCGCCTGAAGGCGAGGGATTTCCACCATCCCCGGAAGAGACATTAAAGAGAACAGGCCCCTCCCCTTCCTCAAACCTGGCCTGAATATCTGCGCTGACCTTGTGTCTCTGATCCCAGTCAAGATAGTTGTCATCCATTGGAATCACCTGATATCCGCTGGATAAATAATTGAACTGATCAACTGCTGAAGAATATCTGCCCTCTGCAATTGAATATGTGTAACTGATACTGCCGGAAAAGAGCTCCCCAGGCAGTTGAAGAAAAGACAGTTCAGCTCCCTGTACAGTTGCATAGCTCTCATCGTTCTGATACATAAAGAAAGACCCCTCTGACGCCACTGGGGATGTCTGCACCAGACCTGTTATTTCCTTGTAAAAAGCTGAGAATGAAAGAGTTGACAATGCCCCGGTTCTGTGCCTGATTCCAGCTTCATAGGCGATTGTCTTTACTGCTTCCAGGTCAGGGTTTCCCACAATGGTAAAATCACCGCTGAGATTGTAGTTGGTACCGCTGAACATCTTGTCGAATGAAGGCATCTGAAAATACCTGCCGTATGTGGCAAAGAAGACATCTCGCTCTGATATGGGATGGTTTATGCCGAAACGGGGGCTGATTTGATATTTTGCAGGTATACGCTGAGGAACAGGATTATCTGGAACAGTCATTGATGTGCGGGGGTTGAAAACATCTGCCCTTATTCCTGTAGTGAGTATCATGGCCCCTGAAAAGTTTGCTGTGCTCTGAACAAAAGCGGAACCGGCTCCGGGATCGGCCTTCCAGATGTTAACCCATGTCTGAGAAGGAGGATTAGCGGTAACACTGAAGTCGTACACATCATAAACAGTTGCTGTGATACCGCTCTTAAGCTTAAACACAGAGTTGAGCTGAGTGGTGGTTTCCAGACTGCCTGAAATAACAGAGCTTCGGGAATCAAGCCAGAGTGAGGAATGAAGCCCGCTGTGAAAAAAGCCCAGGGAATCGGATATTCTCTTTGGAAAGTGCTCTGCATACCAGGCTGACGGAGTCAGGTCCTCTCCTATGTAACCTCCTGTTCCGTTTCTTATTCTGTTCCATTGGGAAAACTCGCTGTATGAGATGGAGGCTTCAATAACTGTGTTTCTGCCTGTGAGCCTGGAAACTTCCCCTGTTACCGCCCAGCTCTCATTGAACCGAACTGGAAGGGCATAGTCTGAATTTGAACCCAGATATGGAGTTCCCTCTATGTATACAGGCTGGTCCAGCTGTGACCATGCCCACTGATCCCATCCGCTCTGACAGTAGGAGTAACGGGCAAGGATACTTGCGCCTGTATTGGAACCTGGCTGACATGTAAGATTTACAAGGCCTGATATGCTGGTTTGCCAGTTGTTCTCCCAGTTGCCTCTGCTGTCCCTGAGATCATAGCCGCTTCGGGAAAACTCCGCTGCCGAGAAAAAATGATAGCTTCCTGGAAGCTCGATTCCCAGTGAAGGGAGCAGAGAGGAAGTAAGGGGTTCAGGGCCTCCTAAGGTGGCTGTTCCCTGAACGCAATCACTTCTGAAGTTGTCGTTCTCAAGAGCTGATGTTACATCTCTGTCTTCAGATTCGGTTCCAAAGGCTGTGTTGTCACCGAAAAAACCGGTGACATCACCCTGGTAACTGTCACCTCCCTCCCGTGCCACCATTTTTACCACTCCTGACAGGGCATTACCATATTCAGCCTCAAAGCCGCCTGTTATAGTTGAAGCTTCAGCAATGGCTGAAACAGGTATTGAAGCAGCGTAGCTGTTAGTCACAGGAGAACGCATTGAGGTTCCGTCAAGAAGAAACTCAACTTCGCCTGATCTGCCGCCTCTGATGTGTATTTCTCCTCCATGAACAGATACTCCTGCCTGGCTCTCTATAACATCAATCAGTCCTGATACAGGCATTGTTGATATTTGCTTTCTGTCAACAACATGTATAGTGGAAGGCACGCTCTCAAGTACAAGATTCCTCTGACCTGTAACTGTGATTGTTGTAGTTCCTGCTGCCTCAGGCTCCATAACAATGTGGATGGTTGAGTTCCTGTCTGAAACGATCACCACTCCATTCACAGTCACCGGCGCCATGCCAACCATTCGCGCTGTTAAGGTGTACTCCCCTGGTGAGAGCCGCGGAATAAAGTAGTGACCTGACCGGTCGGTCATTGAACCGCAATCTGTGCCCACTATGAGAACTGAGGCTCCTGTAACAGGATTTCCATCAGTGTCACTTACTGTTCCGGTCACGGCTCCAGTCTCTGAGCCAAACGCAAGTCTGACAATAATAAGCAACCATGGGAGAAAACGATTGTATGGCATTTCAGACGAGAACATTTGCATGCAGACACACCTTTGAATGGGCACAACAACCACAGCAGTCCTGTCTTATAATGGTTATGACAAGAAAGGCTGTCAACGACTTTGAGCGTTTCATCTGAATGACCGGAATTTAAAAACTCTCCGGTGTTCAGTTTGCTGTGAAAACTGAAAGAGCATTCAGGCCTGCAGAATACAATGAACCTTACGAACCGTCTTCTATAGTCTGTCCATTCATGACAATACTTCCACTGCCGCCCTCCGCAAAAACCCTGAAACCGGTAAAAGGATAACCAATTTAAGGATCGAGACGGATCAAACCTTCAGGAGTGCAGTCTGAAACAGAAGAGAGCCAGCTTCCGCCCACTGCAACTCCAGGTTGAGAGGTCAGTAATTTATCTCCACATGCAGATACAAGTGAAATCAGCAGCAACACCAAATGGGTGCTTCTATGGAACAGATGAGACTTGCGCATTCCTGATAAGATAGTTTCATGTTTGCGCTTCGTCATTGGTTTGCATGCGGATATGAGTAGTGCTACACCAGTTCATCCTGTATCTATAAAGTTTGTGGTCAGGCATTCCCCTCAGTTGCCCATATTAGAGTCCTGTTACTGCTCCATTTCTAGCAGATATACTCTTGGATATGTAACTGGTGATATTGTATAGGCTAAGTAGCCGCTATCTGTAATTCCGAATCCCATAAGCTCATTGGATGGCAGCCCTTCACATACGCATGTAAACTCAATATCACCGTTCATATTGTACACTGTGAAATAAGGTTGACAATATGATCCACTGCATATCCACACATACCCCAGCGAATCCTGGATCTGAATATCAATCACTCCAAGACTTTCATTGTTTGGATTCCAGTCACCGAGATCTCCATCCCTTAACTTCCTCCAAATCAGCTCCTGCTCCACTTCCTCCGGTGTTCTGAATCCTGCTTCATTTTCAATTCTAAGTGTATCGATTGCATTCCCATCCAGAGAGTACACTGTTACTTCATTTGCCTCTTTGTTCTCAGCTACATAAACTCTTCCGTTACTGCTTGCAGCTACACAAGCTTCCATGTCAACAAATAGACCATATCCATTATCAAGCGATAACAACTCCTGGCCTCTTTCATAGATAGTCTCCAGTCTTTCACCTGTAGCAGCATTCCATGTACATATTTCTATACCCATAGTTGGTATGTCATTCACCATTGTGTAGTACCTGATATATCCAGCTATTGTTTCGCTATTAACATACCATGGTTCATTCAGTGTTCTGCTTTCACCTATTGTGACAGCATTCTCTGGTTCTAACATCATATCCATTTCAATAAATTTTGGTGGTCTTATTGACTCGAACACTCCTATTCCATTTGCTCTCAGTGCAAGATTCGCTGCGCATTGATATTCATACGGTCCATTGCCATTATAATTCTTTGTGTACAGATAGCTTCCGTTATGGTCATATATTCTTAATTCTTGGTATCCTTTATCCAATATCACTATTGTTGTATCATTTATTTGCATTGCTGCTGCTATATCCCCATATACTTGATTTTCTACACCATATTCTACCCCCAGCGAATCTACTACAACTAATGTCTTCTCTATAACACCATTGCTCTTGCTTCTGCCATGGCATGCAATGGTATTTATTGCAGCAATCATTACTGCCGCTAGAACAGTCAGATGAACTGTTACTTTATCTCCCATATCATCTCATCCTTACCAGCTGCAAGAACGCCACCGGGTACTTCCAGATACCCGGCAGCTTTCTTAACTCCCTGGAATCTTTTCATAGATGCTATGCTGCCTTGTTAGCAATTGGCGTCTGAGTCACAATCATCATTGGGGAGAACATAACTCTCAATGTTAGCACAGTGATTGTCCAATCTCAAAAAAGTGTGCCACTTCCACTGCCGCCCTCCGCAAAAACCCTAAAACCGGTGAAAGGATATCCCAGCCCCGGATCCAGGTGAATAACACCCTGAGCGGTGCAGTCCGACAGGGAGGAGAGCCAGCTTCCACCCACTGCAACTCCAGGCTCCGAAGTCCATTCCCAGACATTGCCTGTCATATTGCCAAGCCCCAGAGAGCTGTAGCCCATTGCCCCTGCAGGAGCAGTGCGGGACCAGCCGTCATTCAACTCAGGGTGCCTGGTAAGTATTGACTCGTTCACATCTGAGAGGTTGGCAGGCATCTGTTCAGCCACTTCTGCCAGCAGCATCCACTCGCTTCTGTCAGGAAGCCTGTAGAGCATTCCGGTGGCGCTTTCCTCAGTAAGCCACCTGCAGTACCAGAGAGCGCCTTCATAGGTTACACCTGTTACAGGATGGTTCTCCATTCCTGAATACGGCGCGTAGAAAAGGGTATCAGGATCAAAACCAACAGGCCCGTTCCAGTTGCATCTCATGATGCTGTCAAGAAGAAGGGTACGGCCCCTGAGTGTGGTGGAGTCTCTGCGGAGATCAGGATCAACTGCATTCATGAACCTGCAGAACTGGGCGGCAGTAACTTCATCCCTTCCGGCGGTAAGGGTACCTGCAGATATTCGTGTGGCCTCTCCAGGTATCAGGGCCATCTGAATATCGCCGGCTGGATCGGTGAAAGATGAAGGCATCACCATTGTAACAACTTTTACCTCAGGTGAAACAACATTCACCATTCGGGAAAGGCTTATTCCGTTCTCCCCTTTGGCAGTTATTTCCACCGGATGTCCAGGCATGGCCACCAGAGAACATGGAGAAGTCATAAAAGTGTCGCAGGCAGTCACCGGAAGACCGGAAGGAACAGTATTCACCACTATGAGAGCCCCTTGAAGCAGCTGAATGAACAAAGTATCAGGCACCTCTTCAAGAAGGGTGTCCTCAGAGAAAAAACCGGAACGGCTGGCCTTTATGTGAACACCATCTGAGGGAACATATCTGGTTGCTGGGGCAAATCCTGCAGGCACGCCATTGAAGTCAAGAGATACACCTCCTGGAACAGTAATCACTGTTAATTCCTTCATGTTAATCACAGGAAACAGTTTAACAGCAATAAAAACAGCAGCGGAGAGAAGCGCCAGAGCTGGAAGCACCCTCTTCACGATCAGTCGCCCCAGTTATTGGAGAGAACAGCCTTAACATCATCAAGAAGATTGCCTGTGCGAAGATCCCGCCAGAATCTGTTCCATATGTATGAAGGCCTGAAATAGAACTGTCTGTGAAAACGACCGTAGTACTTTCGAATAGTATCCCATGACAGGTTCTCATGCTCCCATACCTCAGTGGTACAGTGAAAGTTGTACACATCCCAGTTCTTTGACTTTATTCTGCCTGCCTTGTCTATCTGTCTGAACAGGGCGCTTGAAGGAAATGGAAGGGTCATTGAGGCTTTTGCATAGGTAAGTGGAATGCTGCATGCAAACCTTATGCTCTCTTTTATGGTTTCCTCGGTATCGCCGGGAAGGCCTATCATGAAGAAACCAACAGTCTCAAGACCTTCAGAATGGGCCATCTGCACTGCCCTGCGCATAAGGTCCATGTTCTGCTTCTTTCCAACTTTGGCCAGAACCGCCGCTGAAGCGCTTTCAATACCGAAAGCCACCTGATAACAACCTGATTCTCTTGCCACCTGAAAGAACTCTCTGTCAACATCACGGACATTGACCCCTGTGGGAAGAGCCCACGGCGCTGGAAACTTTCTCTCGATCAGCATTCGGCAAACCATTTTGGCCCTGTCTATATTGGCTGTGAAGTTGTTGTCTTTTATGTGAATGTCATTGAAACCCATATCAAGCATTCTGAACATTTCGTCCACAACCCTTTTCGGACTCTTTTCCCTTACCTTGTGACCGAAGATGTTCTGACTGCAGTAGGTACAGAAATGATTGCAGCCCCGGTTTGTCTCCATATAGCCCACCGGATTCTTTCTGGATGCTATGTGGGGAGACTTGTAATACTGCAGATCATAGAGTTGCCAGGCAGGCATCGGCAGGTCGTCCAGATCCATTATCAGATCCCTTGGAGGAGTTGTCATGAGCTGGTCGCAGTCAAGGTATGAGATTCCGTTGATACCGTTCAGCGGTTCTCCTCTGCATATCTCCCTGAGTGTGTTTTCCCCTTCTCCTATCACAGCAATGTCAAACTCGCTTGCTCTGAGAACCTCCTCGGCAAGGGTGGTTACATGAACTCCCCCTGCAATCAGCACAGTCTCCGGACACTCCTCCCTGGCTATTGCAGCCAGGGAGAATGCCTCGGAAACAAGAGGTGTGGTGAAGGTAATTCCTATATAATCAGGGCTCCAGCTTTTCAGAAGGTCTCTGTATGCTTCAATGGGCCTGCCCTCAATCATAAGATCTGCGACCTTCACATCATGTCCGTCAAGGAGTACTGCGCCTGCAAGGGCGCCAAGGGTAACAAAAGGCGCAGATGTGATTGCCACCCTTATCTTGCTGTTACTGTATACATCAATCGCCGATGGGGGATTGACCATCAGGACCCGGGCCAATTAAGCTCCTTCCCTGAAGAAATCAATTGCCAAGCACAACCAGTCTGGCAACAGCTGTACTTCCGGCAGAACTGGCAACTACAGGGTAAATTCCTGCAGGCAGCCTTCTGCCGCTGCTGTCAACAAGGTTGAATGGAACATCCACCTGTCCTGATGAAACCTCGCCGTTGAATACAGTTCCCATAACTCTGCCTGAAATGTCCAGCACCTGAACAGTAAGCTGGCCTGCTTCAGGCATCTGACACCTGAAAACAGTGGAGGATGAAGCAGGGTTCATACCGGCAAATCCCATTGAGAATACTGTTTCAGTTTCCTGCTCTTCTGCAGAGAGAGCGCCGTAGGCCCATATCTCAACATCATCAAGATTCCAGCCGCAGTATTCCCATCCGCTGTCTGTGGTGCCCATGACCCACCTTATCCATACCTGAGGCTGGGTGTCTGCATAGCTGGATATATCGTAAACCTTCATACTCCAATCACTGTCAGTGATTTCATCGCTGCCGTTGGCCCAGATTGTGAACCAGGTCTGCTGATCTGTGGAAATCTGTACAGAAGCATGGTCGTACTGGCTGCTTTCTACTCCCAGCCATCTCTGGAACCTTAGATGGGTTCCGTAAAGACCTGAGCAGTCAATGGCTCCAGTGGTGAGATACTTCTCATCAAGATCAGGGGCGTAATCTCCAGCAAGATTATAGCCGCAGACATTATTACCTGTTGCTCCTGAAGCGGGGTCCGGGTTTCCATGGGAACCTCCCATTCCCTTGGGTACTCCCCATTCCCACTCAGTATCTGCTGTCCAGCCGGGATCAGAATCCATGTTCCAGCTGTATACCACACCTGCTTCACCTACAACCAGAACAACCTGAAGGGAAGTGTTACCGGTACCTGTAGTCTCATTTACAAAATCAATGTCAGAAATGTATACACCGTTCTCAAGTGAAGCAGCCTCGCTGTTTATTGAAGCTGTGATATTTACAGTCTGGCCGCAGGAAACTGTTCCTGTCAGAGGCCCTGAAAGGTCAAGCCATTGGGCTCCGTCACCTTCAACAGTGTAGGATACTGAACCGGAACCCATGTAGATCATGTTCCATGTCTGCGATGAAGGAGTAAACGGACCGCCCTGATCTCCCTGAAACACCATGTCTTCTGAAGGCGTGACAATCAGACCTGAATCAAAGCCCAGAAGTTTAAGACAGAAGTTGCCTGTGCCTGGATAGGGATTTTCTGACCAGTTCTGGAAATCATGCCATGAGCCGTCATTGTAGTAACTCTCTCCTGGTGAAGCAGAGGATTCCACTATTACTCTGGCAGAAGAGCCAAGAAGCACAGGGACATCTGCAGTTCGGTCGTAGGGATACTCACCGCCGGAAAAACTCATGGTAAAATAAACACTGTCGCCTGCTTCCAGTTCAAAAGGGTTGTTCAGTTCAACTGTATGAAATCCCCTGAATGTGCTCTGAAAATCCTGAGCGGTTATCAGGTCTGAGAGAACACCACCCTGAAAACTGCCGTAGAAAGAAGCTGAACATGTTTCCTGCTCTTTCGGGGTGAAAAAGGACATTGCGGTAATGAAGTGGTCTCCAGGGGCTTCCCAGGCGTTCATGACCATATCTGCTCCGGCAGTGAAAGTATCTCTCCAGCCGTGGTAATCATGGTAGTAGAAATGCTGATACTGGAGTCTTTCTGTATTCTGAAAAGATACTGCCCCCATAAATGGTTCACGGCAGCACCATTTGTCCCAGTAGCTTATGTAGAAGAACCCTCCAAAACCCCAGCCTTCTCCCCAGCTGTTCTTGCAGATCCATGCGCCAGGCTCCGGAGCCTGTGTTGCTTTGTTGTCGTCCCAGCCGATAATGGCAACAGAGTGATTGGGATCCATGGATGAAGAAGGAGGCTGATACTGAATATAATCCTGCATGAATGAACTGTTCACACAGTAACATGTGGCTATGGCACCGTGGGCCATTATTGCTTCCTTGACGGGAAGAAGGGAAGCAAGATCGTCCCCTGCGGTGAGCCACTGCACATCCTCCGGATAGTAGTGGTGGTACTCGGGATTTGTCAGGGAAGGAGGAGTGTAGTAAGACTGGCCGTCAATATCCCTCACAGCTCCCTCACCTCTGGAAAGATAAGCTGTGGCAACCAGATAGTCGCCGCCTTCGTGCGGGGTAAGACCACCGCTTCCTGAAGGAGGATCCATGTCTGCATTGTACCAGTTGTTGAAGCCGTTCCACCAGTCAAGATGGTATTCAGCCAGATCAGGTTCACCGATTTCGCCCTGCTCTTCCCAAACACCTGTGACAAGCAGATTCGATTCAATTGAAGCCATTGTTCCGTGGGTCCAGCAGGTGCCTCCCTGCTGACTTTTTATCGATGTAACATAGTTCTGGCCTCCTGCATCCCTGAGATCGAACTGTGAAGGGGCGGAAAACTGAATGAATGATGCAATAAGTAACAGAACTGCCATTTTTGCCTCCTGTTTGATGTTTGCAGGTACTACTGCCTTTTATATACTACAGTTATGAAAATGCTGGTAGCTGTTCCTGCTCTGAACGAAGAGGCTTCCCTTGAAGCAGTTCTTGCTGAAATTCCCAGGGAGATCTGCGGTGTGAGGGTAAACACACTGGTCGTGGATGACGGTTCAACTGACAGAACCGCTGAAATAGCTTCTGCTGCCGGAGTCAGTGTTATAAGTCACGGCAGAAACATGGGCCTTGGCGCCGCATTCAGAACCATGACTGGTTTTGCCCGTGAAAACGGTTACCGTTTCATGGCCACACTGGATGCGGACGGACAGTTCAATCCGTCGGACCTTGAAGAACTCTCAGAAGATGTGATAAGAGGAAAATGCGACTTTACCACTGCAAGCCGCTTTCTTGATCCTGCCCTTACCCCTGTGATGCCCGATATAAAGAAGTGGGGGAACCGCCGTGTGGCCAGGCTTGTAAGCAATCTCTCCGGAATCACCGTGAAGGATGCCACATGCGGTTTTCGTGTTTACGGCCCCAGAGCGCTGGATCGTGTTTCATGCTTCAGCAGGTTCACCTATACGCAGGAAGTACTGATTGATCTTGCTCGAAAAGGACTTAGAATAAAAGAAATTCCTCTGGTTATTCAGGGAGAAAGGGAACACGGTAAATCCAGAATAGCTTCAAATCTGTGTCGTTACGCTCACCTTTCACTGGAGGCAATGTACTCTGTGGCCCATGGTCACTCCCCATGGAGATTTTACGGAAGACCTGCCTTCACTCTGGTTGCTTCAGGGCTTCTGCTTGACCTGTTTGTTCTTGCCTGGTGGCTGTTTTCAGGGCGAATACACCCCTTTACCGCTTTCGGTATCGGCGGGCTTTTTCTTATCACTTTCGGTATACTCCTTCTGCTCTTTGCTTCAGTGGCGGATATCTCCGCTGCAAACCGTAAGATGCTTGAGGAGATAACTGCCTTCGAGACACAGCGAATAAGGGAAAAAACTGAAAGCGACTGATACATTTGAATCCTGCTGAAAAAAAGCTGAATGGTATCGGGGAGATACTGCAAAAGCAGGGGAACGCAGTTCTCTCCTTAACAGATCAGGAGCTGTATGATTTATGCTGTACTGATAATTCTTGCTGTATTGGTGGTTTATAAGATTATGTTCTCAAGAGCTGATATAACTCGTTCTGAAATGATTTCCATGGTGCAGAAAGGCGGAAAGCTGATTGATGTGAGATCGGCAGGAGAGTACCGAGCCGGTCATCTGAGCGGAGCTGTCAATGTACCTGTGGACAGTCTTCCTGACGGAATCAGCAGCCTGGGTCTTTCCAGTGACACTGTGATTATTCTCTACTGCGCAAGCGGTATGCGTTCAGCCAGCGCCAAGCAGATACTGAAAAGGGCAGGTTACACCAATGTTCTCAATGGAGGAGCAATGAGGGCACTGGCACAGTAACCTTTATCGCAGAACAGTAAACTTGGCGGAAGCCGGAGGCTGGCCTGAACAACGGGCATGAACAAGGTATACTCCTGAGGGTAGTTTTGCAGTTGACCACTGGAACTGTCGTGTGCCGGGTTCACAGTATCCGTCAAAGACAGTTCCGACATGTCGGCCTGCCACATCATAGATGAATATCTGCGCAAATCCTCCGGCAACAGTGGTTTCCAGAAGAATGGCACCGGTGGAACAGGGATTGGGAGAGGGCCAGCCAAGTCTTACAGGTGTTGAGTAAAAAGATCCGTTGCTGTATCCAGGTGTAGGGGTTTCCAGAACCCTCCACTCTCCTCCGTCAGGGTATCTTCCTGTGGAAATATCCGGTGTCTGGGCATCGAAAGCTATATCTTCAAGTGTTGAAAGAGCACCGGAACCTGCAACTGTTCTGCTCAGGGAAAAACTGCCGCCATCTCCTGAAAGCCTGAAGGGCATATGGTTTCCACCCTTCCAGTCAGCTCCATCTGCCCAGAAGAGCATAAAACCTCTGGCAGGTATCATGGTTCCCCTGGGAGGAGACCATGGATCGGCAGCGGCAGAATCCGAACCAAAGAAAACAAGAACCCCTGCATCAAGATCGTAAGAAGTTCCGTTATATAACTCAATCCAGTCAGATGTTCTGCCCCAGTCATCCTCTATGACAGCATCATTGACCGCCATGAATTCGTTCACGCAAAGACCTGTAAAATGAGACGGATAGAAGAAAGCGCCCATATCTTTCCTGGAACCGTCAGGGTCATTCATCTCAGGATTACCTGAATTGATGCACGGAGAATTCCACAGCGGGTACCCGTCCACTGTGAGCATTGGGTCGCCGGCAGTGTTTCCCTGGCCTGGAATCTGCCCTGAATCAGAGATGGACCATGTTACAGAAAGCACACCTTCACTCTGCAGAATATCCTGAACACACCCTTCAAAAACAGAGTTGTCTGTCCAGGCAAAACCGCCTCCCATTCCCGAAGTCTTCTCGTAGGTGTAGAGGCCTTTTTCACAACTGCGAAAGAGAAGATTATCACCGGTGAAGGAGGCGCCGTCCTTAACTGCAATCCCTATGGGACAATTGCTTATCACAGTGTTATTAACTGTTACCGTTGTTCCGCTTCCGCTGCCTCCGGTAGGAGCACCGATTGAGAAACCCTTGTCTGTGGAATGAGATACCCTTGTTTCACTTATTGTTACAGAGGAGGCATTCATATCAATGCAGTCTCCGTCAATATGTGAGACAACGCAATCCTTTACCTCAAACCAGCCATCTCTGCAAAGGTGAAACTCGATTCCGTCCATACTTGAAGCCACTGGATCTGTAAGCCATGAGAATTCACTTGATGTTATCAGTGCATCTTCTCCATTCTCCATGAAGAACAGCTCACCACGGTTGTGAATAAAACTGCTGGCATTGACAGAAACAGTGCCTCTGTGGAGCTTCACGCAGCTCCAGTTGTTCCTGAAAACACTGCCTTGAACTGATACATCACATCGGTGACAGGCAAGGGCGGCAAAGTCTGATCCAGGTGCTGAATCATATCCTCTGGCTCCGGAGATCACAGTACAGTCCATGGAGACAGAGCAGTTCTCAGCTCTGATACCTCTCCACCCCTGTGATGATGCCTCTGCAATGAGAAAGACAGAGTCTCCTGCCGCCCCCTCAAAGGAGATGTTCCCTAAACTGTTAACAGCGCCGTTCTCTCCGAAAAGAATCGTTACACCAGGCTGAACTGTAAGAGATCCTCCAGGGGGAACTGTGATTTCCTCAGGGACATAGTAAGGAGAGAGAGAACTGTAGAGAACAGTTGACTGCCCCAGAGTCCCTTCAAGAACTGAAGGCTCAACCACTCTGAAAGGATTATATCTGTCAGTTGCCTCTGTTATTCTCCAGCCGGCCTGCTTCTCTGTTTCAACAGTCCACCAGTAAAAACCTGGAGGAAGAGGCGGTATTGTGAAAACAGTATCTGTCAGACCGGAGTACACAGCTATGGTATCCGCAGCTCCAAGGCTGTCTCTGACCCAAACGGTGTACAATGCAGGATTCCCGGCAGGGTCCTGTGTGGGACTCCAGGTTATGTCCAGAGAGCCAGTGGTCAGGGTATCACTCCTGAAAGACCTGAACGGGTAGTACTTGATCTGAAACTGAATGGCCAGATCTTCTCTTCTGGATTCCATGTTACTCTTAAGCGAATCCAGCGCAGCAAGAAATCCGTCAGGATCGGTTCCGTCCAGCTTGTCTCTGGAAACCGCATCAATTAGCTGGTCTGCAAGGGAATCACACCAGAAAGAGAGCTTTTCATCTGTGAGCCAGTTATCGAAAACCGACTCCACAGAATCCATGAAAGCTTCTCTGAAGTACGGTACAGTAAGTGTTCTTGCATGAACAGGATTGTCGTACCAGTTATTGTTGGTACAGCCGCCGTAGGAAATGCCCAGATTGTCGTAAAGAACCTTATCGACATCCCACGGAAGCATTATCCATTTTCCGGAGCCATGCACATCCCTGTATAGATAATAGTTATGATAGTAGGTGCTGTTATTGGCAAAAGCTGCGTTAAGAGCAAGCATTCTAACAAGACCTGACTGGCCCCACATGGCAAAGGTGCTGTCCATGAACTCCTGAAAATCATCAGGAGAGCAGTACTCAATAAGAGAAATAAGCTCCACCAGATCATTCATTCCTGTTCCTGAACCGCTCTTCAGCGACCACAGGGAATCAACATCATCATAAATGTTCGTGCAGGCCCCGTCTCGCTGAGCCTTGTACAAAACCCCTTCAGTATCAAGGCCCACTCTTTCAAGGAAGGCTTCATTCACAGGCTCCAGCTGAACGAACAAACCCAGATACCTGCCGTTGACATACAGTTCCGCATGGGAGACTGTAAAACACGGAAATCCCATATCGTTCAAAACCCTCGAAAACAGCCAGGACCTTGCGTAGGAATGATCCAGAAACTCTGCATTGAAGTTCCATGAAGTTCTGCCCTGAAATGGCATATCCGAAGGGAACTCCACACGGTATGACTTCTTCCGCTCTCCTCTGGAGGAATCACCTCGAATGCGAATGGTGCATCTGTCAAAGACAACTCCGTCAACTGTTACCTCACAGTCAATGGTGATATTCTCATCCCAGTTATCCATCATGTAATCAAACTGGTCCTGATCACACTGAATATTGAACACCGGAAGAGCTGAAAAGACAAGGAGACCTATGAATGAAGATAACAACATAAAAAAACAGACCTCCTTGCCTGAGTTCTTATCGGGAAAGCCTGAGGGTTTCCCTTGCTATCATAAGCTCCTCGTTGGTGGGAATCACAAGGACTGAAACTCTGCTCTCAGGGGTTGAAACCACCTTGCTTTCTCCCCTGCATTTGTTTGCTTCCCTGTCAAGTTCAACACCAAGAACACCCAGTTTATCACAGATGAGTTCTCTAAGTTCCCATCCGTTCTCACCGATACCGGCTGTAAAGACCACGGCATCCAGCCTGCCGAGAGTTACCGCATAGGCTCCTATGTACTTACGAACTCTGTCAGCAAACATGTCAAATGCCAGTTGCGCCCTTTTGTCCCGTTCATTCCACATCTTGTCTTCTATGTCACGCATATCCATGGAGATACCGCTGACACCAAGAAGCCCGCTTTCCTTGTAAAGCATTTTCTTGATTTCTTCAAGGGAAACACCGTGATTCTCCATCAGTTCTATGAGAATCGCAGGATCAACATCACCTGAACGGGTACCCATCATAACACCGCAGAATGTGCCGAATCCCAGACTTGTGTCTATTGATTTTCCGCCTTCTACTGCTGTAAGAGAGGAGCCGTTGCCAAGGTGACAGGTGATTATATTGAGTTCCTCCAGTGGTTTCTCAAGCATTTCAGCTGTTTTCTGAGAAACAAACTGATGGCTGGTTCCGTGGAATCCGTACCTTCTGATGCCGTTCTCTTTATAGTACTTGTAGGGAATACCGTAAATGTAGTTCACCTCAGGCATGGTCTGGTGAAAGGCAGTATCGAACACAGCAACATTAGGTACTTCAGGGAGCTTTTTCATCGCTGCCCGTATACCCATGATGTTTGCTGGATTGTGAAGAGGAGCAAGTTCGCTTACCTCATCCAGCCCTTTGAGTATTCCATCATCAATGAGAACGCTTCTTGTGAACCTTTCTCCTCCGTGTACCACCCTGTGACCGCAGGCGCCTATCTGGTCAAGTGATTTCAGGGCGCCCTTTTCAGGATCAGCGATGATGTCCAGAACCATTCCAAGCCCTGTCTCATGATCAGGCACAGGTCTGCTGATTTCAGTCTTCTGACCTCGGCACTTGTATTTCATTCGTCCCTGCTCCATACCGATTCGTTCAATCAGACCGGAGGCCAGGGTTTCCTCTGCTTCGCTGTCAATGACCTGAAACTTGATAGATGAACTTCCGCTGTTGATAACCAGTATCTTCATTTCAGCCTCTTAATCTATGGAAAAATGATTATTGAATAACGCAGCAGGAACATAGCTTATTTCACAGCGGCTTTCAACCTTTGGAAGGCTCTTTTTCCTTCAGCGTTTCCATGAGAGCAAAAAGAAAGGCCCAGAGACATGAAAACCTGTAATTAGTTATAAGCGAACTTGATAAGGCAGCAACGGTCAATGCGGTAAATGATGCTGTAAGCCAAAGAGCCAGAAGGATGACGGTTTTGGAAACAGAAGAGAGAACAAGTCTGAAACTGTCTGCTATTCCCCTTGCGTAAAGGAGAGCGAGAAGTACCATTCCCAATAGTCCTGAGTTCAGAAGAATCTGAAAGAAACTGCCGTCCACATATGGTATGGATACAACTGAAAGCAGGTCAGGTCTGAAATACATTATCTCATACCCGTAGCCTGTACCCAAAAGCATTGTAAAAGGTGACGACTGGAGAGTTCTCAGTATCTCCCACCAGGAGAGAAATCTGGCCCAGAGGGAAACATCACCGGCAAAACCGCCGTCAGCGGTACCGCTCCTTGCAGCCACATCAGCTGCAGACAGAAGACCGGCAGCGGAGACAAATGCTATGGAACCTGCGGCGAAGACCGCCACAAGGAGTATTCTGGACACCATGGGCGCCAGTCTGCCGCCTCGAAAGCCTGTTCTGCTAAAATCAGCAATGAAAGATATCATAAATCCGGTGGCCACAGCTACCCAAAGCGCTCTGGACTGCCCGAGAAGAAGAGAGGCGCCCATTATCAGCACCGCTGCAGCTCCAGGGAGCACCGGAACCTTGTTTTCTTTCTTCCACAGGGCAATACCCACAAGAAAGAGTCCGAGCATTGTCACATTGATTTCTCTGGAGGTTACTCTCAAACCTGTTGTTGCCCTGACATATACCCCTTCTCCACCGACAAAGCCCTTTGCAATAACCCAGAGACCGGCAATAAGGGATGCCGCTGCGAAAGCTGCCGTGAGAAGCTTTATGTTTCTTTGTTTTCTCAGTAACCACATGCAGGGAAAGAAAAAGAGATAACCTGCCATTGATTTGAGGAAGAGAATTACCGTCTCAGGCTCGTATCCGCCTGCCAGCCCCCTTATAAAGGCAATGACAGAGAGAATCATCAGCAGTTTAATTACAGCTCCTGAAAAGGTTCGTCGGTAACCGCCTTCTCCGTCTGCCAGTGCAAAGAACCAGAGCATAAACACCCAGAGCATCAGAGCTGTATCAGGAGTTACTGCCAGGGGTCCTGCATAAACCCTCATTGAAGATAAGAAAACAGTGGTGAATCCCACCTGAACAAGAAAGAGCAGAGCTGTCGTCTCCGCAGCATAACCCATTATCATGAATGCAGTTATAAGAAAGGCTGCAATTGCTCCTGCCAGAGGAAGGGTTTCTGTGACTATCCCTGCTGCTGCAATTACAGAAATAACAGCAAGCCCTGCAACCGTAAGCCCTGGTTTCTTCTCAGATTTCAAAACCGGCAGCTTCTGCGACTGCACCGGCGCAGACTGAAGCCACCCACTCCAGCAGTCGGGAATCTTCCCTGGTGAACAGCGCAGGTTCGCGGGAGTCCAGATCAAGCTCTCCCACAAGAAGACCTCCTGCCATCACAGGAGCAACAAACTCGCTTCGAACACCGGGGCTGCATGACAGGTAATTTGATTCAGCACTCACATCATCAACGACAAACACCTTCAGAGTCTCTGCCGCCTGGCCGCATATTCCCCGGCCGAAACCTATCCTCACATGCTCAGTAGGCTGACCTGCAAAAGGGCCGAGAACCAGTTCCCTCTCTTTTTGCCTGTCCACGAAATAAAATCCCACCCAGTCATAACCTTTTCTTAGGTCTCTGAGAAGCTCGCATATCTTCTGAAGGGACTCTTCAGAAGAGAGGCTCACCACCTCAAGCAACTCTGTAATTTCCCTTTTCAAAAGATCAGCAGTCATTCTTCTCCTCCATGGATTCCAACAGCCTCCCGTCAAAGGAAAACCCTGTCAATTGAGCTTTTCCAAAAGAGAATCCACATCTTCCAGAGCAGATCGGGTCACTGTTCCGTCCCTGAGGAATTTTACTGTGCAGAACCTGCCGGCAACCTCCTCAGGGCCGACGATCACAACAGCAGGAACACCGCTGCGCCGGGCTTCGTCAAACTGACGGCCCATCTTTCTGCCTGATACATCCATAATTACCCTGAGACCTTTACTGCGCAGTTCAGCCACAAGGGAAGCAGCTTCAGGAAGCTCCTGCCGGGAAACAACTGCGACAAAGGCATCTGCCAGTGATGAGTTTCTGACTTTTTCAGGAATAAGATGATAAGTCTCCAGAAAAAGAGTCATGGTCAGAACACCCATTCCAAAACCCACACCGGATATTTTCTTGTTTCCAAAGAGAGCTGCAAGGTTGTCGTATCTGCCTCCTCCGCAGACAGCCCTTCTGTTCTCCCCTCCTGTGTCTGTCAGCTCAAAAACAATGCCTGTATAGTAATCAAGCCCCCGAACTATCCCAGGTGAAAAAACACAGCTTCCTGCTCCTGCTCCGTCAAGGAGTTCCTGAAAACGGCAAACTTCCTGAAAAGGCTCAGAATCTGCCATCAGTGAGACCAGCCACTCATCCTTCACGCTCTCGGTTGTTACCAGTCTTATGAGCTTCTCAGCCTGTTCCTCATTGCCACAGGTTTCAAGAATGAAGGCTGACCAGGCTTCAGGTTTCATCTTGTCCCTTTTGTCAACGGCGCTGAAGAGAGCGGCGGAAACACTCTCATCAAAACCAAGTCTGCCCATTGCATCTGTCATGAACCTTCTGCTTGACCAGCCAATTCTGTAGATGGATCTTTTCGCCCCCAAACGATCCATTATGTCCTGAAGTACAAGCATTACTTCCAGCTCCGCGGCAAGCTCAACTGTACCGAGAATATCAAGGTTGAACTGAAGAAACTCTCTGACTCTGCCTCTCTGGGGCCGTTCATACCTGTAGCAGAGAGGCATTGAGAACCACCTGACAGGAAGTCGCAGTTCACCGCTTCCTGCCACCATGCGGGCAAGGGAAGGGGTCATTTCCGGTCTCAGAATGACCTCTCGCCCGCCTCTGTCTGTAAAGGAGTAGCTTTGTCTTCCGATAAGTTCCCTGCCAGACTTTGCAGCAAAGAGGGCAAGGGGTTCCATAATAGGCCCGTCATATTCCTGAAATCCTGCCCTGTGGGAGCATTCTCTCAGCATGTCAGTTACATATTTTTCGATCCTGAACTCTTCAGGATTTCTCTGGCGCATTCCTCCCAGAGGCTTTGTTGACAGAGACATACAAGTTTTCTCCGCTTCCGGTGTTTGTTTTCTGAATGTGGTAATTATTCTAAGTTGCGGTGATAACAGCTGCAACCCCGCCAGGTCTACAGGGTGTATTCATCAGACATTTCCCCCTGGTACATAACCCAGGGCGCCACAGGATAGAGTGAACCGGCTGCTTCCAGCATTTCTGCCAGTGAAGGAACTATTTTCTCTCTAAAAACCTCAAATGGCGCTGCAAATAGCATTTCATGATTCTGTGTTCCGCCGAATCTTCTGTCGCCAGCGCATGGAAGCCCAATAATAGCTTCACCTGTGTTCATGGCAATAGCCATAGAGGAGCACACCGCAGCCTCTGCAACTGTATCACCCCTTGTGGCGCATCCATCTCGCCAGCTGTTGGCGTGAACAAGCCTCATTATCTGTGCAGGATTACCATAGACAATAACAACATCAGCATTGAAAGGCGCTGAACCAAGAGGAGCAAACTCAATGGCTCTGTACCTGGCTCCTGAATCTCCCAGCTTGAAGGTGTTCCTGAAGAACTCTCTGCCTGCCTCACTGTCTGCTGTGTACTTGCCCACAGCAGCAGTTCCATCAATGAACCCTGAAGGAGTCTTAACAAGTCCGGTGCAGGCAGCTCCAATGGCGCATACCATTCTTTCAGGAGCTCCTGATGAATACTTCCCCTGGTGACGGGCTATGGAAATGAGCTGACAGTTGTTCAGCTTGAGGGACAGAGGCTGTTCCGCAAGGTCGGTGCCATTTTCAGAGAGCCTTACTGCAACAGGATGTGTATCAAGTTTAAGCGCCTTGAAAAGAAGTTCTTCCATCTCATTCCGGTCCATCATTCAGCTTTCCTTTCCTGTATACAGGACTATTTACCGGTTCAGTCTTTCCGATATACTTCCTGAGAAGATCAGCCAATGCTGTTTCATCAGCAGGTTTCTCATTCAGATATTCAGAGCCGGAAACAGATTCGGCTCTCTGAAGCAGATCCTTAACGGATTCACTATTTACAGAAACTGCAAATGGACTCTGCATGAGAGCAAGGGCTGTCTCAGCTGCCCTTTCGGCTCTTCCTGAAAGAAGATCAATTTCTGCAAATGCCATAAGTATTCTGATCATAACAGGTTCTCTTGCTGATTCAATGGCTGTTTCAGCTGCCCTGTAAATGAATTCTGCAGCTTTTTCGGCATCCTTTTTTCTGATGTGGTAAAATGACAGTCCTGCCAGTGCCATTGCAATAAGACTGTCATCTCTGAGCATTTCTCCTAACTTCAGAGCCTCTGAATAGTGCAGAAGCACTGCATCTTCAATTCCCTGTTTTTCCTTGAGGAATGCAGTATTGAGACTTATCTCTGCCTTACCTCTGGTGCTTCCTGTTCTTCTGTAATACCCTGCTGCGCTGGCAAGATACTCTTCTGCCTGGTTGTAATTACCAAGTTCTGTCTCAATAACTGCCATCAGGCTCATTGCTTCCGCCGCGCTGTGTAAGAATCCTGCAGACCTTATAGAAGCCAGATAGCTGAGACAATATTCTCTGGCCTTTACAAAATTACCTTCTGCTCTTGCAAGAAGCCCGCTGTAGAGCCTCAGCTGCCACTCGCCTCTTTTGAAACCAAGAGACCGGCAGCTGGTTCTCAGAGCTTCAATTTCTGATTTAGCCTGAGTGAACAAACCTTTTTGTATAAGAAGCTTAAGCTGTCCCAGAGCAGCATTGAGAGCTTCCATTTGATATCCCGATTCCCTGAATATCTCTTCTGATCTGCTAAGATGCTCTTCAGACTTTGAATAATCGCATCTGAACATCATGATATGGCCTGCCATAAGCAGAACAAAACCTCTGTCCCTATCGGCAAATCTGCTGCCAAGACTCAAAGCTTTATTTATCATCCTGTCTATATCTGCAGCACAGTCTGTTCCTGAAGCCAGAACAGCCTGACTGGCCAGAATCACTGAATGAAGACCAGGTGGCATTCCATTTCCGGCCCCTTTGAGAGCTTCCTCCATCATACTGTATCCTGTTCTGAATCTGCCCCTTATGCAGCAATAGATTCTGACAGGTTCAAGCATCTGCCTCAAATACCTGAATCTTCTTTTTTCAACTGCCACTTTCCAGGCAAGACAGATGTCATCAAAAACAGCTCTTAAATCTTCCATACCTCTGGCTGACTCATGGCCTGAGGCAATCATTTCAGCGCTTGCAGAGGCTCTGGCGGCAAAATGCCTGCAGTGCATCTCTCTTGCCAGTTCCAATCCCTGAGACTTAATATTCTGTTCCTGAAGGATAAAATCTCTGGTCATTGAAGGAATGTGTATTCCCATATCGTCCCTGGCCAGAAAAGACCTGTCAACAAGGAACATCAGGGTTTCCAGGTCTGTATCGGATATTTCGTCTGCTTCCTCAACGCTGAAATGCCCTGCAAAAACAGTAAGCCTTGAAATGGCATTCTTCTCCCTCTCTCCAAGCTGTTCCCACGACTGCCTGAAAATTCCGGAAAGGCTGTCCTTATCTGAGATGTAACCATCGGTATTAAGAAATGACGGGTTAGCCTGAATCCTTCTGCATATAGCCGCAGGACTCATTAATCCGGACCATGAAGCGGCGAGTTCAATAAGAAGCGGCGTTCCTCCCAGCAGCAGGCATATCTCCTCTACCTGGGAAATCCGCAGTTCCGTAACGCCATGGGTCAAGCCAAGCCTTTCCGCTGCCTGAAGAAAAACTCTTGCCGCATCTGATGGTTCAGAAGGTGATGGCTTTTCTGTTGAGAGACCGCCAACAGAAACAACTGACTCTTCAGGCAGATCAAGTGGCAATCTTGCTGTGACCATTACGGTTATATTCGGACATGATGCGAGGAACTGCGAGATAAACTCTGCCTGCAACTTGTTCGCATTTGTAAGAATGAAAAGCATTGCAGAAGTTCCTGTAAAAGATATAATTGTCTCCTCCGGATTCCTTCCTGAAGGCAGTGAGAGTGCAGATGCTATACTAAACGGCAAAGATGATGGCTCCTGCTGGCAATCCACCAGGCATACACCTGCAGGAAACGAGAAATCATTTTGGCCTGCTGCCTGTATTGCAAGCCTTCTGCATCCGCTTCCAGGAATACCGCAAAGGGTAATGAGCCTTTTTCCGTTCTCTATCAGGGTTCTGATACGATTCAGTTCATCCTCCCTGCCAACGAAAGGAGTCGAAACCACAGGCAGGTTATTTATCTCTGCTGCGCTGTTGAAGGATACCCTGTTTTCAAGGGCAAATTCCCTGTAATCATCTTCAATATGAAGTCCTGCTGCTGAGACTGTAATGTATCCTCTTCTTTCCAGATGGCTCACTCCCTGGCTGAAAAGACCTGGAAGTCCTGAAGTCTCCGAATAGAACCACTCAAGGAAAACCTCAGGAGGATTCCACCTGTGAACTGATCTGAACCATGCCCTGCAGTCTTCCAGCGACACCGCCCCCAGCCTGACCGATACAGATATACCGCCAAACTTTACAGGTGTTGTTACTGCAGGCCTCTCAGTTGATGCGGCAACTGCAAACCAGCCGTTAAAACTGCTGCTGAAATCTGCCAGCAGATCAAGTGAGGCCGAATCTATCATGTGCATCTCCTTGAGAACCACGGCCATATTAACAGATGATCCCACAAAATCCATAAGAGCTTTTTTCAGCAGATCAGGCTCTGACGAACAATCCAGAGTTCCGGAAAGGGCCTTATAGGGTATGGATATTTCTCCGGAACCTTTCAGCATAAGTATTCTGTAGTTATTAAGGGAAAGGTATGCTGCTGCATCGAGGAATCTCCTCTTTCCTGAACCGTCAGGTCCCAGGACCATAAAGAATCCTCTGCCTCGATCAGCAACCTCTCTGGCAAAGGAGATGAATTCCGCAAATTCCTTTTCTCTGCCCAGAAGTCTGGAGGCGCTTCCTCCTGAAGAACTGATGCCGCTCTCATCATCTTCGCTTACAGTACAGTTGCGGCCTTTTCTCTTGGCAATAAATACACGCCTGTCGGCAGCATCAAAAATCTCTCTGGGGGAATACCCGTCCAGAGGAAACTGAGAAACCCCTACGCTTAGTGTGACAGAAAGAGGAGGGTCTCCCTTGAAAGGGTAATCGGAACATCTTTTCAGAAGTCTCTCTGTAAATACCTCAGCTTCCTTTTTATCAGTTCCTGGAAGCAGAGCGACAAACTCATCACCGCCGTACCTGAACAGGAAATTATTCTCCCTTGATACCTCCTTTATTCTCTCGCCGAATTCTCTCAGTATCTCATCACCGCGTCTGTGGCCAAAACCGTCATTTACACTTTTGAAGTGGTCTATGTCTATAATTGCAAGAGAAAACGGCCGTGAACCATCCACCGCAGATGAAGTAAGTTCTGAAAGCAGCCTGAAAAAGCTGTCACGGCATGAAAGACCTGTAAGGTTATCACGAATGATTTCGTCGCTAGCCAAATTAATGCAGCCTCCCTTACCATAACTCCCCTTGGATTTTACATACTAATAAGAGGCCCTATTGTCCATAACATGGCAAATCAGAGAATACTCTCTCCACAGAAGCAGGAGCGGTACCAGTAACCGAAAAGAATAGTTCCTGCAGATCACTGCCGGAAAGTTCGCCGGCAGTAAGGGTTATTTTCAGCTCTCCTCTGTGAATTATTCCGAATCGGCTGCAGTGGGCTGAAGCCACTGCAAGAGTATGGGTTGAGACAAGAACTGAAGCGCCCTGTTTTGCAGCGCCTTCAACAAGTTTCCAGAAAGTGGCGGATGCAGGAGGATCCAGGCCTACAAGAGGCTCATCAATAACATAAAGGTCAGGTCTTGCGATAAAAGCGCCGGAGAGTACCACTCTTTGTATCATTCCGTGTGAATAGGAACTGGATCGATTGTCTATCCACCCTTCCATTTCAAACACCTGAATACAGCTCTCTATTCTGGCATTCAGCACATCTCTCTCCAGACCTCTCATCCGTCCGGAATAGAGAAGATACTCTCTGCCGGAAAGATTGCTGAAAACAGTAGGCTCGTCAGGAACATAGACTATTCTTTCTCTGACCTTTTCAACAGGCATACCGTTCAGCAAAGCTTCTCCGCTGTGTGGAATGATGAGACCTGCGATGATTTTCAGAGTTGTGGTTTTACCGGCTCCGTTGGGCCCCAGAAGTCCGAATATCTCCCCTGACCCGACTGATAAGGATAGAGAGTCCACAGCCTTTCGGCTTCCGTAGCTCCGTGATATTCCCCTGAGTTCAAGGCCGTCAGAGTTCATCGCCACGGCCTATAAGAGCCTCTACGAATTCCCCTGCTCTGAAGGGTATTATGTCTTCAGCTCCCTCACCTACTCCTATGTATCTGATAGGAAGCTCAAGCTCCCTGGACATGGCGAATACTGCGCCTCCTTTGGCTGTGCCGTCAAGCTTGGTTACAGCCAGTTCTGTCACTGGAACAGATTCCATGAACTGCCTTGCCTGGGGAAGAGCATTCTGCCCCACTGTTCCGTCAAGGACCAGAAGAACCCTGTGTGGAGCGCCTTCCATTGCCTTGCCGGCAACCCTGTACACCTTGGAGAGCTCATCCATAAGCCCCTTCTGTGTGGGAAGCCTTCCTGCGGTATCAATAATAACTCTGTCATAACTGCCTGAAAGGGCTTTTCTTACCCCGTCAAAGGCGACAGCTCCAGGATCGGTACCCTCAGCGCTTCTGAAAACCTGAATGTCAAGCCGTTCTCCCCAGAGGCTGAGCTGTTCAGCTGCTGCTGCTCTGTAGGTATCAGCACAAACCATTAGAACCTGCTCACCTGAAGCTTTCCATGTACCTGCAAGTCTGGCTATGGTAGTAGTCTTGCCTGCTCCGTTAACACCTACCACCATTGTGATTTCAGGGGTATTAATCCTCTCAGGCAGTGAAGAATCAGGAATCAGCCCGATGAGAACCCTTGCCAGAGAAGACCTCCACTCTCCTCCTGACTCTCTGAAATCCCTGCGGAACCGTTCCAGAACAAGCTCTGTCAGTTCCCATCCCAGATCACTGCTCAAAAGGACAGCCTCTGCATCTTCCAGTGTTTCTCCATCAACACCAGGGTTGAAAACTGTCCCCAGTTTTCTTCCCAGAGCATCCCTGCTTTTTTTCAGTCTTTCTTTGAGATTCATTGTTCTGCCATCTCCTCAAGGCTGACGGAAGTAATCGTGCTGACACCCTGTTCTGCCATGGTAATGCCGTAAAGGATATCGGAACCTTCCATGGTGCGTTTGTTGTGGGTAATAACAATGAACTGGGTATCAGCGCTGAACTCCCTGAGTATAGCTACAAATTTATCTGTGTTTGCGTCGTCAAAGGGACCGTCAAGCTCATCAAGAACACAGAAAGGAGAGGGCTTTACAAGGTACAGACTGAACAGCAGCGCGACAGCTGTAAGGGCCTTCTCGCCTGCTGAAAGGGCAATAACATTCTTCAGTTTTTTACCGGGAGGACGAGCCATTATCTCAATTCCGCCCTCAAGAGGGTCTTCGCTCTCTATGGACCTGATATCCCCTTCACCGCCTCCGAAGAGTTTGACAAACATGCTGCTGAAGTTGCTGCGAACCTGTTCAAAGGTTTCCCTGAACCGCTGTGCAGCTTCCTTGTTTATCTCCCCAATGGCCCTTGAGAGCGACTCTCTGGCATCTTCAAGATCAGTACGCTGTTCCTTCAGATAGGTCAGCCTTCGATTGTTTTCCTCATACTCCCCAACTGCAAGCATGTTCACAGGCCCCAGCCGTTCCAGAGCGCCTGCCTCTGCCTCCAGCTTTCTTTCAAGTTCTTCAGAATCAAGATGAAGCCACTGGTTGTCTTCAGCTCCTATGGTATCCCTGATGCTTTCCAGTTTTGCTCTGAGCGAAGCGGCAGCGGCTTCCTTCTCTATCATTGCCGACTTGGATTTGCTTAGCCTTTCCCTTATCTCCTGAACATCTCTCTCCATTCCGGAAGACTTCTCCATAAGGGCATTGCGGCTTGCAGAGAGTGATGTTCTTACTTCTTCAGCTTCAGTTCTGTTCAAGGCAAGTTTCTCCCGCTGTTTTTTCAGCTCATCAAGGTTAATCTTCATTGAACTGATGCTTTTTGCTGCTTCTTCTGAACTGCCGGCAAGTTCCTCAACAAGTTCATCTATTCTGTCAGTCTCCCGCTGAAGCATCTCTCTCCGCTGACTTATCTCTTCTGTTCTGTGCCGTTTTTCCCGCAGGGTGAACCGGCACTGGTCCGACTGCCGCAACAATTCTGAAAGCCTGTTCTCAAGAGTGGAGAGTTCTTCTGCAAGGTCTCTCTCCTGAGAGTCCAGCATTGACATATCCTCTTTGAGCCTGGAAAGGTGATCAGCACAGGATGCATTGATTTCTGCAGAAGGTTTACGGAGGTTTTCAAGGGTTTCAGAAATAACCTTTACCTCTGATTCAGTTTTGAAAAGCTCCTGAGAACTCACCTCAAACTGCTTTCTGATGCTTTCCAGTTCCTTTTCAAGAACAGCTTCACGGCGACTGCTCTCAGCAACTGCTTCTGAAACCCTCCTGAGCTTTTCTTCAGTATCAGCAAGAACTGCTCTGCTCTCTTCATGAAACTCCCTCTTTTTTTCAAGATCGTCTCTGCAGCGCTGGAGCATGTCTTTCAGTTCAAGCTGCCCGGCCCCCTCCGGAGCAACACCGATTCTCACAAGACCTTCAGGACGGAAAATATCACCTTCAGAGGTGACTGTAACGAACCGGTTACCTTCTTTCAGCCATCTAAGGGCTGTCTCCCTGTCTTCAGCAAGAATTCCTCTGCTGAGAACACTGAAAAGAATACTGTTGGAGCATGATTGAACACACTGTGACAAGGGAACAGCTCCCCTGGGAAGATTCTTAGGCGAAAATCCGGTATCAACAGCCAATGTTGTTCCTGCAAGGCTATTCCGGTCATGAACAGTGTCCACAGGCAAAGCTCTGTCAAATCCTGTCAGAAACGCTCCTATTGCCAGACCCATTCCAGGAAGAGGTTCAACAAGGTCTCCAAGGGCGCCTTCATCCATTCCCTGAAGAAGCTCATCTGTCCTTCTCGTCTTCTCTCCGGCAACTGCTGCAGCTTCTGAAGCCCTCCGGAAGACTTCAGACTGACTGCTTCGAAGCTTTTCCAGTTCAGCAGCCTTTTCTTTCAGCTCTGAACCGGAAGCGCAGGCGCTTTTCAATTCTCTCTGGAGGCGATGCTCCTCCTGCCTGAGATTCCCTGTGCTCTCTTCAAGGAAACCGCGCTTTGCCTCTCTCTCAACTTTCCGCTCTTCAAGAAGATCTATTCTCTGAAGTCTTGCTTCTTCTTCCTTGACCCTTCTGATGTTTTCTTCCCTGGCTTTCTCCATGAGGCCGCTGCACTGTTCTTTCTGTTTCTTAAGAGCATCCAGTCTTCTGCCTGCAAGTTTTACACGGCCCTTCTGTTCCTCTGTTCTGGAACTGAGTTCAGTCTCCAGAGCTTCAAACTCTCTGATTTCAGGAATCATTGAGCTTTCCTCCTCTGAAAGGGCCAACATGTCTCTCCGGTAGATTTCTGTTCTCTCAAGTTCCCTTGCATTACGGGCTCTGTTCTCTGCAATACGCCTTCTGGCACTCTCTATTTTCTCAGAGATTACCGCTGATTCCCTGTCACATGAGGCAATGGCAGAATCCAGTTCTGAACATTTCCTGTGGGTTTCATCAAGTTTTCCCTGAACCAGACTGAATTCTGTACGCACCCCCTCAAGAGAGGTGCTTTTTGCTGAGAGGGATGCAGTGAGTTCTCCCACAAGGGCCCCTGCGCTGTCCAGCTCCGCAGTGTATTCCGAAAGAGTCTGTGAAATCTTTCTGGATTCTATAAGGGATACCGCTTCTCTGAGGGACTTGATGGTTCCGGTTATTTTCTCGTGCTTTCTAAAGGCGGAAACCTGTTTTTTCAGACTTCTGCAGGTTCCCTCCACCTCTGTGATTATATCTGCAAGCCGTTCCAGGTCAGCTGCAGCAGAGTCCAGTTTCAGCTCTGCCCTGTGACGCTGAATCTTGTACTTTACTATTCCTGCAGCTTCATCAAAGAGGAACCTTCTGTCCTCAGGGCGGCTGGATAGAATGGTTTCAACCATTCTGGTTTCCAGTATCCAGTAACCTGTTGCGCCGAGACCTCTGTCGACCACCAGGTCTGTTATGTCCATGAGTCTGCACTTTGAACCGTTTATGCTGTATTCGCTGTCTCCGGATCTGAACAGTCTTCTGGAAACGGAAACCTCATCATAGTCCAGATCCAGGGATCTGTCAGAGTTGTCGAATGTAAGGGTTACCTCAGCCATTCCAAGCTGTTTTCTCTTCACAGAACCGGAAAAGATTACAGATTCCATTCTGTCAGCTCTGAGCTGTTTGGGGCTCTGAGTTCCCAGAACCCATCTTATGGCGTCGGCAACATTGCTCTTACCGCACCCGTTAGGGCCCACTATGGATGATATTCCCTGTTGGAAATCAATTCGGAACTGGTCTGCAAATGATTTGAATCCAACTATTTCCAGCGTTTTAAGTCTCAATGCTCACCTCGTGAAGCAATGAATACTGCAACATAGGTAAAGAAACTGTATACAATAAGGGCAACTGATATCAGACCAAGGAGATCTGCTCCTTCGAAAAGGTGGCCGAAAAGCTGGTACTCAGGGAATATTACCTGCCTTAATATGTAGAGTGCAAGAAAAAATGTTGAGGCCTTTCCCCAGCAGTTTGCAAGTGGCGGTTCTGCTCCTGAAGACATGAGGATACCTCCAAGGGCAATAAGACCGTCTCTGCAAACAAGTATCCACAGTATCCATGACGGAATAAGCCCCAGGAAGACCATTGTAACAGCCATGACAGCAAAAGATATCTTGTCGGCAGCAGGGTCAAGTATTTTCCCCCAGTCACTGACTGTACCTGTTTTTCTTGCTATAAAACCGTCCAGAACATCGGTGAGAGAAGCAATTACTATGAACACCGCTGTCCACATTACAGAACCCCTGACAAGCATAAGCGCGGCAATTCCTGCAAGGGGTATGCGGGCAATGCTGATACAGTTTGCTGCTGTAAGAAATTTACCCTTTATCACCCGATGCCCCCAGAAGCTGTGACGCATGTTCATCTGCCCCTGCTCCTCCACCAAGAAGCCTGGCCAGTTCCTTTTGCCTTTTTTCCCTGGATTCCAGCCTGGTTACCACAGTTACAGGCATACCGCCTGCCTGATTTTTCTCAACTGCAAGGTGACAGAAAGCTTCGGCTGCAATCTGGGCAAGGTGGGAGATAACTATAATCTGCCTTGACCTGGATGCTTTCCTCAGACACTCTGCCAGCATGTGAGCGGTTTCACCTCCGGTACCGCTGTCTATCTCATCAAAGATAAGTGTTGACGAAGAATCCCTTCCAGCAAGTGCAAGCGCCAGAGCAAGCGCAACTCTGGAAAGTTCACCTCCGCTTGCCACGGTGTCCAGCGGCCCTTCCGGCATACCAGTGTTGGCTGAAAAGAAGAAAGCTGCCCCCTCTGCCCCTGAAGCAGAGAGTTCACTGCCTTCAACTGATATTGCCCCTGCAGGCTTAACAAGCTCTATTCTGAAAGATCCGCCAGGCAGGTTAAGCTCACTGAGCCCCTTTTTCACCCCGACTGCCAGTTCCGCACTTCCAGCGGTTCTCAAAGCGGTAAGTTCACCGGCCATTTCAAGTAGTCTGGAAGAGAGTTCAGAGAGCTGCTTCTCCAGCTTGATGATACGGTTTTCTGTGTCCTCAAGCTCCTGAAGCCTCTCTTCCACAGAGAGACACGCCTGCAGCATTGAGTCCAGCGTGCCGCCAAACCGTGATATAAGTGAATGGTACGAATCCAGGCGTGCTGTGATTTCCGACTTTCTTCCTGCGAGTTCCTCTTCCGGAGAAAGCTTTCTGCTCATCAGTGAAGATGCCTCGGCAGTTGATATTTCAGCCTGCTCAAGAAGTTCTATAATATCCTCCAGTTCAGGAGCATCCCGCCTTAAACGGCTCAGCAGACCTGAAAGCTGAGACCTGATTCCTCCATGGCCTTCAAGCACTTCTGAACAGCTGACGAAAAGACCTGCAAGCTCTTCTGCATGCTCCAGCTCCTTTTCCTGCCTGGTGAGGTTGAGAAAATCATCCTGTTCAGGGTTCAGCTCCTGAAAAAGAGACCTTTCATGAAGAAGAATCTCTCTGCTGCCGTGCCTTTCGCTCAGATGCGCCTGAGTCTCTTCCAGCTCTTTTTTCAGATTTCTGTACCTTGTGAAATGCTCTTCATACCGTTCCCGGAGTTTCATGGCTCCGGAGAATCTGTCAACAAGTTCCAGCTGCCTTGCTCTTTTGAGAAGAGCAGGTGTGGAACGCTGGCTGTACAGCTCTACAAAATCGTCCAGAGTTTCCCTTACCTCTTCCAGTGAAGAGAGAGAATCATTGAGAAACACCCGGCTTCTTCCCTGTACATTTATCTCACGGCGGACAGTGGTCTCTTCCCCTGAACTCCTGAGAAAAACAGCCTCAACTGAAGCTGTTCTGGTTCCAGGACGCACAAGGGATCTGTCTGCTCTTTTTCCTGTTGCGAGCATAAGGCCGTCAACCAGAATAGACTTGCCGCTGCCGGTTTCTCCTGTGATTACATTCAACCCTTCAGAGAACTCCATTGAAGTATCACTGATGGTCGCCAGGTTTCTCAGGACAATAGAGCGGAGCATTCCAGTGCAGTTCATCCTCTGAAACCCCAGCCCAGTTTGCAGCCGAGTACCGTATAGTGATCCCCGCTCTCTCCTGTTCTTATCACAGGGCAGCGCAGACCGGAGTCTCTTACAGTAATGGAATCACCTGCCTCCAGTGAACCGCATCTGGAAACACCATCAGCCAGTATCAGGGGAGCCTTTTCCCTGGCTCTTGTTACTGTAAATTTCACAACAGAGGAGAGGGGCACAACGATAGGTCTGATGGCAAGAAGATGTGGGCAAATAGCATTTATTATCACCGCTGGAAGGTTGGGGTGAAGTATAGGGCCTCCGCAGGAGAGGTTATACGCAGTTGAACCTGAAGGAGTGGAAACAAGAACACCGTCTGAAGCAATGGAAGCCACCTGCCCGCCGTCCACTGAGACGGTAATGTGAAGTATGCCCCCTTCAGGGCACCTGTTTATGCAGATATCGTTAAGGGCTCTGGCTGTGCTGCCGCCGCAATCGGCTTCTATCACCGGAAGTTCGCTGATTGAGTAGAGACCTTCCCTGATAATACCAAGGGCATCAGCCATTGATTCCAGCTCGCAGTCGGCAAGAAAACCCAGGTGACCTGCATTTACAGCCAGAACAGGCCTTTTCACAGGAAGAAGCTCATTCATGTACCTGAGAATGGTTCCGTCACCACCTGCTACCACCACTGCATCAGCTTCAGCAGGGTTATCGACAAGCTGAAGGCCGGCTTCAATAATGGTTTCCGCACAACTGTCAGGAGAGGAAGATCGGAGTGCGACTCTCCTAATCTTTTTCATCTGATGACCTCAGATGCTTCAGAACAGTACTGGCTATCCCTTCACCGGTCAGACCCAGTTCAGAGAGAAGCTCGCCGGTACTGCCGTGGGTAACGAATTTATCAGGTATGCCTATGGTGAGAATATCTTTTTCAGGAAAACATGACCGAAGCATGGATCCGAAACCCCCGTTAAGGGCTCCCTCCTCAACGGTAACCAGCAGTTTCTCTGAAGAAATCTTTCTTATTTCTTCCACAGGCGCCGGCTTTAGCCATACAGGATCAAATACACCTGCAGAGACAGAACTGTTACGGAGAATCTCAGAAGCCTTTACAGCTGCTGCTGTCACAGAACCGCAGGAAACTATCATCACATCGGTTCCCTGGCGCACCAGCTGCCCTTTCTTAAGGGTTTCTTTGTCTGGAAGGGGAAATTTCTCAGCAGGTTCCAGGCCTCTGGGATACCTTATTCCCACAGGAGATTTCAGGTTTCTTATCACTGAATCAAAGATAAGCTCCAGCATATCGCAGCTTCTGGGCGCGGCAAGTTCCAGACCGGGAACCGAAAGGAACATGGAGATATCATAAATACCGTGATGGGTAGGTCCGTCAGCTCCCACAACACCAGCTCTGTCCATCGCGAATATCACAGGCGCCTTCTGCAGCGCGGCATCGTGAATAACCTGGTCATATGCACGCTGCATGAAACTGCTGTATACTGCAACCACAGGCTTCAACCCTCCGAAAGCCATACCGCAGGCAAAAGTAACAGCGTGCTGTTCTGCTATGCCCACATCGAAAAATCTCTCAGGGAACTGCTCTGCAAAACCTGTAAGACCGGTTCCCCCCGGCATGGCGGCAGTTACCGCCACCACTGAATTGTCCCTGAGAGCAGCTTCAGTTACTGCACTGGAAAAGGCTGAGGTGAAAGACCTGCCGGGAGCCTTTACTGAAGCTCCGCTAACACCATGATGCGAAACAGGCTGACACTCTGCCGGCTCAAAACCCTTCCCCTTTCTGGTCACAACATGGACCAGAACAGGCCCCCGAAGTTTGCGCACTCTGCTGAGAACACCGGTAAGCGTGGGAAGATCGTGACCTGGCACAGGCCCCACATAGGTAAGCCCGAACTCCTCGAAAACCGAAGCTCTGGTGGAAATGGTATGCTTTATGGCAGATGAAACCTCATGTGCCGCTATTCGCATCCTTTCACCCAGAGAGGGCACTTTTCCAAGGGCATTCCAGATACCGTCCTTGAACTTGTTGTATGTATCATCGGTAAGGAGCTTGTTCAGATGTTTTGAGAATGCTCCTACATTTCGGGAAATAGACATCTCGTTGTCATTGAGAATAATTGTTATGTCTGTACCGTCAATGGACAAGTTGTTTAAACCCTCAAAGGCCATTCCTGCGGTCATGGCTCCATCGCCTATCACAGCAACAACCCTTTCGCTTCCGCCTCGGATATCTCTGGCTGAAGCAAACCCCAGCGCTGCGCTTATCGAGGTGCTTGAATGACCTGTTCCGAAACAGTCACACGGGCTCTCGGACCTCTTTGGAAAACCACTGATTCCGCCGCTCTGTCTGATGGTGTGAAAGAGCTCCCGTCTTCCGGTTAGCAGTTTCCAGGGGTAGGTCTGATGGCCTACATCCCAGACTATCCTGTCGAAGGAAGGATTGTACACAGAAAGAAGGGCTATGGTCAGCTCCACCACTCCAAGACTTGATGCGAGATGGCCTCCGGTATGACATATGACCTCAATGATTCTGGTTCTTATCTCTTCTGCAAGGTTTACCCTTTCTTCAAGGGTAAGCTTCTGTATCACTGAAGGATCCTTAATAGAATCCAGCAATCTGGTCATTATTTCCTTCTTTCGGGAAGATAACGGACCAATGCAGCAACTGCCTCCCAGTCACCTGGCAGGCCGCGAAGAGCACTGACCAGTTCTTCAGAACGGCTGAAAGCAAGTTCTGCAGCTTTTTTCTCTCCCAGTTCTGAAACAGGGTTCCATTTACCCATATCAGAGTCCTTGGCCACAGCCTTTCCCATCTCTTCCCTGGAACCTGTTACATCCAGAATATCGTCGGTAAGCTGAAAAAGCCAGCCTATATCATCCCCTGCTGCGGAAACAGGCTCAAGTTCGGATGGTTTCATTCCTGCTGTCAGAGCCCCGAGTTCCATGGAAACCCTTATCATCGCAGAAGTTTTACCTTTCATCATCTTTTCGGTCCAGGTTCTGTCAGCTTCAGAAGGATGGTACATATCCATAAACTGTCCTCCGGCAAGGTATCCTGCGCCTGCTGCAGAGGCAAGCTTCAGCAGCATCCACCGTCTGGTCTGTTCAGAAAGAGGTGTGGAAATCAGGGTTCTGAATGCTTCAAGAAGCAGTCTGTCACCTGCGTAAAGGGCAGAGCAGGTTCCGCAGATTTTGTGCAGAGAGGGTTTGCCCCTTCTGAGATCATCATCATCCATTCCAGGAAGGTCATCGTGAATAAGCGAATATGTGTGAATCATCTCAACTGCACACGCAGCAGGCAATGCCGCCTGGGTATCGCCTCCTGCAGCCCTGCATGACTCAAGGACAAGAAATGGTCTGAGCCGTTTTCCTCCTGCAGTGAGTGAATAAAGACAGTGACCTGCCTGAAGGTCATCCTTACGGAACAGCCAGGGAAGGCCATGAAAAGCCTTTTCCACCTGTGCCGCTGCTTCAGTAAGCCTCTCTGACAGTTTATCCGGTATACTCATTGACCCTCTTCAAACTTTTCACCGACAGATCGTCGTTCAGTTCAAGCTCCAGACCGTTTACCATTCGGTCGCCTTCTGCAACCGTAAGCCTGCTGTACTTCCCGCTGGTGAACCTTGCTATGGAAGAATTCATCTCCATCCCGATAACACCTGCAGAAGATCCGCACATACCAAGATCTGAAATATAGGCCGTCCCGCCTGGAAAAACCTGTTCGTCAGCTGTCTGAACATGGGTATGGGTTCCGGCAATAAGGGTAACTTTTCCGTCCAGATACCTTGCAAGGGCAATCTTCTCGCTGGTTGCCTCTGCATGAATGTCGATAATTCTTACATCCGCCTCTGTGGAATCAATAATCCTCTCGGCAGTTCTAAAGGGACAGTCTCCGGAAAAATCAGTAAAAACCCTTCCCTGAAGGTTAATCACCTGTATTCTCAGCCGCCCCTTCTCTATCACAGCCCAGCCCTTTCCAGGATTTTCAGGAGGATAGTTGGCCGGACGGATTACAAAAGGATTTTTCTCAGAGAGCAGTGAAAGAATTGAATCCTGCTTCCATATGTGGTTTCCGGAAGTTATTATATCAACTCCCTGCCTGCGAAGATCAACGGCAATGGAATCAGTTATACCGAAACCGCCGGCTGCGTTTTCACCGTTGACTATAATGATTTGATATTCTTCTGAATGCGCAGAAAGATAATCACTTACCGCATTCCGACCTGGTCTTCCCACAATGTCTCCAAGAATAAGTATCCGCATGGTCTATCTGGCCGTTTCAGAAGCTCTGAGTTCCCTTATGACAGTAACCTTGATCTGACCGGGATACTCCATTTCATTCTCAATCTTTTTCGCTATCTGCCTGGCCATATCAACTGCAGTGTCATCGTTCACAGCTTCAGGTTTCACTGCTATGCGAAGCTCCCGTCCTGCCTGAATGGCATAGGATTTCTTTACTCCCTCAAACGAGTCAGCCATTGTCTCAAGCCTGTGAAGCCGCTTCACATAGAGTTCCAGCGTTTCTCTTCTGGCACCGGGCCTGGCGCTGCTTACAGCATCTGCTGCCTGGACCAGAATGGCATAGAGGCTTTCAGGCTCCACTTCCTCATGGTGAGCGCCTATGGCATTGGCAACACTTCTTGGCTCATTGTATTTCCTGGCCAGCTCCATACCGACCATTGCGTGTGAGCCTTCAAGATCGTGGTCAGTTGCCTTGCCTATGTCATGAAGAAGACCTGCGCGCCTTGCAAGGCCAGGATCAAGCCTCAGCTCGCTGGCCAGAAGACCGCAGATGTGGGCCACCTCAAGTGAATGCTGGTACATGTTCTGACCGTAACTTGTTCTGTACCTGAGCCTGCCCAGATGACGAACCAGCTGAGGATGAAGACCGGTTACACTGGCTTCCATGACAAGCTCATTCCCCAGCTTCCTGATGGTTCGTTCCATCTCGTTGCGAATCTTTCCTACAACAGACTCGATTCTGCCGGGGTGTATTCTGCCGTCACTTATCAGCTTTTCAAGTGAGAGCCTTGCCACTTCTCTTCTAACCGGATCAAAACAGCTCAGCACAACTGCCTCAGGGGTGTCGTCGATTACAACATCAACACCTGTGGCTTTTTCAAAAGCACGGATGTTTCTGCCTTCACGGCCGATGATACGGCCCTTCATGTCATCGTTTGAAAGATTCACAACTGAAACACAGCTCTCCACAACATGATTGGCGGCACAGCGCTGTATGGCAGTTGCGAGAAGGCTGGCTGCCTTGTCTTCAGCGGTTCTTTCAGCTTCATCAAGAATACTTCTGGTTAGTTTTGCTGCCTCCATATCAGTCTCTTCACGGAGGTTGGAGAGCAAAAGCTCCTTTGCTTCCTCTCTTGAAAGCTGGGCAGCTTCTTCAAGGCGGGCGTTCTGCTCTTCAAGAAGCTTGTTGGCCCGCTGGTGCTTAGCTATTAGAGCCTGTTCCATCTCACCCAGGGCAGTTTCCTGCTGAGAGAGAGTTTCTGTTTTGCCTTCGAGATTCTCTCTTGTTCTCTCCAGCTGCTGATTCTGCCTGTTTATACTGTTTTCTCTGCGATCAAGCTCAGATTGTTTTTTTCTGAGCCTTTCCTGTACCTTTGCCCGTTCTTCCGCAATAACCTCTCGGCCCTCCAGAACAGTTTCTTTACGAAGGGTTTCCGACTCTCGTCTTGCTTCAGCCAGTATTCGTTCAGCCTCAGTGGTTGCTCCACCTATCTCCTTGTTTACAAGCATCTTGTGAAACAAGAGACCAAGGATGAAGGCTACCCCGGCGGCAGCGGCCGGAATAAGGTAACCCAGCATTTATTACTCCGTTTCAGGCGCGGGAGTCATCTATAATGATCAGCAGGACGGTTCCACTCCGGAAAAACCCGCGACACTTTTTCCGGAACCATCCCCTGAGGACTTATCCCCGGCTGTCGCTGCCGTCTTGAATCTGCTTCTGAAAGATGCCTGCACCTGGAGTACTGATATTCGGGGAATCCCCTGAAACGCCTTTTTTCTCATGCCTGGAGAGAGACTCTGTTTCTTCAAGGACCTTTTCTATCTTCCCTGCAAGTTTATTAAGAAACATCTGATGGGAATCTTCCGTCTCTTCAAGCTGCCCCGTCTTTGAGAACAGCTCATCAATGATATTAAGCGACGCGAGAATAGCCACCTTGGCTGTCGAGGTCATTGTGACATTCTCTGTCATCTGGCGCATACGCATATCAAGAAAATGGGCGATCTCCAGTATATAGGCAGGATCGCCCTCTCCTCTAATCGAATATTCCCGTCCGTAAATGTTAACTCTGGTATTATCAGGACGGTCAGTCATCGGTACTCCTGTCAGGGTTGTCTCTCAGTGAATTCAGCTGATTCAGCAGCCTTTCCAGCCTTACCTTCAACTCCGTTCTTTCGGAGAGAAGCCTGGCATAGTGAATTCTGAGAAGATTATAACCCCTGGAGTCCGCATTACCCTGCTGATACTCAAGCTGCTTCTCAAGGTCATCTACCTTTTCCCTGAGCCGCTGGTTTTCACTGTGAACCGAACGGTACTTGAGAATCAGCCTGTCTACCGCTTCAGTCAGCCTGTCGGCAGAACCGGTGACGGGCAATGTTTCCTCCCCCTCTCTACTGCAGTCCCCTTCGGGCTGCCTCAACAACTTTTTCGAATGCGGCAGGTTCTCTTACTGCCATATCCGCAAGAATTTTTCTGTCGAGCTTAACGCCGGCTTTGGCAAGACCGTTAATCAGAGTGCTGTAGGTCATGCCGTTCTCCCTTGCTGCGGCATTGATTCTTGTTATCCAAAGTTCTCTGAATTTTCTTTTCCTGTTTCTGCGGTCGCGATACTGATACTCCATCCCCTTTTTGACCGCTTCAGAAGCAACAGTATAGAGTTTTCTTCTGCCTCCGAAGTTTCCCCTGGCAGACTTGAGTACCTTTTTGTGCCTTTTGTGCCTGGCTACGGCATTTCTGACTCTGCTCATTGTTCAGTTTCTCCGTATTCTAAGGCAGCAGAACTCTCATGCGCTTTGTGTCCGCTGCTGAAGCGATGCCTCCTGCGCGCAGATTGCGCTTTCGTTTGCTGCTCTTCTTGGTTTTTATGTGGCCGGCATGACTGTGCCTAGTGCGGATCTTGCCGGTTCCTGTCTTCTTAAAGCGCCTTGCGGCACCTTTATGTGTTTTCATTTTGGGCATTCTTCTATTCCTTCTTTTTTGCCTGATCGCTTTCACGCCGGGGTGCCAGTATCATAGTAAGGAACCGGCCCTCCATTGCAGGTTTTTTCTCTATCTGAGCAATATCGTTCAGATCTTCCGAAAGCCGTTCAAGGAGGCTGAAACCCTGATCCTTGTAAACAAGCTGACGGCCTCTGAAAACAACAGTTGCCTTAACCTTGTGCCTGTGCTCAAGGAACTCTCTGGCGTGTTTCTTCTTGAAGTTGTAGTCGTGTATCTCGGTATTAGGCCTGAATTTCACCTCTTTCAAACCGCCGGATTGCTGCTTCTTTCGAGCCTCTCTCTCCTTACGGTTCTGCTGATACCGATACTTGCCGTAATCCATTATTCTGCATACAGGAGGATCACTGGCTCCACTTATTTCTACAAGATCAAGACCCGCCTCGGTGGCCATATCCATGGCACCGGCGAAATCTGTCACTCCCACATGGTCGCCATTCTGGTCGATCAGTCTGACCCTCTGGCTTCTGATTTCTCCATTCACACGGGTGGAATGCGCGATTTCCCCTTACCTCCGTTTCGGCAATTCAGGCCTCTCACAAGACTGGACGACTTCAGCCAGAGCACTTTCAACAGAAAAAATGCCTAAGTCGCCTTCGCCGTGCCTGCGTACAGCCACACTGCCTGATTCAGTTTCTCGCTGACCTATAACGAACATGAAAGGGACCTTGCCGGTCTCGGCGTCCCTTATTCTGTACCCTATAGTCTCGCTTCTGTCATCAAGCCGGCATCTTATTCCAGCTGAAACAGCTTTAGCATACACTTCCTCTGCGAAATCGGTTTGCGCAGAGGTAATCGGTAAAATAACAAGCTGAGCAGGTGAAAGCCAACAGGGGAAACTTCCGGCAAAGTGTTCAATAAGATTGCCTATGAATCGCTCCACAGAACCGAATAGTGCCCTGTGAACCATATAGACCCTGTGTTCCTGCCCGTCATGGCCTGTATAGTTAAGATCAAATCGGTTTGGAATGTTGAAGTCAAACTGAACAGTAGGGCCCTGCCAGTACCTTCCCAGAGCATCCCTGAGTTTTATGTCAACCTTGGGGCCATAGAAGGCGGCCTCACCGGTAACACTGGTGTACTCTTCGCCCATTTCATCAAGAGCCTTTGCCAGAGCCGGCTCCACCTCAGCCCAGGCTTTTGGATCCCCTGCATACTTTTCCGGATTCGCAGGGTCCATAAGTGACAGCTCTATTTTGTATCCGAAGCCGAAAATCCTCAGGAAGTAGAGAGCAAAACGAACCACATCCTGAATTTCAGAAACTATCTGGTCCGGCGTGCAGAAGATGTGCCCGTCATCAACGGTAAATCCCCTTACACGCATCAGGCCGTGAAGAGCTCCGCTTCTCTCGTAGCGGTAAACAGTGCCCAGCTCAGCAAGTCTCAGAGGAAGCTCCCTGTATGATCTTTTTGCGCTCTTGTACACAATGATGTGTCCAGGGCAGTTCATCGGCTTCAGGGCATACTCGCCATTCTCAACTTCAGTAAAGTACATATTCTCTTTGTAGTAATCATAATGACCTGAGGTTTTCCACAACTCTACAGGAGCAATGTGAGGAGTACTTACCAGCTGATAACCTGCAGCCCTGTGGGCATCCTTCCAGAGACCTTCAAGGTTTTCCTTTACGATGGTTCCGTCAGGCAGCCAGTAAATGAATCCCGGACCGCCCATGGCGCTTGAGCTGAAGAGCCCCAGTTCTCTTCCGAGCTTGCGATGATCTCGCTTCTTAGCCTCTTCCAGGAGTTTTATGTGCTCATCAAGTTCAGCACGCTCTGCAAAGGCAGTGCCGTATATCCTTGTAAGCATCTGGTTTTCTTCACTGCCTCGCCAGTAGGCGCCGGCAACACTCAACAGGTCAAAAGCTGCCAGAAATTTTGTGGAAGGCACATGGGGTCCCCTGCAGAGATCGGTAAAATCTCCCAGTGAGTAGAGGGATAATTTTTCACCTCTTTCATCTATATCTTTTATAAGCTCTTCCTTAAACTTGTCTCCTTTTGAGGCAAAAAGCTCCAGAGCCTGCCGGACTGTAACTTCAATTCGTTTAAAGGGAATGTTCTGCCTGACCATTCTCTTCATTCGATTTCTGATTTTATCCAGATCCTTCTCTCCGCCGAAGTTCGGAATGAGCATGTCGTAGTAGAAACCGTCTTCTATTGCAGGCCCCACTCCGAACATGGTTCCAGGATACAACTCAAGCACCGCAGCTGCCATGAGATGTGCAGCGCTGTGTCTGAGAATTTCCCTTGCTTCAGGGTCTGAAACGGTGATAATCCTGAATGAGCCTTCTTTCGGCACCGGAGCGGACATATCAAACACCTGTCCGTCAAGGGAAAAGGCAACAGCTTTCCTTTCAAGCCCCTTTGATATGGAAAGCGCCACTTCTCTGCCGGTGGTTTCGGGAGTAATTTCTGTTGAACTGTTGTCTGGAAACGATATACGAATCATTTGCTCAACCTCCTCCCGGGCTGCCTGGTACAGATATAAAAAAATGGTGGGCGATACTGGAATTGAACCAGTGACCTCTTGCATGTCAAGCAAGCACTCTAACCAACTGAGCTAATCGCCCGCCTCAATAATTCATTTATGTTACCAACCGCCAGCGAAAAATAACCATTACTCTTAAGTGCGGTCAAGGTCGGAAAAGAGGTATTGACCCCGGGCAATGGCTTTGTATATGATATGCCAATGTGTCAGAGCGGCACATACAGTTTTTTCTGAAAAGGGGTAAATTTTGAAACTTTTAGCAGTTCTTGTTTGCGTTGCAGGTCTTGCTTTCGCGTCAGGTACACTCAGCGGTGAAGCGGGCGGTTTCGGCGGAGGAGCCACTGCTCCTCAGACAGATGACGAGCTTGACACTTACGCCTACAACCAGTCAGAGCAGATGAGCAGCATCGGCGCTTCCTTCGGCAGCTACGCGACCATTGACGACTTCACTTATGGACCAACTGATGTCAGCATTGAGACATTCACATGCTGGGGCGTTACCACAGCTTCAACTCCCACAGAACTTGAGCTTTATGTGGTTGCTGACAACAACGGAGTTCCTGAAGGCGATCCTGTTCAGCAGCCCAGCGTATCCCTGACCTGCGATGACACCGGCTTCACCTATGGCAGCTACACAGTATGGCTCGCTGTGATGGATTTCACCGGCAGCCCTGTTGCGGTAACCACTCCCGTATGGCTCGGTTCTCACCGCGCAGGAGGCAGCTCTGACACCTGGTATCCAGTAGGAGGCACCACTATAACAGGTTCCGAGGGCTACAGAATTGAGTCTGCCGGCGGGTCATGGGTACCCTTCAGCAGCACTTCAATTGGTGAAGGCGACCTCTTCAAGACAATTGACGGAACAGCCAGTTTCCTCTCCAGGAACACCTGGGCAGGCATAAAGTCCAACTTCTAAAAGGTTATTTTCAGGCAAGGGGGAGGAGCGTCTCGCTCCTCCCCCTTGCGTTTGGCCCCATTCTTACCAGCCACAGTATCCAAGGTCTGCTGTATCTTGTTACCTGTGGGCATAATACACAGCATTCCCAACCTCTGTATTGAATTTAAGGGACTTCGTGAGTGTTTTCCGGCTCTTAACGAAGTGTGGTAAATTACCGGAGCCTATCCCTAGACCCCAGATCTGGTTTCTGAACTCACTCTGCATCAGCCCTGTGGTCATCCTGCCAGGAGGAGCATGCTTCCTCCATTTAGGCAGTTTTCTTACACTGACCCCCTTAGCACTCTTACCGGTAAATGCCAGCTGCATGAATGCATAGCTCACAGTCATAAGTGCAGGGAGGAACTGGAGTGATTCCTCTTTCCTGACAGATGGCTCATCAATCCCAAGCAGACATTTCTCATCTCTGAAATTGACCTCTATCTGCCACCGCCAAAGGTACCACTGGAGGATCTTTTCAGGTGGTAAGTTGCTGTCGGTACATATCAGATAGGTGGGTTTCCTGTAGATCAACGGACTGCCCTTTTTAAGCCTGTAGCGGAGCGGTCTGATCACAAGCAGGCTGAGGTTCCGCTCTCCTCCAACCCTCGACCTTACAGGTTTGATGTACTTTACCTGGAACTCATGAACCCTGTCTGACGCAAATGCCTTTACTGTTTCCCATGGGATCTCATCATCCTTACGAATCGCTTCCGGAGTGGGGAGCTGTTCCCCATAGTAACTCCTGCGACCGCGACGACCTTCCTTCTCAACAGGTATGTCGTAAAGCTTTGCATCACGCCTTGCCCTGCCTATCAGAGTAGTCTTTTCCGGTAATGAACGGATAACGGTCTTGTTGGTGTAACCACCGTCTACACTGACAACCAGTTCCCTGTCAGGATCCATCTGTTCACGCAGTTCCCTGATGGCATCAGCACCCCTTTTGCTGATCTTCGTTGCTTCCCGCAACAAAGTGTATTCTGCATGTACTTCTGCAGGAGCACATCTGGACGGCTTCTTCGGAGTCGGACAGTGACGGATCATTAGAGGTATACCACGACAAGACCCTGGGCGCTCCTCCTCCTCCACTGCTCCCGATATCTGGAGATATCTGGTTGCCCATATGAAGTTGTTGCAGAATTTCGGACCATTAGGATCACGCTTGAAAGCTGTTCCATACACATTGCGTCCACTCTTATCAAACAGGGTATCATCCATAAGTACCACAAGAGGCTGCTTCTTCTCCAGTCTACCAGTTACCTCTTTGCGTATAACTGAAAACAGCATCTCTTCTCTGAACCTGCCCCTCTCGAAGACTCGGTAATCAGCCGACCAGTCTGAATGCTGCTTGCCGGTGGTGGAGATCAGGCAGGTGACATTGTGCCTGCCGAGGCACAACAGCGACCCAGTTCCCAGCCTGACTGCCCTCTGCCACACACTCTCAAACGCATCCCTGCATTCCCCCCAC
>PDSZ01000010.1 GCA_002748705.1 Candidatus Fermentibacterota bacterium
ACTCCTCCACAGTAGTTTTTTTTAGGAGGCGGGGTGGTGCTTCAGGTCTTTTCAGCCCCAGCAGTTCTTTTTCCTCAACTACCCATTCGACGACTTCGCCCTTTGAGAACTCCATCGCTTGAGCAAGTGCTGAAGGAAAGTTGACATACCACTGTTCGCTCTTGGTTCTCTTGATCAGCTGGACTTTGGTCTTGAATCCCATTTACTGTCCTCCTTACATATATCTAGTTATACAACTAGTTGCAACTATAATAACAAACACTCGCCACAGGCGCAAGTGCTTCAAATCTCTTCTGTTACAATGTAATTCTATCTATGAAAGGCCAAACGCAAGGGGGGCTCCGTCAGGAGCCCCTTTATCATTGCAAAAATCATTGTCTCTAAAGATATTTCAGGTTGAGTAACCTTAGTACAACGACAGTAGTCAGGAGGGCTTCCTTTTGAGAAAAACACTAGCAGCACTTGTACTGTCATTGCTGATTTTTGCTTCATGCGCACCGGAAATCAGTGATGATTCAACTCCTGAAGAAAAGGCGGCTCTTGCTGAACGAAAACTGGAAGAAGGAGACGAACAGAGGGCAATAGAGCTGTTTGAAGAAGCAATTGAAGAAGCGCCGGATAACCCTGACCTTCCTCTGTGGAAACTGGGCAGAGCTGAAGCGCTTCTGCTTGCAGGCAATCCTCTTGAAGCTGTTTCTCTCTCTTCACAATACACCGGATCATCCAACCCGGTAATACGCTCCAGAGCATTTCTTCTGAAAGCAATGGCAGAATCATCTTCAACTGCCTCTCTTGAAGCTCTGACCTCTACTGATCTGGAAGCGCTTGATGAAAGACGCGCAAGGGAAGCAGTGTTTCTGTGCAGGGAGCAGCTTGGGCATGTGAGAACCGGCAATCTGCTGTCAATGCGGGAGAGGGGATGGTTTGAACTGTATGTTCTTCTGGAGCTTGAAGCCAGGGCAGCCCAATCAGGAGATACTGAAAGAGCTGCACTCTACGGCGCTGAGATAGACCGTATATACCCTGGAGCCCACGATACCTATGGAAGACCGGAGACAGGTGAAGAACCTGAACTTTCAGAATCATGGGTGGCACTTCTGCTGCCTATGACAGGCCAGGGTTCTGAATATGCTGTTCAGGTTGCCCAGGGTGCTCACCTTGCATTTGACAGATTCGCAGAACTCCACAGGGACCATCCGGAACTGATAGACTTTGATACCAGAGGAACTATGGAAAGGCTCAACGACCTGATTGCAACACTGGCGGAAAATCCTGAGTGTGTGGCTGTGATAGGGCCTCTTACAAGTTCTGCTACAATGGCTGTCGCCTCTCAGGCCAGATCAGCTGAACTCCCTGTCCTGACCCCTACAGCCACCTCCGGAGATGTTGACCGTATAGGTGAACCTGTATTCAGACTGGTGGTAAGTGAGGGGGATCAGGCTGCAGCAGTGGCAGAATACGCTGTAAGGAAATCCGGATTAACCAGATTCGCCATTATTCATCCGTACACTGCCCAGGCCCAGGGAGAGGTTGAGCAATTCCGGACGACCGTTGAAAGTCTCGGAGGAACAGTAGTTTCATCTCAGGGATACCAGCCGGGCTCCACTGATTTCAAAGACCAGATCATGGCTGTAAAGGCATACTCGCCACAGGCAGTTTTTCTTCCGGTTTCAGCCTGGGATGCAGTACAGATAGCTCCTCAGCTCCGTTTCTACAGAGTTGATGTTCCTCTATTCGGAACATCAGGATGGGATGATGAGCTGCTTCTCCGTCATGGAGGAGAATATGTGGAAGATGCAGTTTTCACAGCAGCTTTCGGCCTCTCATCCCTTTATCCGGAAACTGCCCGTTTCGTATATACTTTCACCAGAGCCACAGGAAATGAACCTACAAGCATTGCAGCACAGGGGTATGACGCCGCCGGAATTATTCTGCAAGCCTGGGAAAGCGCCGGTGAACCATCCAGAAGCAGAGTGCTGAGAAAACTCGCCTCAGCCGGTGCCTACTACGGAGCTTCAGGAAGATGCGTTCTGGGAAGCAGCTCTGAAAACAGAATAACATGGCCGATGATGACTGTCATAGAAGGCGAGATTCTCAGTGTCGAGTAATGGATACTACTGGGGTATAGATGTAGGCGGTTCATTCACCAAGGTAGGCTATCTGTCAGGCAGAAACTTCATACTTGCCGATTCGTTCAGAACCGGCGAATCTGCCACGCCTGAAGCAACGCTTGAAAAAGCTTCTGAAATAATACTCAGCAGGGATTCAACACCGGCAGCTGCAGGTCTTGGAACCGCAGGTCTCATAGACAGGGAGAATGGAACTGTTCAGTTCAGCCCCAACCTCCCTCTCTGGTCAGGCGCGCAGGTAAGAAAGATTCTCGGTGATATGCTTAAAGCTCCTGTTATGCTGGACAATGACTGCAATGTTTTTGCAACAGGAGCAATCTGTTCCGGTCAGATACCATCCCATGGGCTATGGCTTTTTCTCACACTTGGAACCGGCATCGGCGGAACCATCATAAACAGCGGTGAAATAATCTATGGCACAGGAAATTCCGGAGAGTTCGGCCATACAACTGTTATGGCAGACGGTATACCATGCCCCTGCGGATCATCCGGCTGCTGGGAGCGATACACAGGCCGCAAAGCCCTTGAATGGTATTACAGAAGAATCACCGGTTCTGCCATTTCCCCCCTTGAAATATTCGCTCTGGCATCCAGAGGTGATTCAGCAGCCCGAGAGGCGTACAGGGAGTTTGGAAGATGGTTCGGAATAGGGCTTGCCAATCTGGCAAACTCATTTTCGCCGCATGGCTTCTTCATTGCCGGCGGTCTATCAGCCGGCCTGGCTCATTTTGGTATTACTGCCAGAAGAGAGTTCCTGAAACGGTGCAGACACAGATGGAGCCTTTCACTTCTTGAGGATTCTCCTTTGGCCGGCGCATTGGGCGCTGCATCAATGGTTCGAGAAAGATGCTCCTGATTCTTCTCTTTACGCTTATTTCCCAGAGAGACGAAACCCCTGCCGATGAACCTATGGAAACAATGAGCTATTATGGAGACTCACTGGTTTTCAGTGTGAATGATGAGAGTCTTTTACTCACAGGTTCAGCAGGACTGCAATACGGCAATATGAGCATCTCCGCTGACACCATTCGGTATCTTCCTGATAATGAGAAGGTTACTGCATTTGGGAATATGACGCTTTCAGACGGCGGTGAAACTGCCAATGGAACAGGGCTCATCTATCACATTCCCACCAAAACCGCCAGAACATTTGACACATCGTCTCTCTACGACAGGGCAATCTACAGCAGCCGAACCATAACAATGCTCTCAAGGGATGAATTCAACATGACCGATGTGCAGTTCACCAGCTGCGAAAAGGATACACTTGACTACTACTTCTGGGCCAGCAGAATGAAGGTGTTTCCAGACGACAAGGCAATTGCAAGGCCTGTTATTCTCTATGTGGAAGATACTCCTGTATTCTGGCTTCCATTTGCCGTTTTCCCCATAAGAAGAGGCAGATCATCAGGATTTACCATACCTACCCTCGGCTCATCCTCAAGGGATGGAAGATACCTGAGAAAGATGGGTTACTACTTCGGCTTCTCCGACTATGCGGATCTGCTGATAAGCGCAGACCTGATGGAGAAAACCAGATTTCAGATAACCGCTGCAGAGCGGCATTCACTGCGATATGTTATGAGCGGCAGGACAAGGCTTCAATGGAGAAGACAATTCCAGAACAGCCGTGACAGATGGCTTGTGGAAACAACCCACAACCAGGAGCTTCCAGACGGAACCATAGTAAAGATTTCCGGAAACTTCGTCAGTGACAGGTCTTATCTTGAAGAAACCCAGCAGACACCTGAAGAAAGAATGGAAAGTGAACTAAGATCATGGCTTTCCCTGTCCAGAAACATAGGAAGGGGAAGCGCTCAGCTCAACATGGAGTACACTGAGCAGCTGGATGCCCTTAAGGATTCTATTGACGGTGAACTGCTCTCAGAACTCTCTGCCCCGGACATTCGCTACAGCCTTCCTTCCGCCCCTCTCTTCAAGTCACCTTTCGACCCTGATGATGAGGAGTTATGGCACAGTATTTACTGGAACCTTAATACACACTACATCTCGGAAAACACCGAATGGGAGGACTCTTCACAGTATAACTCCGGAGCAAGACTCAATACCGTACTGTCAGCCTCACAAAGGCCTGGTGGTATAGTTGCACTCTCCCCGTCAATCACCGTCAGAGGTGTGATTGCCGACAGAGACAGGCTTTCCGGCAGATTGCCCGCCTGGCTCCATGGTTCAGCAGGGCTATCGGTTTCCACTGATATATACGGACTATTTCAGGCAGATTTTCTGGGGCATTCACTTCTCAGACACACCATCACGCCTTCTGTATCAGTATCCTGGTCACCTGACAGATTCATTACCTCCGGATACGGCATGATGGATGTGGACAGCGCGGCCTCAACCTTCTACAGCTTCTCCGATCTTGGCCTTCCATCATCAGGAACAGTGGTAAACCTCTCTCTGGTAAACATTCTGGAAGGCAAAATTGAAGAAAGGGGAAGAATTGACAAGAACACCCTTGCCGAGTTCACAATGGGAACAAACTGGAGTCCTGACAGAGAGGAAAGGAGCTTCTCGTCTGTTACAGGATCACTGAACCTTACTCCGGCAGATTGGTTCTCAACCAGAGTGGACGGCACCTGGAATCCATATGAAAGAGAGATGGAACAGACCTCTGTAACAACTGGAGTGAATCTCTCCGGAACTGATCCTACCTTGTCACCAGATTCCGGAACAGTCATCTCCCCTCTCTCCTGGCGATTGGGACTCTCGCACAACTGGACCCCTGACCTTACAGGCAGCGGAACAAGTCTGAACAAGCTCAGACTCTCAGCAAGTATTGATCTCACATCTCGCTGGTCAGTGAACTACAGCGCCTATTATGACATCACAGCTGACGACTTCATCAGTCAGAATTACACTATCAAACGAGATCTGAACAGCTGGGAGGCAATATTCACCCGCCATGTATCAAATGTGGATACCGGATTCTATTTCAGAATTAATATCAAAGCATTCCCTGACATAAAAATCGAACAGCATACAAGCAGTTTTTAAAATGCTGGTGGAGCCACTTGACAAGGCTCTTTCACAGGTCTAGTGTAAACAGGTACATTAAGTATTCATGTCATGAGAAAGGGGTAGGAAGTTGAACAAAAAAGAACTCGTTGATCATGTGGCTGCAAAAGCTGAGCTTTCCAAGAAAGATGCTTCAGCTGCAGTTGATGCTGTAATTGATGGAATAAGCAATGTGATTGAAAGGGGCGACAAGATCACGCTTATCGGCTTCGGAACATTCGGCATTAAGGAGAGAGCCGCCAGAGAGGGAGTAATTCCTGGAACCAACCGGAAAAAGAAGTATCCTGCTAAGAAGGTTCCTTACTTCAAGGCCGGCAAGGCTCTGAAAGACAAAGCTCTCTAGTTTTCAATAAAGCCTTTTATGATAGAGGTCTGCTTAATTATCTAACGAACGAAAGGTGTATTCAGTAATTTGACTGACAGAACATACAGTCCGATCTGCAGTACAGCCTGAAAAAACAGCAGATTTCTTATTTGAGGCTTCACAGAAAAAGTCAATCACACAGAGGGGAAGGGTTCAATGCCCTTCCCTCTTTGTATATTCTCAACATGAATTGGTCAGCGGTGATTACCACTTACAACAGCGGTTCAGTTATTGAAAAGGCTCTGTCCTCAATCTTTGAGCTGCCTTCAGAGGAACAGCCGTCAGATGTGGTTGTAGTTGACAATCATTCAACTGACAGTACCCTGCAGGTCCTTGACCGGTGGAAAGAAAAAACAATACAGATAAGAAACACCTCCAATCTTGGCCTTGCAGCAGCCAACGCCATTGGCGCAGGTGAAGCCTCAGGAGAAAGCCTCTTCTTCCTCAACCCTGATGTTGAGCTTATTCCAGGTGCAGTTACAGAGTTAAAGAGTTTTCAGAATACACATTCTGAAGCAGGGCTTATGGGGCCTTCAATGGTCGACAGCTCCGGCAGGATTCAATCAACTGCAAGAACCTGGCCGTCACCTTCTGTCGTGGCATCAAGAAGAACATTTCTGGGAAATACAGCTTTGGGAATGAAGCTGGCACAGAGCCATCTGAACAGATTTCACTCGGACAAACTGCCTGTGATGACCCACTGGCTGGTGGGAGCGGCTCTCTGGGTTACTCCAGAGGGAAAACGCAGGGCAGGACTTATGTCTGAAAAGTACTTCCTCTATTTTGAGGATGTGGAATGGTGCTGGCGTATGTGGAAGAGAGGAATGGAAGTCTGGTATGTTCCTGAAGCACGCATTCGTCATGTTTGCCAAAGAGAAAGCGCCAAAGGGGGAAGAACTCTAAGGTATCACCTGAGAAGTATGATCAGGTTCTATCTTACACACCCTTCAGTTCTATTCGGTATGGGTCCGGGAGGCAGCCGTTGAGAAAACGCAGAAACATCTTTGGCGTCATTCCCCTGATGGATCTGATTCTGATAACAGGGCTCTTTATGTTTGGATTCTGGCTGAGACATTCCCTCCTGGCAGAATTAATGGGAACAGATTTCAGGCTCTCTGCCTACCATTACCTTCTCAGCGGAGTGGTTCTGGGTTCTGTACAGGTTATTTTCATGGTTGTATTCGGTGTCTACAGAAGAGAATTCGGCCTGGGAATGATAGAAGAGATTGCAGGAATAATAAAAGCCTCACTTATGGCTGTTCTCTTCACATTTGCTACAACATTTATTACCAGACAGCTATTCTTCTCAAGATTTGTTCTTGTTTTTACCTTTCCTGTCTCTGTTATTCTATTAAGCATTATGCATAGTCTTGCACGGAAACACGCTGCCCGTTCCGGACCGCCTTTCCGTGTTTTCATAATAGGAATATCCTCAGATGCCCGGCAGCTTGGCTCCTTCATGGAAACAAGAGCGCAGCTAGCCTACTCTGTGATTGAGTACGCAGATCCATCAATCAATACCGATGAACTTATATTGAAAATAGAAAAATCCGGTGCTGATCAGCTGCTGGTTGCAGACCGTTCTATTGCGGCAGAAAGCCTTTTGAGGGTTATTCAGCACTGTGAAAAGCAAGGCATACAGTACAAGATAGCAGCAGATGCCTACTCTCTTATAAGCCTTACAGCAAGGGTGGCTCACATGGGCGGCACCACACTTATCGAAACGGTGCCTGCTCCTCTTGCAGGATGGGGGCTGGTATTCAAGAGGGCTTCAGACATAATAATAACAACCATTTTACTCACACTTCTTGCTCCTCTGTTTCTGGCTATATCGGCGGCCATACTGCTGGAAACCGGCAAACCGGTGTTCTACCTGCAGAAGCGTCTGGGCAAAAACAATGTTCCGTTCATGATGTTTAAATTCAGATCAATGGTGAAGAATGCCCACTCCGCAAAGAAACAGCTTCTTGACAACAATGAGGCTACCGGGCCACTTTTCAAGATAAAAAACGACCCTAGAATCACCGCTGCAGGCAAATTCCTGAGAAGGTGGTCACTGGATGAACTGCCCCAGCTTATCAATGTGCTCAAAGGTGAGATGAGCCTGGTGGGCCCCAGACCGCCTCTGCCTGAAGAGGTTGAGGAGTACAGCCGAAGGGATTACAAGCGACTGCAGACAATTCCCGGTGTAACTGGAATATGGCAGATATCAGGCAGAAGCAATCTCGGATTCGATGAAATGGTTAAAATGGATCTTTACTATGTTGACAACTGGTCCATATGGATGGATCTCGCAATCCTAATGCTGACACTTCCTGCAATCATCTCAGGTGATGGAGCCTACTGACCTGAAAGACCTGCTGTAAACTGGTCAAAGACATTACTGATCGGGCTTAACTCATCATCAGTTTTTTCAGTGACGCTTGTGATCGCGCTTGCGCATTCTCAAGTTCACTGCAAAGCCCGTCAATTGCCCTCTGAATCTCCGGGAGTTCAGTATCAGTATACCTCAATTCCTCCAGCTTAAACGAAAGATCATTGAGTGCTGCAAGGTTCGGAATCACATTTCTCAGGGTATATATTTAAGAAATAATCCAATCAAGCTTGAACTTCATCAGGCAGATCCATACCGGAAATCTCAATACCTGAAATATCCTAATCAGGGATTTCAGGTACATCTGAAACCGAAAGAACAATGAAAGCCATGGAGCAACCATACGCCATAACAGCAGCCAATAAGAATCTCACAGGTCTTTCTCTCCTGAGAACAGAATTCGCTGACGGCAGCATAGCTGTATCTGATTTCTTTTACATGAATTCCTGTCAATTGTGTTAATCTTTCATGGGGAACTCGGTTATCTCAGCCTAAACCATCTCGGTGACCATCCTGCGCAGACAATCCTGAAGAACGCTCTGGAGAAGCTTCCGCCATGCTCAGTCTGAAAGTATTTCATGATCCTCTATGCAATCTGATTGCTCATGGGTATCTTTGTCATTGGCACAGGTTCCCTTCTGAATTGACAGGCTGTTCTGAATTCACAATTCTGACTAAAGGGACTTGCGCCTCAAACCAATTTACACCTGGCTGCGGACGGAACCTGTGCAAACTCAAATGTCCATAAGGAAAGCAGCCGGTTCTCATTCAGGGTGAATGGAGCAGATAACACAGGCACCGCTTATAGAATACCATCGGAACTGTAATCGCAAAGGCTAAAGGCGTAAGCTGTCCTGACGAAATACAAACTCTCAAAGCAACAGAGTATAATCTTTTTCTCAAGGCGATAGGATGACATAATACAAACTGCCCTGAAGGAACAGAAAGGGAAGGATAACCTGACGCAGGGAAGTGACTGATATTTTTCATAATCATGCCGTGCTTATAGTTACAAGCGGCACGCAATATGCTCACAGGTTACACAAACACCAGAAGATTGAAAGGGAAATATGATGAAACAGATCAATGGAAGTGAAATATCCGCTGAGACCGGAGCAACCGACAAAATTACAGTAGTTGACTTCAGTGCCCAATGGTGCGGACCTTGCAGAATGCTCCACCCGGTTCTTGAAAGCCTTTCAGAAGAAATGGCAGACAATGTCAACATCGTAAAGGTGGATATTGACCAGAGTCCAATGGAAGCCAATAAGTTCGGGGTTCAGGGTGTTCCAACCATGATAGTATTCCACGGCGGCAGGGAAATAGACAGAATGGTTGGCTTCAGAGACAAGGGAACCCTGAAGCGCGATCTTGAAGCCCTTGCAAAGGGACATCTCAGTTAATGGCTCTTAAGGTTCATGTAGTAGACGGTGAAACTGCCTCCGGTGATGAAGAATACACACTCATTATTGCAGGAGGCGGTCCTGCCGCTCTCAGCGCAGCACTCTACGGAGCCAGATACGGCATTGACCATCTTGTTCTTGAAAGCTGGCAGCCGGGAGGCCAGGCAGCTCTCACAGCAGAGATAGAGAATTACCCGGGATTTCTGAAAATAGCCGGTTCAGATCTTGCCGCTGCCATGAAGGATCAGGCGGTAAAGGCTGGGGCAGTTTTTCGAATGGAATCTGTGGAAACAGCTGAACAGGCCGGAGAAAGCATAAGGGTAAAAACCGACAGCAACACCTACCGCTGTAACTATCTGATTATCGCAACAGGTGCAGCACCTGCCACTCTGGGTGTTCCAGGAGAAAAACAGTTCTACGGTCGAGGCGTAAGTTTCTGCGCAACCTGTGACGCTCCCTTCTTCAAGGGCAGGAAGGCAATAGTTGTAGGAGGCGGAGACAGTGCGGTAAAGGAAGCTCTGCACCTTGCAGATGTGGTTTCAGAGCTGGGTATTGTTCACAGGCGTGACAGGTTCAGAGCTGAGCCATACCTTTCAGAAAAGCTTCTTAATCATGAAAAGGTCACACCATACTGGAACTCCCATCTTAGAAAGGTAGTAGGTGACCAACAGGGTGTAACCGCAGCTGTGATTGAAACCCCTGAGGGAGAGCTTGAAATCCCCACAGACGGAGTATTTCTTTATGTTGGAACTAAGCCTGCAACAGGCCCGTTTACTTCCCTTGTGGAGCTTGATAAACGAGGCGCAGTAATTACCGAAAACATCGTTGCAACCTCAAACCCAAAGGTTTTTGCAGCAGGAGATGTAACTAATAACGGCTTCAGACAGGTGGTAACAGCAGTCTCCGACGGAGCGAGAGCTGCTGCCATGATCTTTGAGGAACTGCAGAAGTACTGACAAAAGGAGAGAGAAATGGCACTGCTGTCTGAGAATGACAGAGAGGCAATCAGAGAGCATTTCACAGCTCTTGAAAAAACTGTCAAAGTTGAACTCATCAGAAAACCAGGCCCGTGTGAAACAGAAAACATTCTGAAAGAACTGTCAGAGCTTTCAGATAAACTGAATATTCAGGTCACAGAAACTGACAGGGAGGAAATGCTCCCTCTGGTAAAGATAGGTTCCACAGAAAGGGTACTCTTCAGGGGCACTCCTGCAGGTTACGAGTTCAGCAGCCTTCTTACAGGAATTATAGATGCCGGCAGGGATAAGATTACACTTACCGGGGAAACTATGAATTTTCTTGACTCTCTTGAGGAAAACCTTCACATCAAAGTGTTTGTGACTCCCAGCTGTCCCCACTGTCCGCCGGCTGTTGTCCTTGCTCACAGAATGGCCACCTACTCGGAGAAAGTAACTGCTGAAGCAATAGAAGCCAACGAATTTCAGGAAATGGCAGCCAGGTATCAGGTGCAGGGTGTTCCAAGAACAGTTATAAATGAAACCTTCGCATCCGAGGGAGCCCAGCCTGAATCCTACCTGATCGAAGCTCTGAAAAAGCATTTGGAAAAGAAGTGATGCTGCTGTTTCTCTCAATCATTGCTGCCTGGGATCTGTCATTCCCAGGTCAAAACAGCGGATTCTTTGATGCCCGATATTTCTTCAATCCTGATGCAAACCAGCTGGTATACGCCAGAATTGATGACGATGCAAGCATTGTCAGATACGGTCCTTTGACCTTCGGTATAGGGCTGGGAATCGAAACCTATATGGGCCAGAGCGACGAAGAAGGAGCCACTGCCTTTAATGTATACGGTGCCCACTGGAACATTCGGGGAACATTCGGTTTTGACTACAGGGAACTGCTGTTCACACTCTTCACAGACCATGAATGCTTTCACAACATTGATATGGCTGATACCTGCGGTCAGTACATGAACAACATCAAGCTGGGGGTCAGCAACAGTATTGAACCTGTTTTCGCCGAGACGGCAGTCTGGATGCCTGCAGGCTGGACGCCGGAGTACTCATTATCCGCAGGGGTATACCGCCCGTCAAATGCTTCTTTTCAGAAAGGGCACATCTTCGACTGGTCACTCCATGGCGAGTTTGACTGGCCTGTGCTGTCTGCCCATGGATTGCTCTATGGGGCAAAACTCCACTCAGACCTATTTTTTCACACCGACGGCGGTGAGAGCAGCAGGTACTACGGAGAACTCTATGCAGACCACAAGGTTCCATCGGGCAGAATGGGAATTTTCCTGAGGCATCACATACATGACACACAGCCCATCAGATCCCTTGAGGGAGAAACCTCCTTCGGCATCAGGTTCAACTGGTGATCAGAAGATAACTGAAGCAGCTCCTGTTATGAGAAATACTCCCAGTAAAACTGCTGCTGCCTGTGCTGCAACATTAAAGAGCCACAGCAGAAAAGCCTTTTCAAAAGTCGTGCTGTAAACGCCCTTCAAAACTGCAATTGTCAGCAGAAGCCCTATGAGAAAACCCACAGCGGTGCCTCCAACAGGCACCCACGAAAAGACCAGCGCCAGCAGAAGAGTAGAAAGGGCGCAGGCAATGGATGCTTTTACAGCCTTGAAGAAAGATGATGCTCTGACCCCTGCAAGCTTTGCTCCCACATGAAGGAAGAATGAATCTATTATTACCACCAGCAGCGCAACCAGAAGCATTCCCAAAAGGCCGATTACCGCATATTCCATTTCCTACTCCTTATCTGTAAACGGGTTGGTTTGAGGACTTATCACAACAGGCGGTATCATTCCCGGAGTCTTTCGCACCGGAGTTCCGATGTTTTCAATGGAACTGAACAGTTCAAGCAGCCTCCAGCTCCACCTGAAATTCTTTACAGGCCGTACGATTCTGCCGTTCTCCACAAGGAAAACACCGTCTCTTGTAAGTCCTTTGAGTTTCAGGGTCTTTCTGTCCACAAGCCTGATATACCTAAACCTTCTGATCAGTACACCTCTCTTCACTGAAGAGACAAGATCAGCAGTGGAACCCTCTCCCCCTTCCATATCCATTGTCTCTGGAAAAAACAGCGCAGGGCGGCCTGTCTTCTTTGCTGTAAACCTGTCACAGGGAAGGTTCCTGAGTACTCCCTTCTCTATCCACACAGTATCCCCTGCCGGAAGACCTTCCTCATTAAAAGGTATTCCAGGTCTGCCGCCATGAAGTCGTGAGGAAAGAGTCATTCCTTCACCTGTAACCTTCTTCCCTTCCATACCGCTGAACACGCTTAAACCCTGATCTGCCTCCCTTGCGCTCATTATCCATGGCAGGAATATCACCAGATTCCAGGTTGCCTCCGGTTCAAGAATAATGCTGCAGCTTCCAGGCTCCAGATCTTCCCCGTTCATGCTCATTTCAACTTCATCGGCAACCGAGGAAACAGCATCAGATATGTCAAGTTCATTCCAGCCGGTTCCGCTGAGAGCCCTGTAGCTTGACGCAAGCCCCCTGGCCATTGTGAATGACATGCTGGAATCGGTTCTTCTGTGAAAAGCTCCATTACCTGTTGAGGTATATACTGCCCTTTTCCTTACACTCATGGTACACACACCGCCAGCTTCATATCCTTTTGATGAGGCAGTATTCAATACTTTCACCGCAGCATCCATTCTCATCTCTGCAGGGCAGCCGGCAATCTCCTGATTCCAAGCCTCAGGTATCTCCCTGTATTTCTGCCCTGCCGATACAGGCGGCATGTACTCCGGATCAGGAGAAGCTGTGTCCAGAAGTCTTTCAGCTTTTATTGCTGTGGTCTTCAGCTCTTCAAAGGCTATTTTATCTGTACTGACAGATACCTTCTTTCGATCTCTGCCTGCAGTAAGTCTAAGTTTTCTTGTGAAAACATCTGTGTTCCGAGTAATCCGGTTCCTGCTGAACCGTACTGAGGCATCCCTGACCTCTGTGAGTTCTGCCACAGCATCGGGAGTTCCTGCAGCATCAACCGCAGCAGCGGCAAACTCAAGCATTTCCTCTCTGTTCATTATTCACCCCTGCAGCCCTGGAAACAGCAGCTGCCCTTGAAACCTCATTCTCAACATCAGACTGACCCTGTGCTTACTGCAAAACCCCGGATGCAGTTGATCAGAACTCTTATTCCACCCCATTCAGTGACAAGTGCGCTGCAGTTGCCAGGGCTGCCTGTTCTGAATACGGTACTCTCTGTGTTAACAATCTCACACCATACATCGCCGTAATTCACACAGGGAGATTTAAGAACATCAGCTGTTCGCAGAGTTAAATCCTTCGTTACTTTTTGAAGGAGCAGCGCAGCTGCCCGCAACTATATCAGTCATTCTCATACTGTAATCTTTTCGCCGGCTCATTGAGCGGTTTGCCGCAAGAGCAGCTGCCATTCCTGCCACCAGACCCCCTGCAGCACCCACAGCAGCCTGTGTGCTTCCTCCGGGCATCATTATCCAGTATCCTGCAATCAGAAGAGCCACAGGCAGAAGGAAGGTAACAGTAATGATTCGCATTGTAACCTTTACAGGAAGTTCCACCTCAACTGCATCTCCAACCGCTGCATTAAGAACATTCTCTACCTTTATCAATTTTGGTTCCGGCCTTTTGCCTGTGATTGACACGCAGCTCTCCCTTGCATTGCAGGCACTGCAGCCGTCTCCGCCGCCAACCTCAACAGAGGCAATTCCGCCCTCTATGCTTTTTACTATACCCCTCTGAACCACTGCACACCTCCTTAAGCACTCAATTTAACAGATGAAAAGACCTGTGTCACATGTGCTGCAGACACACCGGAAGGGCAGTTGTATATCACTGAATCAATACGGAAGGGCTGTCTGCGCATCAATTACTTTGCCTGCTGCTCCAATATGTCTTGACTCCTCAGAAGGTTTCCAGCTGAAAACCAGGAAACTGCCGCTCTGCATGGTTACGCCCTGTGCTTCACAGCTCAGGTGAATCCATGAAGCGCAATATGCAACATCTGCTCCTCCACTGCTGAAAACTCAGTGAACGGTGTGATTTATAATATTGAGGATTCAGACAGATCAGCCCTTGATTCATACAGAGCATTGGTTAAAGCCACAGAACCGCTGATGTGACCGTTACACTCAACGGAGAGCAGGTTGAAGTCTTCATCTCCATTGCTCTGACTCCGTTAATAACTCAGCGAGGAGCTTTCTGAACTCCGGAGGGACAGTTCTTTGGTTGAGTCCTTGCTGTTTGTTTTCAATTATGTATTCAATTTAGTAAAGATGAAACGGAGCTGCATTCATGTGGTTTAAGTTAAAAACTTATTGATAAGAAAAATGTCTTATAAACTTAATAAGAATAGTTCATCTCAGCAGAAAACAGCAAAAACAAATTCTCCTTTGTGGACATGGCTTCAAGAGTAGGCAGGTTGTTCTGGTAGTGGCGGAGTATATCCTATTTTGACAGATGGTCCGTTTAGGCAGAATTCCAAACAGCATAGTCTGTACTAATCCTAGTATTGCCCAGATAAATTCATTGGACGAAAATCCTGGCGGGATATACGCTTGAAGAATACCCCTTTCCTGATGGGGCCCAGCTATTTTATTAACATACTTTTAATCAATCAGTAATACTTTTACCGGATCTATACTGGCGCAATTTGTGATAATATAATACAATCCAGGGTACATACCAAGTGTTCGAAAAGGAATTAAGATTGTCTCTTCACTCGTTGAATGAATTTCTTCAGAATGAACTGTTCTACCGTCAATACTAATAATTTTAACACTTTGCACCGCACCTGTAGAGTTACTTATTCTGTAGAATAAATTATCACCAATATGTACCGGATTCGTCATGACCTCAGCAGTCGCTGCTATAGAAGATTCAGAAGTATAGCTATTCGATAAAGGAATAGTTTCGTTACATGAGCAGTCATGTTGATAATCAGGTGCTTCATCCGCAAAAAATACAGGATCATAAGGGTCATAGTACTCTGTTTTGTATGGAGGATTGCCAACCTTAACCTCCACTTGCTCACCAGGGCCTGGCATTATACCTATGTAATCATTATATGTTATTGTTTTAATTCTAAGACTATGGGATGATATGCACGATAAGTGACCTGTTACTTCATCCGAAGAATGCCGATCAAGCCATGATACGAAGCAATAATTGCCTGTCGAATAGTTTGCAATTGTTCTAGTGATACACGAATACGGATAGGGCGAATTGCTTGAATCTTTATACATAGCTTCAATTTGCTGACAATTCAGTTCTTGCTCAGTATAATCAGAGAAATGTGTATACTGAAATGGAATATCCCAGTCAAGATATGTAAAACCAGCATCCGATTCAATCTGCGGATAAACTAAATAGACCTTATTATACTTATCTGGATCCCAAGAATGTCCACGCATCCAACCTCCTCCGTAAAGCTCACATCCCCCCTGTCTAGGAATTAAGCCAGAACCTTCCGTAGATGATGTTAGCCCAATCTCATTATTCCATACGGAATAGCCAAATACTTCATGAAGATCTATAGTGTACATATAGTCTACCTGATATGTGCTGGCTGATCCATATCTGTAAGCATCGACCAAGTGAGTTTGAGATGAGTACTTCATGAGAGATCGTGCTATATTAGTTTCCATAATTGCAGGACCGCTTTCGTAACAACTATCACCACTTTCAGGACAGTCAATTATCGGATATGGTATTGTAACTGGATCAGAATCTAGTATATTTGCATCATGAGATATATCATGTGCTTCTATCGCTAATACCATTCTTCCTAAGTATTGACTTGGAACTAATCTTTTAGTTTCATAGGATTTAGTTAGGTCTTCTATTGCATCTGCTCTCAGTCGTGAATCTTCATGATCAACAATTTCTCTAAGATCAGCTTTCCAAAGAGTATCATCACCAGCTTGAGTATACAGATTAATGCAATCAATCTCGACTGGTTCAGAAAAAGTGATATCAATGTGTATAGGGCCTACTCCCTGGCGCTTTTCATAATCTAATACTACGCTGCGCTCATCTGAATGCGGTTGGACAAATGGATCATCAGTCACATAATCAATTAAACTGAATACTCCTTTATCATTATACATTACTACTTCTTCTACAAATGGATAAAAATTGTCAAGTATGCATTTTGTTCGATAGCTATGTGTTGAGCCATCATGTGTTTCACTGTCTATCTGTATTATATAACAATCATCTGGTGTTAATGCTTCATAGGGAGTTGATACATTGACATATCCATCCCAATGCATTAAGGTATTCCAGTTATCTTCTTGGATATTACTAATACCAGGTTCTGCCGGGTCAGGAAACGCACTAGCATACGGATCTGCATTTGTGATACATGTGAGCAAAGCTTGGCCTGGAATCCCAAGATAATGAGGAGATAGGCTAAAGAAATGCTGCATATATCTATCATTATCACCTGGTACTAGCCCTAATTCGCCTGCAAACTTCACCACCCATCTTGTAAAGAATTTGGTTCCGTTATTTCTTGAAAAAACTGACCATTTTAAGCTATGTGGGACAACATTATTTATGCACCAATCATTCCCAATAGATCCAATACCCTCAAGACAGTAACCATAAAGTATATCAACATTTCCACGCAATGAATTCTCTAAGAGTCTATGTTCCCATGTATAAATACTTACAGCGGTCTCTGGCCATTGCCTATAATCCATATCCTCAATATACTCAACATATTCATAGTTATTCATTCTTCCCCAAACCCAAGTGAGATTATTAGGTACAAGGTAATCAAGGGGATCAATTGTCGATCCATTTTGTTCGTCATATTTAGCCTCCGACCAGCTGAAATGTAAGTGCTGAGTGTGAGGGATGCTTGGATTAGATGGAGCCATCACAGCAAACTTTTCATTTTCATTCACATAATCACCTGCTCTGAGATCCAGACCAGTCGCCGAGACCTGAACACTGTCTAAGTGTCCATATGCCCAACCGTGGGTTGATGACTTACTATCACATATAACTACCACATACTGTTCTCCCTGCCCCATCTGAACATCTGTGCACACACCTGCTGCGGCTGCTCTCACATCAATATTTCCGTTGTAAGACTCAATATCCACTCCCATATGGAAGTTCGTATCTTCGTTTCCCCACCGTCCGTGACAATTGCCATAAGCATTTCTGATAGTTCTTGTAATGTTCTGGGTTCCTGGGGCACCCACAGGCCACGGGCAAGGCGATGGCGATGACAGAAGGGCAGATTGGGCAATAATAAACACATATGCAAAAATCATTATCTTCCTCCCTCTGCATTAACTACCGCAATACTGAAGGAGCCAGCCCTGCTTTTGATTACTGCAAAGCATCCCGATGGTGAAATAACACATTGCCTTCTCTCTTCAGTTTGGTATACTATTTCATTATTATGAATTATGCTATTTCCAATTGCTATGATGCTGCCATCATTTGAAATGTACCAACCCCAGTTATATTTTACTCCATTGCTCTCCAGGTGATTACTGCTTAGTGCCTTCACTGTTTTATCAGTCAAGTTTATAATCAAGTTTTCACTAGGACATAAAATGCTAGGCAAAACACAGTATTCACTATTAGACGAGAACCGAGGTGTATTGTAACCAGTATTAGTGCTGAACAGAATCTGGCGACTATTACAATCAAATACTCCGGACAACTGTTCATGCGCATCAGAAAACGCAACATATCTGTTATCAGGTGATATTGTGATGTGCTGCATCATACCCACAACAGGTATTTCCTCTTGAACATCAAGGCGGTTGTTGCATATATAAATATTTGACAGGCTATAATTATTGTCGTTATCAAATAGATTGTAAGCAACTAGTGAGCCGTCGTTGCTGACAGCGTGGCTTAGGTTTCTTGAATACATCTCCCTGTCTGCAACTGTTCTTATCCATTCATCTTCAGTACAGTTTTGAAGAGTTAAATACAAATTTTCGCCAAATGAAAAAACTATATCCTTGCCTCCGTCCTGTGTAAAAACAACAGTGCCATCTGACGAAGTTATCATGCTGTTTACATTAGCTTTGTAAGAAGTAATAAGATTACCGTAGATATCGTATACTGCTATATCGTAAAGCATATAGCGGTCCGGCGTTAACTCGTGTTCATCACTGACAGCTATAACACAATCACTCCAATAGTCATTTATCAATCTCCTGAACAGAAAATCACGCTCTATCCGGTCTCCATCTCTGCTGAGAAAAGAACCGTTCCTCACTGCTGTTTCTTTTCTTATCTGCGACTCAAGCCACGCTCTGTCCTCAGAGGGATAATCAGCAGAAGAAAGCAATTCGCACACTTTTTCATTACCAAGTACCTCACTTATATCTGATCCCTCACCTGAAATCGAATAAACTGTTTCAACACAGTCAGACTCAGTTGCCATGCGTACAGTCATTCGTTCACTGATCTCCACTGCCTCCGCTGAATAGCCTTCAAATACGCTTAGAATTATGATGGATAATATGTTGGCTGCAATCATTACCAGACCTCCCTTTTACCATTATTGTATATAGATTAGGTCTGGCTTGTCAAGAGCGGAACCGATGTGCCCATGCAGGATCTGTGCGCAGGCAGGCGCAGGGAGGGGCAGAGCCCCTCCCCGTGTGCTTCTACCTGAGGATCATTACAGGGTTCACTTTGGTGAACTCCGGTGTGGTGAGCCTTACCTGGTATAAACCGGCTGGAACAGCTGAGCCTGATGAATCCCTGAGATTCCAGACCATGCTGTGGCTTCCTGCCTGCATGTTTTCGTTGACCAGGGTGGTTACTTTTCTTCCACCCAGGTCGTAAACATCAATGGAGACCTGGGAAGGAGCAGCCAGGCTGAAGTTGAGAGAGGTACTTCCCACAGCCGGATTCGGGGTTACCGGATTGAAAGCGAATACTCCCACTGGCTCGCAGAAGTCTTCAATCGCTGTGGCTGTAACGCTGATGGTGCCCTGATAGGTGTTGTAATTGTGAGCCCATACCGTTGCCGACATGGTACCTGTAGTGGCAGGAGTCGCATAAAGGGTAACCTGGCCTGAAGCGTCTGTGAAGCCCACTTCATAGCACTCTCCGGTTTTCCAGTCGCCCTTCTGAATGCAGACCCTTGCATTGTTCACAGGGCTTCCTCCTGCTGTAACTGTGAAGGTCACATTGCCTGTTCCGGAGATGGAAGCCGGGTGTGTTACTGAAAGATCAGCGGGAACCTCTGTCCACATGGGAAGCTCTGGATCGCCGAAGAGGTTGTATTCTTTCAGGCACCAGTCCATGTAGGTGCTGCATGGCGGGCTGTAGAAGTCCATGCTGGTTCCGTGGGCGATACCAAGGTTGTAGATATCATTAGTCCAGTGGTCCTGATAGAACCTTATGCAGAGCATCTCACTGGGACCGGTGCAGGGCCCTGCAAAGTTGCCGAATCCGTAGCGGCTGTTGAAGTTGCCGAAGCCACCTCCATTGGGGCTGTTGAGCCAGGCGTCACCGCAGCACTCATACCCGTCAAGGTGCCCTATAAGGCAGCTTATGGACTGCCAGATGGCTGGAAGGTGTCCGCTCTGAATGTTTGTCTGGGCCATTATGTGAGATGTTGTGTAGCTGCTGCCGTAGGAAGTGTACATGGAAGTTTCGGCGCCGTGGCTGGCATGAAATACATGATGGGGACCGGCATTAATCATGTTTATGGTGTTCTGATAGCTGTTGGTACCGTTGGACTCATAAAGTTTCTCCTCTTCCCAGACAGATGAGGGAATGAAAGTGGAGATGGACTCTGCATCAGCGCTTCCGGGAATGTACGGAGATGACCAGAGAATACCGGTTGAGTATCCGATTCTGAGTTCTCTGGGAGCTGTCTCAAAGTAATCAACAGACTGAATGCCCTCGTAGATAAACACCTTGTCAACAAAAATGTCAGCCTCGGACGAACTGTTGACACTGGCTCTGCCCACCCAGAGGTCAGGATGGTAATCAACCTGATCGTAGCCTGAAGGCTGCGGGTACTGGTATGGATAAGGGACTTCACCCCATATGCTGTTGCCGTTGGCATTCCATCGGTCTGAGCCAGGCGCAGTGTCGTTTATGTCCACGAAGTAGAGGTCTGCAGGGGCGATCTCTGTGTAGCTGGAATTACCGACAAGTATTGCGTCTCTGCAGGCTACCTTGTCATCGTCGCCAAAGATAAGAACATAGTCGGTGCCGTCGTCACGGCAGTCGGTGAGAAATGCGCGCATCTCCTGCTGGAGGTCTGTGCATGAGTACTGGGACTGTATCCATGCAGTTGTATAAACCCCTGTTGGAATGCCCTTGGCAGTCTTCCAGTCCGCCAGTTCCTGTGCCTGAGTCTCATAGTCCGGATGGGTGATAATTACATACTGGCCATAGGTGTAGTCTTTGTGACTGATGATCTGTGCGCCGGATTCGCTGACTCCTTCAGGATTCACCACAAGTTTTCTGACAATATCCATAGCCATACTCTCGCTGGCAAAGGTCCTGCGGCTTATCAGCCTTATGCTCTGATCCTCTTCATAGTTCACCGCAAGGCTCAGTTCACTGAGAACCTGAAGATTCCCTGTTACAGGATTCCATCTCACAGGATTAACAGTAACATATGCTATTGGAATACCCCAGAATACACTGGAGTTGGAAAGCTCTGCAACGGTTCCTGGATAGTAGGCATTTGTGCTGTAAATATGCGCATCAGGCTTTGCCTGCGTCTGATCAATACCTGCTGAGATTGGAACGCACCCGCTGGCAGGCTGAATATCATATCTGCCTGGCAGATTTTCCCATGTCTGGGTTGAAACTGTAACACTGGTTGCCCTGCATCCGGTGGGAAGAGCTATTCTCACCGGCATGAGAGGGAGCGAGGGGGAACCTTCTGCAAAAATGGAGGGCATGCCGGGTATGGTAACAGAAGTGAACAACCCCTCCCTTTCCACATTCAGCGCAGCATTCTGCACAGGTACAGATACTGTAAATTCTCCTGCCAGACAAACTGCGCCTGCCAGAAGAACAAAAAACAGTGACTTAAACAAAACTGCCTCCTTTATCTTGCTTAAGAGAAAAAACACACAGCCTTTATTATACAGGATAAAAGTGTCCTATTTCAAAGCCTCAGTTCCTGAAAACTCCCTGTCAAGCCTCATGGCTTTAAGCACCATTCTGTCCTCATCGGTCAGATCATCGGTTACCAGTCTGGCAATAACCTCTCCGACACCTGGGCCCAGCATATAACCCTGACCGCACATTCCAACAGCTGCAAGAAAGCCCTCAACTCCTGTTTCACCGATAATCGGTGAACCGTCAGGGGTCTGGGGATAACAGCCTCTCCAGGTGCGTCTTACCTTGAGATTGGCAAGACGGGGGTAAAGGTTGATCATCCTTTCGGCCACCATAGGGAGAAACTCAGATGTTTCTCTGGTATCTGTTCCCTGTTTTGGAGGGTCAGGGGTAATGCAGAACACAACCTGACCGGTTCTGTGCTGGTAGAAGTAGTAGTTGGCACTGCCTGGAGCTTTCTTGATGTCTACAACCATAGGCTCGAAAAAGCGCTGAACAGGTTCAGATATTCCTCCTTCATGCATGTCAGGATAAACAGGCAGGTCAACTCCTGCCATTGCGCCTATCTCTCTGGCAAAGGAACCTGCGCAATTTACAACCACAGGAGCTTCATAGCTTCCCTTGCAGGTTGTGACTGTAAAGCTGCCTGATTTGGATATTCCTGTAACCTTTTCGTTAAACCTGAACGAAACACCGTTTCGCACAGCATGGCGGTAGAATGCCGCTGCACTCTCCATAGGGCTGGCACTGCCGTCTTCAGGGGAAAAAGTGCCTCCGAGAAGTCCATCAGGGTTTATTCCTGGAACGATCTTTCTGATGAAATCAGCATCATGCCAGTTTATGCTGAGCCCTGCTGCCTGCTGTCCCGGAATCATTGCCTTGAGAGCATCTGCTATCTTTTCCGTGTAGGCCACGAAGGTATAGCCGCCCATATGCCAGTCGATGCAGTCACCGTGCTTCTCTTCCCAGGTTGAAAAGGTCTTCAGTGAATGAAGTGAAAGTACAACCTTTGCAGGATCACTGTGGGTGGCCCTGATGCCGCCTATGGCACACTTGTTGTTCCCCTGACCGGCGGAACCGGCAGACTCTATAACGAGAACATTCACATTTCTCTCGGCAAGTGACATTGCCGCAGGTGTTCCCACTGAACCTGCCCCTATGATTATCACATCAAAGTTCATCGGCTCTCCTCCCTTCTGTCTCCGCAGAAAATGCCAAGCCTTGTTTCAGCGAAGAGAGGCCTTTCAGTGAAATCTGTTATCTCTGAAGGATCAATGCCTTCTGATCTTATTATTCCGGGAATCAGTGATCTGCATGTTTTTCCGCCGCAGGAACCGAAACCTGCCCTGGTAACAGCCTTAAGTTCGTTCATGTCACGAACGCCTTTTCTCAGCTGTTCCCTTATCTCTCCTGCTGTAACCCTCTCACACCTGCATACCACTGCACTGTCAGGTATGGGAATCTCAGGTATTGTCTTCTCCGGAGCAGTTGTTTCGGCCCCCTGTATTCGTGCCCCTGCCACCAGATTGGCAATGGAGGAAGGCGCCTGTATTTCAAGAAGCATGGTACCTGGATAACCGGGAGCTTTCTTCAGTGCAAGAACGGTTCCCCTGCCGAGAGCCTCACCTTCCCAGCCGGTGAGAGTCAGTTTCTTTCCAGGCTCTGCAGTCCACTCTCCCAGTTCCCATGGAAGCACCACAGTTGGGTTCTCAGCATCCTTTCTACGGTCAACCAGGGTTACTGCCAGGCCAGGGCAGACAGCAACACACTTTCTGCACCCGATACATCCTTCGGAGTATTCTGGAAGCCCCATTATCGGATGCCCCTCAGTTCCGATGAGCCCTTTGGGACAAACAGTCATACAGGGATTACAGGGAATCTCCTGCCGGCAGTGAATAACAGGATAGACACCCTGAGATTCACAGGACTCAATGTATCTGTCGATTCTGCCCCCGGGGCTCTTGAGTATCTCAGCCTTCTCCGACCAGTCCTCAGGTATGTCAAGCTCCTCTCCTCTCAGCAGACAGGCTATCTTTCTGCCGCATATCTTTCCTGAGAACATTGCCGCACTGGCCTCTGCTATTTCTTCAGAATCACCTGTGACCATTGACGGAATGCCGAATTCCTGTGCCTTCCGGTGAAACTCATTTATGGGATTGAGGCCCACTGCAACAAGAAGAGTATCAACCTTGAAGTTATTCTCTGTTCCAGGCACAGGAGTGAACGATTCATCAACCTGTGCTATTGTAACGCTTTCAAGGTGCTCTTTACCGTAAGCGGCAAGAACAGTGTGTCTGGTATAAATCGGTACTCCCAGTCTTACTATCTTGTCTGCATGAACCTTGTAGCCTCCGCATCTGTTCATACCTTCAGCAAGGCCGACAACTTTCATGCCTGCCTGCAGGGCATGATACGCGCCAATCAGACCTACATTTCCTCCTCCGAGAACAAAGATTCTCTCGGAACACCTTACCAGATCACGGTTTACCATTGTCTGAAATGCGCCTGCACCGTATACGCCAGGCAGAGAGCAGCCAGGAAAAGGGAGTGACTTTTCTCTGGCTCCTGCGGCAACAAGCAACTGGCGGGGTCTTACTATTCTGTATCCCTCAGGCTTTCGTATTCCAACAGTACCGTCGCTGAACACAGCAAGGGCTGCAGACTCCAGCCAGATATCAACAGATGGGAGCTGCCTCAGTTCCTCTTCCAGTTGTTCAGCAATGGTTATGCCCCTTGTACCTGCGCTGCAGTCCTGAACTGAACCGAAGAACTTGTGAGTCTGAAGAACCAGCTTCCCTCCCATTCTGTGCTTGTCATCGGCAATTACAACACTGAAACCGGAACTGCCCAGTTCCTTCGCCGCAGCCATACCGGAAGGGCCTGCGCCTACAATGAGAACATCGGTTTCAACAGTTTTCGGAGCAGCAGCGGCAGGACCTTTCAGGTCTTCCAGAGGAGGAAGACCTTCAATGGTCTTTACCTCCATTCCTTCTTTCAAAGGAATGATACAACTCTTCAGAGGAACGCCGTCTATTATCAGAGTACACTGGGAACACTGACCATTGGCGCAGAAAAGCCCCTGGGCACCGCCATCCTTGTGATGATGACCGAAGACATGCTCTCCCTGGGCGAAAACAGCCGAGGAAACCATCTCTCCTTCTCTGCCCATACATTCTTTCCCGTTAAAGGTAAACTTGACCTGCCTGCCGTCAAGCTGCGGCAGAACAGGATGCTTCTCAATCCTGGCTCCGAATTCCAATGCTGTCTCCTTGTTCAATCAGGAGCAAAGGGAAGGTCAGCGGTCTCGCCATCTTCTGGCGAACGAGGCGCCGCCCTTTGCCGACTTCACAAAACCTCTGCATTCAGGGAAGCGCACACACCGCCATACCCTGATGTGGGGATACTGGTATCTCTCGGTATCTCCTCCACAGAGGGGACACCTGGGAGTATTTCTTCCTGTAATCTTTTTGTCAGACTTTTTCTGTTCTGCTTCAAGCTGTTTGTACTTTTCTTCCCTGGACGGGCCGCTGAAGTCTTCGAAGACCTTACGCAGCAGCAGAACAACTGCAACTGCAGCTCCTATTACCGGAAAAAGTCTGATGATATCCATTTCGCTACCGGTTTCCTGATTAGAGTAAATTCTCAGGCTCATTTGATAATACAACATATGCACCTTTGACCAGCCCACCACAACTGTTGACAGAACCATACCTTCCACGGTAATATTGAGTTTCTGCAACAAGACCGATACTAGCTATTTACTTTACTTAGATAGCAATAGCAATAACCATAAACTGGAGACAGAGATGAAAAATTACACTCCTGAAAAACTGCGGAATGTTGTGGTACTGGGCCACGGTTCTGTTGGCAAGACAAGTTTTTGCGACGCAATGCTCTTCACAGGCGGCGGCTGTGAAAGGCTCGGTTCGGTGGACGACGGCACCAGTGTCTTCGATTACACTGCGGAAAGCAGGGAAAAGAAGCACAGCTTCGGTTCCAGCATTGCAAACTGCCAGTGGAAGGGACACAAGGTCAACATTATAGACACTCCAGGTCTTGCGGATTTCTACGGCGAGACCATTGGCGCCCTCTCAGCTGCTGAAATGGCAGTACTTCTCATTGACTGCACCGACGGTGTTGAGGTGGGAAGCTTCAAGACATGGAAATTCGCAGCTGATGCGAACATTCCTGTGTTTGTCTATGTGAACAGAATCGACAGAGAAAATGCAGACTTCGACAGGGTTATCGAACAGGCCAGGGAAATGTTCAACAAGCATGCAGTTCCTGTTGCATTCCCGATAATGGAAGGTGAATCCTTCAAGGGTATTGCAAATGTAATTACAGGCAAGGCTGTTGATACACAGGGTAACGAAATGCCCCTGCCCGACAGTGCAAAAGACAAGTGCGAAGAATACCGCATGATGCTCATAGAGGAAGCTGCAGAGGCTGACGAAGAACTCATGGAATCATTCTTCGCCAACGAAACTCTTACTGATGATGAACTCTCCAGAGGGATCAGCATAGCAGTGAAGAACAGAGGGCTTTTCCCCATCTTCTGCGGTACTTCACTTCCTCCTGCCGGTCAGAGCTTTGTTATGGATTCTGTGGTTGAATACGGCCCTTCACCTCTTGAGGCTGGTCCGGTTAATGCTGTTGAGGGTGATTCTGTCTCACCTGAGCCTTCAGGAGGTTTTGTAGCCAGAGCTTTCAGCACCAAGCTTGACAAGCATGTTGGCGACATGGTCTACATCAAGGTTCTCAGAGGAGGCGCAAGCGGCTCTCACGAAGTTATCAATACAGGCAGAAGCCAGTCTGAAAGGCTTGGCAATTATTACTACATGAACGGAGCCTCAAGGCAGGATACCGACAAGATGGTAACCGGTGACATCATTGCTGTTGCAAAACTCAAGAACACCATCACCAACGATGTACTCTGCGACAAGAGCCATCAGGTAAAACTTGAGCCCATCGACTTTCCAAACCCGGTATACAGGGCTGCAATTGTTCCCACAAAGAGAGGTGATGAAGACAAGATGGGTGCAGGGCTGCACAAGCTTGGCGCAATGGATCCTACCTTTATCACCAGAAACGAAGCCAATATCGGTCAGACCACTGTGAGCGGAATGGGTGAGCTTCATCTTCAGACCATGCTCACAAGGCTCAAAGACATGAACGGCGTAGACACTGAACTCCTTAAGCCCAGAATCGCCTATCAAGAAACAATTACCAAAACAGCGGCAGGGGCCTACAAGCACAAGAAGCAGTCCGGAGGTCGCGGGCAGTACGGCCATGTTATAATGAGGATTGAGCCTCTTCCAAGAGGAGAGGGCTTCGAGTTCGCAAGTGAGGTTACCGGTGGAAATGTCCCCACAAAGTACATACCTGCAGTGGAAAAGGGTGTTGTGGAATCCATGCACAAAGGGCCTATTTCCGGCAGCGAGGTTATAGATATCAAAGCTGTTGTTACAGACGGTTCCTCACACTCTGTGGATTCTTCCGACATGGCATTCAAGCTTGCAGCCAGCAAATGCTTTCAGGATCTGATGATGCAGGCAGGGCCTGTTCTTCTTGAGCCTCTGATGCTCCTTGAAATCACTGTTCCCGACGAATTCATGGGTGATGTTATGGGAGATGTGAATACCAGAAGAGGCAAAATTCAGGGAATGGAAGCTCAAGGCGGCTTTCAGGTTATCAAGGCCATAGTTCCTGAAGCGGAGCTTTACCAGTACACCAGCTCTCTCCGCTCCCTCACCCAGGCCAGAGGAAGCTTCACTCAGGCTTTCAGCCATTACGAAGCTGCACCTAGAGATGTACAGCAGAAGGTTATGGAAGAATACCAGAAGGACGAGGAGTAAAATCATGAAGAAGCCGGCAGCGGTACTGATACTGCTTTTGTTCACTGTCAATACCGCCCTGGCTTCTCCTGTGGGCCAGGGTGGCGGTTCAACTCCCAATGAGGAAGAGAGCAACCTTTCAACAGTGATAATGATAGCTGTGGTTGCAGGTTTCTCCGCACTGATCATCGGTGACATTATCACAGATAACGCGGAAGACTCCCAGGATGCCATTTCAGGTGTCGAAACAAATGATGCCTCAGAGGACACCGGTGTAGACTGGGGTTCACTTGCCGCTGATACTGCTGATACCTCTCTGCCAATACTCTCTGTTTCTGTGTTTACAGTGAATGATGGCAGAAATCTTGCATCCTACTTCTCCACTCTTCTGGAACAGGGTAACGGCCTTTACTACAATGTGCACGGCAATCCCGCCGCTCTTGGTGCCATGGCTCCGGAAGAAGCCGCAGCAACCGGATTCGCGTTTCTGGACTGTGACTGGTTCATAGCTGGAGACAGCTCAGGAATTTACCTGTTCTCAAGAAATTCGGATGAACCGTTATGGCAGTGGAATCTGGCCCCTGCAGACTCTGCGTCAGTAAGAAATGCAGCTGCTGAGTTCAGAGAATTCTCATCTGAATAGCACACTGTAATCTCCATAAAAAACAACCCTGTTCAAACACACGAAAATCATATATATATACTTTTATCGTGTCCTGATTCGGTTGAGATGATACAAAACACTAAGGAGGATTAATGAAGCTGATAACAGCTCTTTCACTGATTCTGCTGTCAAATGTGTTTGCAGCAGAATTTACGGTAAACATCCCTGTTTCAGCAGAAACAGTTGAGATAAGGGAGTATGCCAACTATACTGCTGTAAGCATGCCGGGAGTTCTGTCTGTTACTCAGGAAGGCGCACCTGCCCTTCCGGTAATGAGTGCGACAGTTGCTCTTCCCAGAGGCACCAGAGCTGAATCGATCGAAGTTACTGATGTCACCTGGAGCAGTTTGCGCGGAAGGTACACAGTGCTCCCTGCAACAGCGCCTGTTCCCATCAGCCTTATGGGAGAAACCGAGATTGCCATACCTGTTCCTGATACCCACATCTATTCATCAACTGAGTTCTGGCCTGCACAGGCTGTAAAACTTCAGGGTTCATCAATGCTCATGGGACATCCGGTTGCGTATGTCACCGTTAACCCTGTAAGGTGGAATCCTGCTTCAGGCGCAATTGAGGTGATCAGCAATCTTGAGATCAGAGTAAGCACTGAAGCTGCCGATTTCTATCAGGTAAGAACACGATCAGCACAGAGTGAAGAAAGAATCCGCACAATGGTGGAAAACACCGTGGTCAACCCTGACATGGTTCAGGCCAGCGGTGCAAACATCGTTCCATCCAGAGACCTGACTTACGGCGAATATGTTGTTATAGCCACTCCTTCCTATGAAAGCTATGCTCAGAATTTTGCCGACTGGAAGACACGAAAAGGTATTCCTACAAGTGTCTACACCACAACCTGGATCCAGTCACAGTACTCATGCACAGACCTTCAGCAGGAGATCAGAGCCTTCCTTACCGACTGCAGGGATGAGGGTGTTGAGTATGTACTCATCTGGGGTGACGACAACATCATTGCAGGCAGAGACGCAAAAATTTCTTACAGCAGCTACCTGGAGTATCCACCTGTAGATCTGTACTGGTCAGACATAAACGATACAGTTCCCGGCGCAGACCAGTGGAACTCCAACGGAAACTCTGTATGGGGTGAGTACGGTGTGGATAATGTTGACTACCATCCAGACCTGCTTACAGGCCGTGCAAGCGTGAACAGTACATCTGAGGCTAATCTGTTCCTGGACAAGGTTCTGGCTTATGAACAGGTAACCACAGCTGACTACTTCGAAACTGCTCCTGAGGAACTGAGAATAGGCTACACAACAGAACTTCTCTGGGGTTCACCCTACTACTGTTACGGTTCCGCAGGCGCTGAGATAATCAGCGGCTATGTTCCTTCCAGTTCGTGGGAGGAAGAAAAGTGCTACGATTCAGCAGGTAACAACAATTCAGCAATCACCACTGCAATGATTAATGCAGGTCCACACCATGTCTATCACGCAAGTCATGGATCAGAAACAGGCTTCTCCCTTCCAGGGGGTGGATACAATACTTCAGATTTCATGGCCCTTCAGAACATCTCCAACGGCCACCTTCCTGCTATCTGGAACTCTATCAGCTGTCTTATAGGTCATCTGGACGGATACGAGTGCATGGGAGATGCCTGGCTTGCCAGTACAGGCGGAGGCGGCTTCGGCGGTTTCAATGCCAGATACGGATGGGGCAGCCCCAGCAATCCGGGCAACGGAATAAGCGAAGTTCTCTGCCAGAAAATCTATGATGAACACTGGAACGAGAACCAGACTTCCCTCGGAGGAATGCACTTCTTCGGTCGTGACGAAATGTGTCCGCCCTCAGACAATGTAACCGACTGGTGTGTAAAAGAATACAATCTGTTTGGCGAGCCTGAGCTTCCTGTATGGACTGCAGATGCCACTGAGCTCTCGGCAACCTATCCTGCAACCATTCCAGGAGCAACAACTGTTGACATTACAGTGAATGCCGGCGGTTCCCCTGTTTCAGGAGCAAGAGTCTGTCTCTTCAAGGGTGATAACTGGTCCACTGCAGAAGTATACGAGGTTGAAAACACCAACGCTTCAGGACAGGTCTCTATTCCTGTCAGCCCTTCCACCACAGGTGATATGCTTATTACTGCATGGGCTTACAACCACATCGCATACCTGGGTACCATTACAGTCAGCGGTTCCGGAATTGAGGGTGAGACTGAAGGCACTGTCTATGTGAACTCCATAAGCACACCTTTCCCTAATCCTGCCACAGCACATGCTGCCATTCCCTTCAGTATGTCAGCAGAAGGAAATACAACTGTTCAGGTCTTTGACCTGTCAGGCCGCTGTGTTGCCACACTTGCCGATCAGGAGATGATGTCAGGAGAGCACACCCTCAACTGGGATCTTTCCAGTTCCAGCGGTTCATCTGTTCCTAACGGTTTCTACACTGTGGTCGTAACCACTCCTGAGACAGTAATGACCGAGAGGATAGTAGTTCTCAGGTAGCAAATCGTTTATCTCTGAAAAAAGAGGCGCTCAGGCGCCTCTTTTTTCATCCATTGCTTTTCTTAAACTATTTTCGTATCATTAAATGCTCACTTCTATAAGGGAGGTAGTCAGATGAAAAAATATTCTTTTCTTCTGCTGACTGTTATCGATCCCTTGATTACTGCTGTATATGCCTGCGATACCTGCTGTACACGCCCAACTGTCCCGAGTCATGCACCATGGTTCTGGTTCTGCAGCCGATTAACGAAAACATCACCAGGGAGGTAATAAGATGAAGAAGTATTCTTTTCTTCTGCTGACCGTTATCGGTCCCTTGATTACTGCTGTATATGCCTACGATACCTGGCTGTACACATTCAACTGTCCCGAGGCATGCACAGATGTTTTGGTTCTGCCGCCGATTAATGGAAACATCACTTTCGCCAGTTACTGTTATGTGAACGGCTCAGATTCAGATCCTTTCACATGGCTTGCCCAGGTGAATGAATCAGGTCAGATCAACTGGGAGCACACATTAGACATACCCCCCAGAGGTCTGGTTCCTGTTTCAGGAGGAGGATGTATTCTTCTGAGAAGTGTGTCTGCAACCTCAGTCTTAACAAAATACAATTCATATGGAAACACTGTATGGAGCATTAACCTACCTCAGAAGACAGACTTACTTTATGTAACTCCGGAAGGTGATCTTATTCTCTCGTTGGAAGACCAGATACAGAAAAGAGACGGAAACGGGAATATTATATGGACAACTCCTGTGCCCTCACAGATGTCCGAAATAAGAGCCTTCGGTAACTCAGATTTCCAGTCCGGCAGTTTCGCCATCGCAGGGACAAGCATGTATGGCGACTTCCAGATGGGAATTGCCGATGAATCAGGAACCGTACCTTGGACAAGCAGTTTCCATGATCCATACTGGAATTATCAGGATACTCAGGGAGTCTTTGCAGATGCCGCAGGAAACTGTTACGGATGCGCTACCTACTCAATTCCCATGCCGCCGATGGATACCAGAAGCTGGGTACAGCGGGCAAATAACGGCGGCTCACTGATCTGGTCGATGGAATACGATTGTGTAGGAGGTATCTGCCCTGCACCTGATGGCAGAATTGCAGTTACAGGTACTAACGATGATGAGAAGTTATATTTCTGCTTCCTGAACCAGAATACCGGCGCTGAAATATACCAGATACTTCATGATATTCCTGAGGCGGTATTGCGGCCTAAAGGCATACTACCCTGCTCCGAGGGAGGATATCTCATTGGAGGAGCTGCATCATATGATGTTTTTCTGGCCAGGGTTGACTCTCTGGGACTGATTAACGGCGCTGGAATCCCGGAACAGGAGAGCAGCCTGCCTGAGATAACAGTATCTGCAAATCCCGTATCCACTTCAGCTGTAATCTCCGTATCAGTCCCTGAAGCAGGAAATATGAACATAACGGTGTTTGATATTTTCGGCAGAAAAGTCGGCACACTGACTGATCAGATGGTCACAGAAGGGAATCACTCCCTGCAATGGGGCTTGACTGATTCAGACGGCTCACCTCTCCCCAACGGTTTCTATACCATTCGAGCTGTCACAGCAGGAGGAGCCGCAACTTTCAGAATGGTGGTTCTCAGGTAAGTACAGAGATCTTACAGATCTCACAGTTACAAACCATTGCATTGCAATTGCGCTGAAAACTATTCTGCAGCAAACAAGTATTCTCACCCCTGCCCCTTGAGCAGAGGTACTTTGGTGCCTCTGCCTTTCCTTACTGATTAATCATTCTGCAGTAAATCGGAAAACATTGAAATACTCTGGATAATACTTGCAAAAGATTTGATAAGTCCCGCAAAGTGATTGTATCTATTTTCATCTTTGCTGAAGTAAATCATTCAGAGATATAAGGATGATTGTGAGGTATTACAATATTTTCTCAGATAATCGGATAGTGATCATGATTCAGCATAAGATGCGTTATACCCAGTAGTCTCTGCCAAGTGAACGGTATTGAACTGCTTCAGCGATATGTGCGTCTGAGATCTTTGACGATCTGTTCAGGTCTGCGATGGTTCTGGCAACTCTGAGGGTTCTGTAGTAACCTCTGGCTGAAAGCCCGAATCTTGAGGCTGCTGCGTCAAGAAGCTTTCTGCCTGCAGGGCTCAGCGGGCAGTACTTCATTGTGAGTGTGCTTGTCATTCCTGCGTTGCTGTGAACTCCCTTTACAGCCATAAACCTTTCATTCTGCAGTTTCCGTGATTGTATGACCCTCTCTCTGATCATACTGCTTGTTTCGGAAGCGACTTCAGTATTCCCAAGTTCCTTTCTGGGAACCGGCAGAACCTCAAGATGAATGTCGATACGGTCAAGGAGAGGGCCTGAGATCTTGCCCAGATACCGCTGAACCTGGGAAGCAGTGCAGTTGCATGCCTTTGTCGAATGGGTCAGGTAACCGCAGGGGCAGGGATTCATGGCAGCCACGAGCATGAATCTGGCAGGAAGCACCACTGTGGCAGATGATCTTGAGATTATCACCTTTCCGCTCTCCATGGGCTGCCGCATTACTTCCAGCACTCCCCTCCTGAATTCAGGGAGTTCATCAAGAAACAGAACTCCGTTGTGGGCAAGGCTCACTTCACCTGGCCTTGGATTGGAACCGCCGCCTGCAAGCCCCGGAGTGGAGACTGTGTGGTGGGGAGCACGAAATGGCCTTTTTCGAACCAGAGCCTGCCCCTCAGGCAGAAGCCCTGACACACTGTACACCTTTGTGGTTTCAATGGCTTCTTCTCTGGACAGTGGAGGAAGTATTCCTGGAAGCCTTGCTGCAAGCATTGTTTTTCCTGAGCCTGGAGGCCCTATCATAAGAACATTATGACCGCCTGCCGCGGCTATCTCAAGTGCCCTCTTTGCCTGCTGCTGCCCTCTGACTTCAGAGAAATCAGGAAGAATCTCAGGTTCAGAGTCTGTATGTGATACCTCTCCGGCTTCTCTGAGGGACGATACACCCTGAAGAAAAAGAGCGACTTCTTCCAGTGTGTCAGCAGAATGAACAGGAACCGGAGACGCTATGGCAGCTTCACCTGAATTGCAGGCAGGAACCACAAGCCCTTCGATTTCCTGCCCGTAAAGACCTGAAGCCATTGGCAAAACACCCTTTACCGGCCTCAGTGTGCCGTCAAGGGCCAGTTCAGCAAGATAGGCATACCTGCCTGCTCTCTCGGCAGGCACAAAGCCTGAAGCTGCCAGAAGGCCCACAGCTATAGGCAGATCAAATGCTGCCCCCTCCTTCTTTCTCCCTGCAGGAGCCAGGTTAACAGTAAGTTTTTTCGCCGGAAGAGAAAAACCGGTGTTGTGAATGGCTGCCTGCACCCTTTCCCGGGATTCCTTGACTGCATTGTCAGGCAGGCCGACTATTGTGAAGGAAGGAAGACCTTTTGAGAGATCAACCTCAACCTCAACCTGAAAGGCATCTATTCCCACAAGTCCGACGCTTCTTGTACATGCCAGCATGAGAACCTCCTGTCTCCATTAACCGGCATATTTTCTCAAAAAGCAAACAGGGAGGGATGAGCCCCTCCCTGAACTGTCAATGGCTCTCTTTTCAGCTTACTGTTACTTTGTGTATGGTGTCTCCCTGACGAATGGAATCCACGACATTCTGACCGGAGGTAACCCTGCCGAACACAGTATGCCTTCCGTTCAGATGGGGCTGTGGACAGTGGGTAATGAAGAACTGGCTGCCATTGGTGCCGGGACCGGCATTTGCCATTGAAATAACTCCGGTTTCATGGGTCAGAGGGTTACCTTCAAACTCATCTTTGAACCTGTATCCAGGGCCGCCCATACCGGTTCCTGTAGGGTCACCCCCCTGAATCATGAAGTCGCTTATGACTCGGTGAAAAGAAACACCGTCGTAAAATCCATCACCTGCAAGAAAAACGAAGTTGTTCACTGTTACAGGTGCGTACTCAGGGAAAAGATCCAGTTCAATGGCTCCTCTATCGGTTTCCATTGTAACTTTGTAAACTCTGTCGGTCTCGATTGTCATTTCCGGTGCAGCTGCGTATTGCTTTGCCATTAGATTCCTTCCGGTATCAGGTAATTATGTTGACCAGTCTGCCTGGAACTGCAATAACCCTTCTGGGGGATTCCCTCTGAAGCAGTTCCTGTATTCTTCTGCTTTCAAGCGCCAGCTTTTCAAGCTGTGCTTCTGTTGCTTCTGAAGGTACCGTTATGCGGTCCCTTATCTTTCCTTTTATCTGCACTACTATCTCTATTGTATCCTGTACAAGATCTCCCTCAACCCACAGAGGCCACTGCTGATTGTGAATGGTTTCACCGGCAGTTCCAAAACCAAGTTCATGCCACAGTTCCTCGGTGATGAACGGAGCGCAGGGGGCAAGTATTGTAAGGAAATCCTTCTGGGCCCTTTTCCATGTGTCTGCTGCAGAAGATGCTTTTTCCCTGTTGGCTGAGAGGAAGTTCAGGAACTCCATCATTGCTGCAACTGCAGTATTGAACTGGAAGTCATCCATATCCTCTGTTACCTTTTTAACTGTTTTAGCAAGCTGAAACTTCAGCTCCTTCTCGAATGCTCCATCGGAAGCACTTTCCTCCAGTTGAGCGGTCTCTATGAAAAGTGACCATATTCGCCTGATAAACCTGTAGGTTCCGGCAATACCTTCCTCACTCCACTCTATCTCCGCTTCAAAAGGACCCATGAAAATTATGTAGAGTCTGAGAGCATCTGCTCCGTACTTTGCCACCATTTCATCTGGAGTAATGACATTTCCCTTGCTCTTGGACATTTTCTGATGGTCATAGCTGAGCAGCATACCCTGGTTCTTAAGGCAGCTGAAAGGCTCGACAAAATCCAGCATGCCTGCATCATGCATTACCTTTGTCCAGAACCTTGCATAGATGAGGTGCATTACTGCGTGTTCAGCTCCTCCTACATAGAGATCCACAGGCAGCCATTTCTTTACCTCTTCCGGATCAAAAGGAGCAGTGTCACAATCAGGAGAGGCAAACCGAAGAAAATACCAGCTTGAACAGGCAAATCCTGCCATGGTACTGGTTTCACGCCTGGCAGGGGCACCGCACTCGGGGCAGGCTGTGTTTACCCACTCTTCGCAGGAAGCCAGAGGAGAACGGCCACTGTCATCAGGTTGATAACTCTCAACATCAGGAAGCATGACCGGCAGATTCCTGTCAGGAACCGCACCACACTTATCACAGTGTATGATTGGAATAGGAGCCCCCCAGTATCTCTGTCTGCTCACCAGCCAGTCCCTGATACGATATCTTGTCTCCGCTTTACCGAAACCGTTCTCTTCGGCGTACCTGGACATTACCTCTCTGGATTTCTCCGAGGAAAGGCCTGAAAACCTGCCGCTGTTTATAAGCACACCATCTGCAACTGTGGCAGCCTCCTGAACCCCTTGAGGTACACCATCAGGGGCAACCACCTCAATTATCGGCAGGCCGAATTTTACCGCAAAGGCATGATCCCTCTCATCATGGGCAGGCACCGCCATTATCGCGGCTGTGCCGTAACCGCCAAGAACATAATCAGCTGTCCATATGGGCACTTTCCGGCTGTTAAATGGATTCAGTGCATATGCTCCGGTGAAAACACCTGTCTTCTCCTTTTCTCCCTCAACCATCCTCTCAAGGTCGCTCTTTGCAGAAGAGGCCAGGATGTATTCTTTTACCTCATTCAGCCTGTCAGGAGAGCATATCTCCATAAGGTCCGGATGCTCAGGGGCCAGAACACAGAAAGTGGCTCCAAAAATAGTGTCTATTCTTGTTGTATAAACTGGAAGCTCAAGAGTTTTTCCGCTACCTGTTTCAACAGAAAAAACAACCTCGGCACCTTTTGAACGACCTATCCAGTTCCTCTGCATAGCCTTGATGGATTCCGGCCAGTTCAGACCATCCAGATCGTCAAGGAGTCTGTCTGCATACTCTGTGATTTTGAAATACCACTGGGGCAGCCTTTTTCTGGTAACCTCACCGTCACAGCGCCAGCATATACCCCCTGCTGATTCTTCATTTGAGAGTACGATGCGGCAGCTGGGGCAATACATCTGATAGTTATCTGACTGGTATGCAAGACCTCTGTCAAAGAGAAGCAGGAAGAAGTACTGTGTCCACCTGTAGTAGTCAGGATGCGAGGAGTTTATTTCTCTGCTCCAGTCATATCCTGCTTCAAAGAGCTTCATCTGACGCTTGTAATTTGCAGTGTTTATTCGTGTGACTTCCGCAGGATGAGTTCCGGTTTTGATGGCATACTCTTCAGCAGGCTGTCCGAAGGCATCCCAGCCCATAGGATGAAGGACATTAAGACCGTCCATTTTCTTCTTTCGGGAAATGACATCTGTAGGAATGTAGTTTCTGCAGTGTCCAACAGAGAGACCTGCTCCGGAAGGATAGGGAAAATAGTCCAGGCAGTAAAAGTTATCCCTGTCAGGATTGCTGCCTGTTTTGTACAGATCCGCCTTCTCCCAGAAGGGAGCCCATTTTTTCTCAATTTCCCTGAAATCATAGCTTTTCACTGCCCTGTCCTCCTGTAAAAGTATTCGCAAATATACAAAAGTGCTGCTTAACAGAAGCAGTTAGGATCAGAGCTCAGCTCTGGTGAACAGTACAGTGCACTGGGCTTCCGGACTTGAAACTATTCGGCAGCCGGCTTCTTCAAGCAGGGAGGAAATAAATGCGATCTCTGCCCATATATCAAACACACCTTTATCAAGACTGATGGAACCACGATTGACTTTTTCTTCGGTAACCATCTCAGCAAGACCGGTTATCTTCAGCAGTACAGAAGGACTTTCAGTCAGAGTGTCAGATTCAACGGCCAACCCTATCACTGAATCTGATGTAAGTATTCTGCATAGACTGGAAACAGAATTCAGAACAACTTCAGGAATGATCATCACCTGAGGGAAACTGTCCGAGAGTGACAGTGAAGGCGGTCTGAGGCCTCTTTCTACAAAACCGGAAGGAAAACCGGACATGAACCTCTGTAACGAAACCTTTCTGAAGAGAGTTGAATTAACTGAGAAGGATAGTTTGACAAGCTCAGATATTCTCAGAGCCGACTCCTGTGAAAGAACAATGGTCCTTGCAAAACCCGAAAAGGGATCAGACTTCTCAACAAGGTTAAGCAGAGCATTTCCCTGTCTCATGGATTCTGTTGCGATATCCTGAAAAGCATCTATCAATAGTGCCAGATTCGCCATCATCGGATTATCAGGCAGACCCTTTTTCAAAGGATCTGTTAATCTTGCAGCCCTGATACTGGAAACCAGTTCACATATTGACTCGAGAACCGGAAGATTGGCGTTGCCGGAAGGTCTTACCTCATACTCTGCATAGTCCATTATCAGTATGGCACAGGCTTCGCCGTTTGTCTCCCTGAACTGTTCTGAATCTTCAGGAAAAGAAGCTGCGGCTTTACCATCTCTGAAGAAATGTAACCCGCTGCAACAGTCAAGACTTTGCGCAATATCCCATACTGATTTAAAAATCTCTGTCTTGTTATCGGAAAGAACTGATCTGGTAAAAGTACTCAATATGGAAAGGCTGTTAACTGAGTTGCCGTGTTTTTCTGCAGTACTTACTGCATATCCTTTCGGATAGAGTCCGGTAAGAATGAATCCGTAATCACCTTTGAAGAGCTCAGGGTGCTCAAGAATTGATACATGCCAGCGAAATGGCCTGGACATGGTGCCATCAAGCTTCTTAACCTTCCAAACCAGTGAATTACTGCTCATGTCCAGAGTGCCTGCAGCAGAGAGGGAATCCAGGGAGAAACCCACACCGGAAGGATCAATTATACTCTGAACCTTCTCAGGTGTTGCCATTTCTTTTGTAATGCCTGTAATACGCTCCATTTCCGGATTCCAGTATACTGGACGGTTATCCCTGGTGAGTACGCAGACAGGTAACGGAACACTTCCCAGAAAGTCAGAAAGAAGGGCTTCGCATCTAATCTCTGTTCCCTCTGAAGATGAAAGGCTTCTGCAGTTTTTCTGTAATTCAAGTGACAGTTCAGGGAGCAATGCAATCAGTTTCAGAATGCTCTGTTCGCTGTCTGTAATGGATGAATTGCAGAGCATTATAAAGCCCATGCTTCCAGCTCCTGAGCCAACAGGAATTATTGTACAGGAAGTGAAAACTGAAGCAAGCCTTCCAAGCTCACTCTGACCTACTGTGCAAACAACTCCGCTGCTCCATACAGAGGCGGGAAATCCGAGGGATGCAATATGTTCGAAGCTGAACTCTGAAGGCCATTTACCTGCACAGCCTGACTGCCGAAGTGTTTCCGACTGATCATAGGAGAATTCAACCACAGCCTCTGAACCTGTAATTCCAAGTATTTTATCACAAAAGGAATTACTGTCTCTTTTTTCACCGGTCTTCAGCTCTTCGGCAAGTCTGCTGATTCCTTCCAGCCCTCTGCGGAGTTTTCTGTTCTCTTCCCTCAATACGGATATTTCAGTTCTGTCCTGAAAGAGGCATACATAGTTTACAGCCTGATTTATTCCATTGCGAACCACACGGAGTATGTGTTTAATAGTAAGAAGAGAACCGTCACGCTTTCTGAATGGAAGTACTTCAGACAGTTCAGACTGCTCATCTCCGTACAGCCTCTCTGTTGAATCATGCACCCACTTGTAAGAATTCTCAGGAAGCACATCATGAAGCTGCTGACCTATGAGTGACCCTCTCTCCCCGGTAATTATGCCAAACCCAGGATTAGACAACAGTATTCGAAAATGGCTGTCCAACAGAAGAATTCCGGTGGTTGTTGACTGGAGATATGCCTGATTCAACCTGTTAAGCGCCCTGAGCCTTTTTCCTGTTTTGTAAACTTCAGTGGAGTCAGTGAAGATACCGATTACACCGGTGCCCCCCTGGCTTAGCATACCATCAATCCGCTTATCTCCGGAAGGTCTGAACTCTATACGGACTTCATGTCCTATGTGCGCTGAAGAGATCACACTGGTCCAGTCATAAAGAACAGGAGCTGGAAGAACATCCTCCGCTTTTCTCCCTAGAACATCTTTCTCTCTGGGGCCGAATAGATAGGACATTCTTCTGTTCCATCTCATTATTGAGCCGTCAGGAGAGAAACCTACTATTCCTGCAGCCATGTCGGAAACAAGGTCTATCTCCGGACCTCCGGTTTTCACCAGTGTTACAGAATTGTTCAAACCGGTACAATCGGGAATGACAAAAAGCCCTGTATCAGAATCAGTAAAGGGAGTGCCGCCTTCAGTTAGCGCAGACGCAATACTGCCGGAAAAAGAATCTATCGGATTCTCCAATGAGTTTAATTCCTCTGCTGTTATGGAGAGTATTCCTTCAAGATTTCCCTCAGCAGTCACTTCTCCTGAAGAGGGGTTATAAATCAGGCGAACCCATGAGGTATCAGAAGCCTGCATCATTCAGCTCCAGAGTAATTCAATAAATACAATTTCTGATAAACCTGCCTTTATAGAAACGAACCTATTTGCAAATTCGGCTGTATACGAGGAATTCTGCACCCTTATCTGTACCTTGCCTGAGAACACCGAAGCAAGACTTCCCTGTAAGACCTGCTGCGAATTCTATTCAAAGAACCTGTATGAGACCCCGAAGGATATCTGGGTAGCTGAATCGTCAATGCGCTCTGCGCCTTCATTGGGAAATGCTGTATTCTTTCTGGCCTTGAACCTGTTCAGTATGCCTCCGCTGATGAGAAATCTGTTCACTCTGCCTTCAAAACCCATTCCGAAACCAAATCCGGCACGGTTTGCTATTCGCTGATCATCAAAACTGGCTGAGGTAAGAGCATTCAGGTTATTGGTAAGAGGCATTATCACTGAAAGCTTTCCCAGAAAATGATTACCGTCTGCAGGAGAAATGATCTCTCCCTCGAATCCAACAGTTATCTTGTTGATATGAGCCGCATAAACACTTGCTCCGAATGCTATCGTTTCATCCATTCTTGCAGTTCCAGATGAATAGCTGACACCTGTGTTGAAAATGTCCCCTGTAAGTGCAACACCTGCATGCCAGGCAAACTCACTTTCGTCAAAGCTCCATACCGCTGACGAGTCAGGAATAGTTATCAAATAACTGTTGAACAAGTATTCGTAGTCTGCCTCGGCAGTTCTGAAGCCTCCTGAGAAGCCTGCGGAAAGGGAGCCGCTTATTCTTCCGGAAACACCGGCCATTCCTTCCCATTGACTTCCTTTGGAATTCAGTACCTCAAAACCCACAGGCGGCAGGTCAGGGTTATCGTAAACTTCGTGTGTGCCCTCATATCCGAACTCAGCAACCTTGGCATACCCTGCAGCAAAAGACAGACCTGCTGCGGAAAAAACTGCTGCACCTGAGAAGTTACCCAGCACCATCATGGTTCTCACTGTCTTTTCCAGATCGTTTTCAAGCACCTTTTCAGCCCAGGATACGGAGGACGCTGAAACCTGAACCGAAGGAGGCACAAGAACCAGCCTTGCAGGATTGGTAAAAACATTCACCGGTTCAGGGATACCAATAGCTCTGCAGGACCCCAGTGCTGCCATTGAAGGGGAACAGGCAGGCAGGGGCGAACCGTTGTTCATAGAGTCGTGATAACCGAATCCATAGCATATTGAAGTGGAGAAAAGAATCACCAGTGCCGAAAAGTACTTCATCTTAAACTCCAATCTGTTAAAGTGGAATTGTCAGCCCGACGGAAAGGGCGGTAATCACATCTTTTACTGAATTCACCTCAGGGTAGCCAAATACATTTTCACTGCGATTTTCACTTCCGTAGTTGAAAGCTGCATTAAGATCAGCCCAGGAGAAGCTTATAGTGGTCCCCATAGATATTCCCAAAGCAGGGTCTGACTGGTCGCTTCCTCTGGAAGAAAGAGAGACTCCTCCTCTGAAAAACAAATTCTGTTCAGCATGTATTCCTCCGAAAACCAGAGCAGACCATGCAGTATCTTCTCCTTTATCATAGAGTTTTGCCTCTACACCTATGCCTGGAAAACCTGCTGCCATATCACCGAATGCCACCCCTGCTGCCAGAGTTGACGGGCAGTTCTCAGATTCAGATGAAAACGATGCTCCCAGCTTTGCTCCATTACCGATATTTGCAGTTGCGCCAGCCCTCCATGCAAGCTCTCCCTCTTCACGGCTCCAGGCCGAAGAAGAGTCATCAATGCTCTCTGAGAAATGATGCCAGTAGTAGTCATAGTTAATGTTACCGAACCGATATCCTGCTGAAGCTCCTATGGAAACACCTTCCAGGGCTTCAATGGCGGCGCCTGCAGCAGCCTCAAACACTCCGCCGCTTACTGTAATGTTTTCAAAACCGGCTATGATAAACGCAGAATCAGGATTTTCTTCACGGAAGAAGTACTCACCTTTGTATGTGTAGTCTCTTACTCTTGCAAATCCCAGGGCAAACACAGTATTCCCAGTGCCGAACAAAGCCTGGCAGCCTGCTGCTCCCAGTCCTGCATATGTAAGGCTGTGTTTTCCAGCCCCGTCATCCACTGTTTCTTTCATTATGTGGGGGCCTATGGCAATATCTATACGGGATGAGTTCCCTTCTATTCCCGCAGGGTTGCCGAAAAGGCTCATATTACCCACTCCAAGAGAAGCCACTCCTCCAAAACCGTGGGAAACCGGGTCGGTTCCAGGAAGAGGGCTGCCAAGACCAATAGCATCCACATAACCAAAACCCAGGGCAGCACTTGAAACAACTAGCAAAATCAGAAAAAGTTTCTCCAATATCATACCGGTCTCCATTCAATTGATGCAGAGTATACTCAAGTCAGATTATAAGCATTCTCTCACTGCTGAAAACCCCATCTGAAAGAGGATGAAACCTCATCAGAACCATTCTCTGAAGCTCACTTACGGCTGAACCAGTTTACCTTAACAGTTTTAACAGGTTTTCTCCTGCGCAGATGTCTGTCAAACAAGTCAACTGCGAATCGGTACACAGTCATATCGCTCTTCATTTTGAATCTTCTTGTGAGAACAGATAGAATATTATCAATCACTCTTATGGGATGAAAAACACACTTCAGCAATGCGAAATTTATGTATATCCATAATCTGGCATAAGTGATAAGTCTGTAGTTGTCACGCCAAGTTGGTGAGAAGTTAATATTCTCATACTCAATATCATCAGGTTTCAAATCAGCTACACCTGTATCAGGAAGAGGAGTAAGCATGAAGGCAGTAATTTCATCCATTCCTAACCTTGTAAGTTTTCTGATGTATCTGTATGTCATTTTCCTGTCTTCCAGCTCTTCCCCAGGGAAGCCAAGCACAAAATTACAATTTACCCTTATTCCCAGCTGGTAGCACCACTTTACAACACTGGCCATATGCTCCAAATCCACAGGTTTATTCATAAGTTTCAAAACCTTTTTTGATGCAGACTCAGGAGAAAGAGATATGTAACGGCATCCTGATCTGTAAAGAAGTTCCAGTTCATCAAATCCCACAGTCTCAGCTTTTATGCCCGATGGGAAGCAATAGGTATACTTCCGATTTCTATTAAGCAGCTCTTGAGCAAAATTCTTAGTTCTCTCTCTTGAAAGGGAAAAGTTCTCATCCTGAATATGAAAATCGGATACACCGTACATTTTATGATAGTGATCCATTTCATCAATTACTCTGGTTGGAGATTTTGCCATCCACTTTCCACCCCACATTTTAGGAGTTTGGCAGAAAGCGCATGAATAAGGACAGCCTCTACTGGTAAGCATGGGTATGTATCTGCCTGTCCTGACCGGGCCGTGTGCATAATGCAACTTCCAATAGGTTTCCATCGGAAGAGGATCATAAACAGCAAATGGAAGATCCTCTATAGGGCAGACCCTTGGCTCTCGCTCAAGATTATGTGTTTCACTGTGAATACCGTCCATGGTGAAAGGTTCTCCGGTGGAAAGCTTACGAAGGAGCATGGGAAAACGCTCCTCTCCCTCTCCCTGCAGTACATAATCAGCACCGGCATCAATGAAAGGGCCATAACAGAAGGTAGTATGATATCCTCCAACTACAATGGTAATATCCGGAAAGGCCTTCCTTACCTCTTTAATGATGTTAATAGCCATGCCGTGTTCCAATGTACAGTGTACCGATATACCGGCTACTTCAGCATCACAGGGAATGCACTGAGCTATTTCATCTGGAAGAAGTCCCCTTGCCTCAAACTTGTCCAGGTACGGAGAAAACCTGTGAGGAGCAAGCCCGTAAGCATCCACAATAGTAACACTGTGATCGTGCTCCATTAGCACACCTGTCAGATAAGGTAAATTGGCAATAATACCTGGGACGGAGCCAAAAGGACTGTTTTTAAGATTGATTACCGGAGTCCGCAGCAGAGCAACTTTCATTTTGAATCAGTCTTTCTCATAAAAATGTTTTTGAGTATCTGCGCACTCAGTGCTGGAAATAAAGTAACATCGGTAACGATATTGCATGATACTGCACACTCCCATGTACAGGAACAGCAGGTAATATCTTTAGATTTAAGGCGTTTACGGGAATCTTTAAGTATTTTCTTCAAACTGTAATCACTTGAACGAAGGTCTCCCAATATCTCATTCCTGTATTCACAAAGCTTTACTTTTCCTGTATCATCAATTACTGTGATTTTTCTGCCGGCCTTGCATGGAGAAATACGGTTGCGATCGATGATATTTTGTATATTTTTTATATAAAGACCGTTTAAGGCCCTAAAAAAAGAGCTGAACGGACGAGATTCCTTTTTCCTATCGCTATTATTCCTATATATAGCAATATTCTTAAGAAAATCCTGCACATTGAGCCCATCAACGATCAGATCAGGCCATTCTGGTCTCAATACATGAAGCTCATGATTGTCAGGAGCGATTTTTTCTTCTACCCATTTTCGTATCTCACAATGGTCCTGATCAGGGTCATTGGTATAAACTGTAACCACATCAAGAGTCAGATTATTTCGGTTCCTTCGAAGACTCCGAATTCTTTCTGCAGTATTCTGAATTATTTCCAAGCACCCTTGTACGCCCCTCAGGTTGTCATGCCTATGATCTGAGTAATCAACACTTAATGCTGCTCTGAAGTGGCTTCCTGGATATTTCGCTGTAAGCTTTGAGAATAAGTCATAGCTCCTGCGGGGGTTCAAACCATTTGACGGTATAGTGATGAACTGTGAATGGGCATTTTCTATGAAGGCAGATATCACTGTAAAGAGATCATCTCTAAGAACCGGTTCCCCACCTGAGATAAGAAGGTAAGGAATTACACCACAATTTCTGGAAATACTTATCATCTCATCTGTGCTTAGTTCCTGAACTTTTCTCCTTGTATCTTCCACCTCTCTGGCGTAAAAACAGAATTCGCAACTGGCATTACATCTGGATGTAACAAAAAGAATCAGGAACGATGGCTGATAAGGATCCAGATAGCTCCCGGCCATCCTGAAAAGATTCATGGTATCATCCTGCTCAATCAGGGTTGGTAAAGCTCCCCCCCCATGGCCTCTCTGCCCCGGGGGGGAAGCACTTCAGCGATCCAGTTTTCTAGAAGTTTTCCTTAACATAGTCGTAACCTGCCTGAACAGCCTTGGCATTCAGATCAATGATGGCCTGCTTCTTGCCTTTGAAGAGCTTGGGCATCAGTTTGATTATGTCAGAGGGCTTGAAGGTTCCTGTAACAGCAGCATATGCGCCTACATTAACCATACTCTGAACTCTGGTGTTGCCGAGTTCGTCGGCAATACCTGTGATAGGAACAGCATAAACATTTATGTCTGTTCTCTCAGGCTCCACCTCTATCAGTGTACTGTTGTACATGAGAGTGCCCCCTGGCTCAATGAACTTCTCGAACTTTTCCATACTGGGTCTGTTCATGGCCAGAACCATTGTTGGAAGAACCGCCTCTGCAGCACCGATGATTCCGTCCTGAATATTTACAGAGCAGTTTGCAGTTCCACCACGCATTTCAGGACCGTAGCTTGGAAGCCATGACACATTGTATCCGTATTCAAGGGCAATGCTGGCAAGAGCCTGACCGGTAACCATGATTCCCTGGCCTCCGAAACCTGCAACCCTTATGGACATCTTGCTGAACTTCTCGTCTGCTTCAGGACGCTCAAGATCAACATCTTCGTCAGCAGAAATACCGAGCTTCTCCCAGACCTGTGCAGGATCCATGATGTTCTTTGGTCTCTCTACTATCTTGGCATTCTCACCAAGGTCGGTGTAGACACCGAGAGGATAGAGAGGAATCATGTGTTCTTCCAGCCACTCCATTGCCTTTGGAGGATCCATCTTCCAGCCGCTGGGGCAGGTGGAAAGAACCTCTACGAACTGGAATCCCTTTCTCTCCCTGGCATTCTTGAGAGCCTTGCGAACTGCATTTCTGGTTTTTCTGATGTGTGCAGGATTATGAAGAGATACTCGCTCAATGTAGTTGGGAGCTGTGAGCTGGCTGAGAACCTCGCACATCTTTACAGGGTAACCGTCTGTGTCAAGATTTCTGCCGTATGGTGATGTGGTGGTAATCTGGCCTTCCAGTGTTGTGGGAGCCATCTGACCGCCGGTCATTCCGTATATGGCATTGTTCACAAAGAACACTGCCATGTTCTCGCCTCTGTTTGCAGCCTGAAGGATATTGTTTCCTCCGATAGCTGCAAGATCGCCATCTCCCTGATAGCTGATAACGACCTTGTCAGGGTTGGCTCTGCTTACTGCGGTGGCAGCGGCAGGAGCACGACCGTGGGGCACCTGGAAGTTGCCGGTGTTGAAATAGTAGTATGCGAACACACTGCAGCCCACAGGGCTGATTAAGATGGTGTCGTCAACTATTTCAAGATCTTCCATGGCTTCAGCAATGAGCTTGTGAAGAATTCCGTGACCGCAGCCGGGGCAGTAGTGAGTTCTGTTTTTCTCAGCACCGGGCTTGTGCTTGTACAGATCCACAAAGCCCTTCGGTTTTCTGAGTACTGTCTTCTTCATTATTTTACCTCCCCGTAGAGACGGGATACTTCTTCGAGAATCTCAGCAGCAGAGGGAACATTACCTCCTACACGGAAGTAAAGATCACTCTTGAGCTTACCTTCCAGAGCAAGGTTGACATCATCAACCATCTGTCCGGTGGAGAGTTCAACTGTGAGAATGTGCTTAACACCCTTGTCAGGCAGCGCGTTAATCTGCTTCGAGGGGAACGGGAAAAGGGTTATAGGTCTGAAGAGACCCAGCTTGATACCCTTTGCTCTGGCATCATTTACCGCTGTACGAATAACACGACTGGAAGAGCCATAGCCGATAAGAACTACCTCGGCGTCCTCCATCATGTATTCCTCATACCTTACTTCGTTCTCTTCAATCTTCCGATATTTCTTCAGAAGTTCATTGTTCCACCGTTCAAGATCATCATGATCAAGGTAGATGGAGTTTACCAGGTTCTTATTCAATGGAGTTCCGAAAACTGCGTAATCACTCTTGTCAGGCAGTTCCTTAACTGCTTCTGGGATTCTTACAGCTTCCATCATCTGACCGATAACACCATCGGTAAGAACAAAAACAGGAGTGCGATACTGATCTGCCAGATCAAAGGCAAGCATGGTGTAATCGCACATTTCCTGGCAGCTTGAAGGGGCAAGAACTATGCTTTTGTAGTTGCCGTGTCCGCCTCCTTTTACAACCTGATTGTAGTCACCCTGCTCAGGGCCGATGTTGCCCAGACCGGGACCACCTCGCATGACATCAACAATAACACAGGGAAGACCGGCGCCTGCACAGTAGGAGATACCCTCCATTTTCAGACTGATACCAGGGCCTGAACTTCCTGTCATAACCCTCTGGCCGCTTCCGGCAGCACCGTAAACCATGTTTATCGCTGCAACTTCACTCTCTGCCTGAAGGAAGGTTCTTCCAAGTTTGGGAAAGATAGCCGCTGCAGACTCGGCGATTTCACTGGCAGGTGTGATAGGATAGCCGTAGTAAGCTGTACATCCGGCCATTGCAGCGCCGTACACTGCTGCATAGTTGCCTTTCATGAGCATTCGTGCCATTCTACGCCTCCCTGTCAGTTGAAGGATCGTAATTCCTCATGTAGACCGTAATAGCATCAGGCTCTGGACATGTGTAGAAGCAGCTTCCGCATCCTATGCAGCCTTCGCCTACATACTCGGAGTAGTGATAACCCTTTGAATTCAGTTTCGGTGAGAACACCAGAACCTGCTTGGGGCATTTTGCGATACAGAGTCCGCACCCTTTGCATATATCTGAGTTCACCTCAGAGCGAGGATATTTACTGTCGGTCAAAGAAAGACCTCCTTGCTGGTTTATATGTTATCTATAACTATTAAACATAATGCCGAAGGTAGCACTTCGGTTCTCTACAATGGCGGTTTGCAATGTTACCGTCAACCTCGGAAAACACCGGAAAAGAGTAGAAAAAAGCTGTTTTCAGGAAACCTTACAGCCGCTTCTTCCACATGTCGGCTATCTTTACATACCCCCTTATTTCAAGATCAATTTCATCTTCAGGCCACGAGCCGATACTGAGAACACGGCAACCTTTCCTTCGCAGGTATTCTTCAAGGGTTCTCAGGAAAACATCACCGGAAGCAGAGAGAGTGATTTTTTCCGCAACGGCGATATCCCCCATGGACAATTCCACTGTGCCTGTTTCAAGAGTACCGTTTACGAGAAGTGTAGTTCCATCCTCTCCTGAAACAAGTCCCGGTCCTGACTTATCTGCATTCATTCCAGACACTGAAAAACGAATGCCTGAGAAATAAAGAACTGCAAATATCAGTATGCCTACAGGGAGACTTCCATGCCCTGCAAGAACCAGACCGGTGAACACAAGAGAATGCACCGTAAATACACTGCCCATAACCAGAGTCATAACTGCGGCCTGAGCTGAGGGCACCATGCCCATAGACATTCTCTCGAGCAGTTTCCACTTAAATAAAGCTGAAAGAAGAAGAGCAGAGCCAATGGAGAGTTCCAGCAGTATGACCGTTCCTCCTGGAAAATCAGTAAGTTCGCCTGCTGCTGTTACAGCTCCGAAGAAAAGGCCTTCAACAACCAGAGCAGGCTTTTTCTTCCCTGAGACAAGCAGAATCAGAAAAGCCAGCACACCTGCCGCTGCAGCAGCTGCAGCGGAAGCCATACCGCTGAACAGAAAATCACCGGCAAGAAAAAGAGCCAGTACAAGAAACTCCGGCCAGTAGTGTTTCATTGGGTTCCTGACTGTATGAACATTTCGTTTTTCGAACAACAAGAATATATTCAGGATTTCAAATGATGTCCCCCGGTGAATAGTGGAGGTTTATGTGTCACTTACCACCAGCGTTGTAATCCCTGTCTGGAACGCCGTCAGAACAATAGATGACTGTCTTCGGTCAATTAATGAGCAATACCATAGTCCATACGAAATAATAATAGTAGATGACGGTTCTGATGATTCAACCGCAGAACTCTGCAAAAAGTTCCCTGTCAGAATTCTTTCCACCGGAGGCCGAAAAGGACCGGCAGCAGCACGAAACCTGGGAGCAGAAAAAGCAGAAGGAGATGTGATTCTCTTTCTGGATTCGGATGTAACAGTTCCGCCTGATCTGATTGAAAAAGTGGAACATCATTTTGAAGACACTTCACTCTGGGCGCTCCAGACTCTCTATACACCAGTCTGCCCTGCCTCTGACAGTGTTTCACTCTATCAGAACTACTACTATTTCCACAGTATCAACAGAATTCCGGAAGAAAACAGTGCAACATTTGCCACATGGTGTGCTGCTGTGAGAAGAAACAGGTTTCTGGAAGCAGGCGGTTTCAATGTCAGAATCCCTGAACCTACAGTGGAAGATGAAGAACTGGGATACACTATTGCAGATTCAGGTGGAAAGATTTTGGTGGATAAGACCATACAGGTCACACACCTGGCATCATACACACTGGGACAGTTCACCAGTCGAAGGCTGAGAATGGCAAGGGCTCAAGCCAAAAGCGGCTGGCGTCAGATAAAAAACAGGCTTCTTGCAAGGTATATCAATGTGAGGGAATCTGGAACTCATCACAGCAGATGGGTGGTACTTTCCATTCTGCTGGTACTTGTTGCACAGCTTCTGCTGGTACAGGCAGCACTTTTCCTGAATGCATCTTTTCTCGCTTTGGCTGCAATTGCTTATGCAGCAGCAATCATGTGCCATACCGGGTTTCTTATCGGAGCAGGCAAAAAGCTGGGAAAAAGAAAAATTCCGGTATTTACGCTGTTGTGCCTCTATGATATGGCGGTGCTGGGCTGGGGAATAATTCAGGGAACACTGCAGTACTTCACAGGCAGGAAGTACTAGATTTTTTTCGAAACAAACCTGAACAGTGTTCTCAGCACGCTGATACCGTAAGGAACAGGCTTAAGGCTTGAATAACCTTCACCATGAATTGTAGGGATTGGAACCTCATCAATTCTGAGATTTGCCCTTATGGCTCCCACCAGCATTTCAGAATCGAAGTTGAATGTGCTTGAGTACTTACTGTACGGAATACTCCTGAGGGCTGTAATGCTGTATGCCTTGTAACCACTGTGATAACTGGTAAGATTTGCTCTGAACACAACATTCTCAACCCAGTTCAGACATACCGTTCCCCAGTATCTGGCCTGCCCCATTCCTCCGTGGCGCATATCACCATACTTGGTTCTGCTTCCGCCTACAACATGTGCCCCGTTTTCCAGAGGCTCAATCATTCTGATAAGGAAGTCAGGGGGATACTGACCGTCAGAGTGAAGCATCACAACAGTATCAGCGCCGTTTTTCAGAGCCCAGTCAAAAGCGGTTTTCTGAGCCTCTCCATAGCCTCTGTTTTCAGAATGGCTTACAACTCTTATCTGTGGGAACTCCTCTGAAAGCTTCTCTGCAAGCTCGCCGGTGGCATCAACAGATCCATCATTGACTATGAGAAGGGTTTCGATCTTCTTCCAGGCTTCTTCAGGTATGTTCCTTACAACGCTTTCCATGAGTCTTTCAGCATTGTATGCAGGCATGAAACAGATGTGTCTCAAGTGGTCTCCGTTTTCTTAATCAGTCAAGCACATGAATTGGAACAGATAATCACTCCTCAGAAAAAAAACAAGCTGCCTGTATTTCAAAAAACTCAATAGTGAAATCCTGAAAAACAGCAGGAAACATTGAAGCTCCCCTGCAAAAGTTATTTCTGAACGAATCAGTCTGCTTAAATTATTCTGAACAGTAATAACCAATGTTCTTCTCATAAGCAGACACTGCAACGAACTCAGGTTGTCACCATAAGCTCTCAGAACAGATACCAGACTCAACACCGGCTTCTCTGAATCACCTGCTCCCATGTTGTTACTACTATAAGCTACAGAACAGATACCAGGGCTTAGTAGCTCTCTGTATAGAGGTTTTCAGGAGCCCAGGAAGGTCTCATATCTCTTTCAGCTGCAAGCTGATCGGAAAGCTCAACTGTCCACGGCTCAATATAGCAGAGGCCCTCTCTGCAGTAGAAGAGGTATGGTAAACGGTTGCTGAATATCCCCTCAATGTGACAGATGTCTTTTTCAGTGGTCTGGTGTGCACAGAAGATTATGTCTCCGTCAAGGAAAGGATCAGTTCCCAGCAAACCGCTCATGATGTTGGGATACCCGTTCTCGCTTGCTTCCATGAAAACCACCGCAGGAGGCTGAACTGTCTCGCGGGCAATCCTGAGCGGCTGAGAGTCAATTGCCTGCCATGGCCTGCTCCTGAGAGCAATACCGTCAGGAATGTACACCATAACTGTAGCCACAGTGAAGAGACCGGCCACTGCAGCAGAAGCTCTGCCGCCCCACTTATCAGTCATCACAATAATTCCTGCCGCAGAAAGAAGAGCAAATGCCGGAAGTGCTGTAAAGTAGTGTCTTGGGCCATAATCAACAGAAGCTGAGTAGTGTATGAACATGAAAGGCGCAATCATGAGAACAGCTGTAAAAAGCGGCCAGGTTCTCTTCCATTCCAGCGCTGCGGCAATTGCAGGAATAAGCGAGAGAAAGGGCCACCCAAGAAGAATGGTGCTTCCGGTACCTGCCTGTTTGAACAGGTTCATAAGCCCTCTGAGAGGAGTATGGGCATTGTCGCCGTACTCAGGGAACCAGGCTTTTCCCTCTCCGAACCCTATGAGCCCTCCCCCTCTGGCAAGGTTGTACGGCGGCGAGAATGGATTTCCTGTAAGGCGATGATTTAACAGAAGAAAAACAACCACAGGCAGAACTGCCCCTGCCCCTATACGAAGCAGGACCGGCAGCGCCTTTGACCTGAGCTTTACCAGAAGTACCAGTGTGACCGTCAGTGACCAGGGCATAACCGGGTAGGGTTTTGTGTTCAGTGCAAGCCCCAGAAGAAATCCTGACAGCAGCTGAAATACCGCTGATCTGTCCTGCACGCCCCTTACCAGAAAATAAATGGCCCATGTGACAAACATGAGGTTGGAATTGTGGGCCATGTGACTTCCGCCCATGAAGAGGAAGAAAGGCGAAAGAGTCATTACTGCCGAAGCAAGCCTGGCAGTTCGGTCATCTGTCAGTCTTTGGAACAGAAGCCAGGCTCCCAGCAGTGAAAGAGCTGATTCAACAGGTCCCAGAAGCCATGAGACACCTGCTGCTGTAAAAGGAGCAAGAAGAAAAGAGTGAAGCATCGTATACATCACGAACCATTCTCCCTGCCTGAAGATAAAATGCCTGAAGGGGAACAGTTCGCCAGGCTCTTCAACTTCCGGAGCAGGCGCTGTAAGCTCTCCTCTGGCTAGTATTCGGCTCTGAAAAAGATACGCAGCTTCGTCACCGCCTTTGGGAATTCCCTCGAAAGGAACCAGAGCGAGATACAGGGTAAAGAGAAAAACTGAGGAACAAAGCAGACCTATAAAAGTGCCAGACGGAATTTTACGGAAAAATGAGAGTATGCCATGGAAAATATTCGGAAAAGCCAATGCTGAAAGCAGTACAGCCGGAAATAATGTAACCAGCTGAACAGCTTTGTCTGCCGGCCCCTGAAGCCTCAGAGAAGAGTTTGCGTAAACAGCAAAAGAGAGAAAAAGAACAGCTGAAACAATTACAAGCCCAGTTTTCATCAGTACTTCTTTCCGATAATTCTTGACCAGAGAGCAGAAAGAGAAGCAGGCCCTATAAGAAGCAGATCAGGAAAGATGAAAGAACAGGCTTTCAGACCTCTGAAACCGCCATCATGAACAGAGTAGCAGATGAAAGGAAGCTGCCCTGCCAATGTCAGCAGCAGCCCTGCCAGAAGAAGGGGAATATTAAACAACACAAGACCTGCAATAAAGACCCAGGAGAAAACAGCTCCTGACAGAACCGGTACCATCTCTCCAAAACCGGCAACACTGATAGATGGCGCTCCTCTTGATCTGTCCCTTCTGAGAATGTAGAGAGCCTTGGCTCTCATCATGTTCCATTCGTATCTGAAAAGCTGAGCAGCTGAATACTCTCTCAGGTGAAATACCTCAATATCCGGAGCTATGAGCACTTTCCCCCCGCCGGCCCATAACCTTTCAGAAAAATCCGCATCTTCAATTGTCGCTCCGGCAATGTTCTCATCAAAACCGGAAAGATCCCTGAATGAGTCTGCTTTGACCGCAAAGAAAAAGGTGCCGCATCCTTTGATGAAAGGGCCTTTGATTCTTCTGGTAAATGTATGAAAGTAATAGTAGTTCTTGTAGAATGTAGCTGCACTTTTACCTGCAGCCTTCCGGCTGTAAACGCCCTGCACAGCCTCAACACTCTCCATTCGTGAAGCAAGCTTCATTCTCCATCCGCATGGAACCACAACATCCGAATCAACGAAGAGAATCCAGGGCGTTTCGGCGGCCATTCCGCCTGTATTTCTTGTTCCTGCAGCTCCGGGTTTTCCGTAGCTATCAATGGTTTCAACACCCAGTCTGGAGAGAATCTCAGCAGAATCATCAGAAGATCTGTCATTCACTGCCAGCAGACGATCTTCAGGCCCAAGTTCCGCCTGAAGAGGGCAAATAACCTTTTCAAGGGTATCCCTGCTGTTGTGAACCGGAACGACTACTGTCAGGGCAGAGTTCATGAAGCAGGTTTGAAGATACTGAAAACCTGCTGCCCGAGCATCTGAATAAGGCTCCATGCTCCGTGGCACATTGCCCGCAGCTGGAACGGAGACATAAGATTGCTTACCCGGTAGAAGAAAAAGCCAGGTCTGAAGAAGTATTTAAGGTAAGCCAGCCTTCGCAGTTCCATCACCTGGTCTGCGGTCATGGAGAAAGGCACGAAACATGGCCTGTCAAGAAGCATTCCCTGATCATCCAGACTATCGGACATCTCACCGAACTTCCCCTGCTTCACTCCTTTGTAAAGGGGAGTCCCAGGGAAGGGGGTTATAGGGAAGAACTCCACTGTGAAGCTGCTCAGCTCCTTTGCAAAATCAATGGTTTCAAGGCCCTCGTCAAAAGTTTCTCCTGGAATACCGAAAATGTATGTGGTGTGGGTCTTGATGCCTACACTGTGCGCCATTCTCACCGCTGTTCTGATGCGGTCAAGTGTTTCGAACTTAAGCAGTGTGTCCAGGTTTTTCTGATTACCGCTTTCAACACCGAAGTTGATGCACCAGCACCCGGCAGCCTTCATGGCCCTCAGAAGAGGTTTATCTACAGAATCGGCCCTGCATGATACCCACCATCTTACATTGATGCCTCTGTCCATAAGTTCCCGGCAAAACTCGTATACATGCTCATGACTGTAGGTGAAATGTTCGTCCCAGAACTTTATCTCCCTTGCCCCGTAGTTCCTTACATAGTATTCGATCTCATCCACTATACGCTTCGGGCTACGAAGCCGAATACACCTGCCATACATTTTGTAGCAGTAAATACATGAACCGTTGCACCCTCTGCTTGCCAGCATCTGCATTGCCGGTACTGTTGAAACCTGTTCAAAACTGGGCCAGTACCTGTCTATCTCACAGAGTTCAACGGCAGGAAAAGGAAGAATATCAAGATCCTGAACCATAGGCCGCTTTTCAGTGGTAACGGGTTTGCCGTCAGAATCCCTGTAAATAAGGCCGGCAACAGAACTAAGGTCTTCATTGCGGTCAACTGCATCAATAAGTTCACCTGAAGTTATTTCACCTTCACCAACTACAATAGCATCAAGACCGGGACAGTCATCCAGCATCATTTCAGGCATGGCAGTTGCACCGTGACCGCCGATAAAGGCAAAAGCATCAGGACTGTTTTTCTTGAACTCGGTAATGAACTTTGATGCCTGATCCCAGAGAAGGCTTATCACATATACACCTATTGCGTCAGCCCGAAAGTCTCGAACCATCTGCAGCATCTTGTCATTGGTGTAGAAAAAGCCCTCAAGAAACTTCACTGTATGTCCACGATCCCTGAGAACCGCAGCAATGTACTGAAGGCCTGGAGTAGGCCAGCACCCGCTTATACCCCTTGTGTCTTTGGCCCTGATATCATCAGGGCCCCAGGGAGGTACCACCAGAGCAACTCTCAATGCTTCCCCTTTCCTTCGGAAAGGCAAATATGCAGGCACCGCACAGGTGCCTGCAATGGCGGTCAGCTTCCTGTTATGGTATAGCCGTTCTCATCTGAGCCGAGAATTACTGCGGAGCCAGGCTCAATATCCCCTTTCAGTATGGCTTCAGCAAGGCGATTCTGAACTTCCCGCTGTATCACGCGCTTCAGCGGTCTGGCTCCGTAGGCAGGATCAAATCCTTCCTCGGCCAGTCTGTCCAGAGCATCCTCAGTGGCTGTGAGAGTTATATCCTGAGCTGAGAGTAATGCTCCAAGACGGTTCAACTGTATCTTGACTATTGTTCTCAGCTGCTCTCTTGTGAGAGAGTGGAATACGACAATTTCATCCACCCTGTTGAGGAATTCAGGTCTGAATTTTCCCTGCAGTTCCCTTAGCGCCCTGGAACGCCTCTCCTCTTCAGACATCTCCCTGCCCAGGGTACCAATCCAGTCACTGCCAAGGTTTGATGTCATTATCACCACAGCGTTTCTGAAATCCACTGTGCGGCCCTGACCGTCTGTGAGACGGCCGTCGTCAAGAATCTGAAGGAAGACATTGAATACATCCGGATGAGCCTTCTCTATCTCATCAAAGAGAATCACCGAATAGGGCTTTCTGCGGACTGCTTCGGTAAGATAGCCACCCTGATCGTAACCTACATATCCAGGAGGAGCTCCGATAAGACGGGAAACCGAATGCTTTTCCATGAACTCGCTCATGTCAATTCGTATCATTGCTTCAGAGCTGTCGAACATGAACTCTGCAAGGCTTCTTGCCAGCTCTGTCTTTCCAACTCCTGTAGGACCCATGAAGATAAAGCTGCCAAGAGGTCTGTCAGGGTCCTGCACTCCTGCCCTTGCCCTGCGAATAGCCTGGGATACAGCATCAACGCCTTGATCCTGTCCGACTACTCTCTTCTTCAGTGCATCCTCCATTCTAAGAAGCTTGTGCTTCTCTCCTTCAAGCATCCTGGATACCGGTATTCCAGTCCACCTTGAAAGCACCGAGGCAATCTGTTCAGCGGTGACATCCTCTGTGAGCATTGAACCATTTTCCTGAAGAACAGCAAGCTCCTGTCTGGCCTTTTCCAGTTCGCCTGTAACAGTGCGCAGGTCTCCATACCGTATCCTAGCAACCTCCGAAAGATTGCCGGATTTCTCAGCTTTCTGCTCTTCCAGTTTCAGTTCCTCAAGCTTCCTTGTCAGCTCCCTTGTTCTGTTGATGGCATCCCTTTCATTGATCCATCTGGTCTCAAGTGAACTGTACTCCTCCCTGAGGTCTGCAATCTGCTGTTTCACATCTTCAAGCTGAGCCTTTGATGCCTTGTCTCTTTCTCTCTTAAGTCCTTCTGCGGCTATCTCCAGACGAACGAGCTTTCTCTTCACCGCATCAACTTCAGCAGGCATGCTGTCAATCTCTATGCGAAGTCTGCTTGCAGCTTCATCAACAAGATCAAGGGCCTTGTCCGGCAGGAAACGGTCTGAGATGTACCTGTCGCTAAGGGTTGCCGCAGCCACCAGAGCCGAATCCTGTATGTGTATTCCATGGTGAACCTCATACCGCTCACGAATACCTCTGAGGATGTTTACAGTATCCTCCACAGAAGGCGGTTCAACCAGAACAGGCTGGAACCGTCTCTCGAGGGCTGCGTCCTTTTCTATGTGCTGCCTGTACTCATCAAGTGTTGTGGCTCCTATGCAGTGCAGGTCACCTCTTGCCAGAGCCGGCTTGAGCATGTTGGCGGCGTCTACTGCCCCCTGGGCCGCTCCTGCTCCCACCAGAGTATGCATCTCATCAATGAACAGGATTATTCTTCCCTCAGCCGAGGCGATCTCAGAGAGAACCGCTTTAAGTCTCTCCTCAAACTCTCCCCGAAACTTTGCTCCGGCTATGAGAGCCCCCATATCCAGAGCCAGAAGCTTTCTGTTTCTCAGGGTTTCCGGCACATCACCGTCGGCTATTCTGCCTGCAAGCCCCTCTGCAATGGCAGTCTTGCCTACACCAGGCTCTCCGATGAGAACCGGATTGTTCTTTCTCCTCCGGCAGAGAATCTGCATGGTGCGCATAATCTCAGAATCCCTGCCTATTACAGGGTCAAGTTTCTGCTGGCCTGCAAGAGCTGTAAGGTCCCTGGTGTACTTTTTCAGAGCTTCATAACTATCTTCAGCATTCTCACTGGTTACCCTTGAAGCCCCTCTTACCTCTGACAGTGCTTTCAGAAAGTTTTCCCTGTCTATTCCAGCAGCCTCTGCCACTGAAGCGGCCCTGCCAGGTGAATCAAGAACAGCCATGAACAGATGCTCACTTGCAACGAAGTCATCCTTCATTTCACCGGCTATCTTATCCGCAGTATTCAGAACCTTCAGGGTCTGTCTTGAAAGAGCGGGCTGAGAACCGCCGGAGGATCTGGGTTCCCGGGAAAGTGTCTCAGAAACAGAATTTCTGAGGCTCTCTGCTGAAACACCAAGCCTTTCAAGAACTCCTGTAACAGTCCCATCATTTCTGGCAATCAGGGCCCGCATGAGATGCATAGGAGTAACTTCAGGGTTCCCTGCTGAAGAAGCTGAATTGACAGCATCAGAGAGGGCTTCCCTGGCCTTTATGGTCAGTCTTTCGTTTGTCATGTTTTCTCCTTTCACCGCTGCTAATAGCAATATGGCAGCCACGGCATAAGTTGCTTTATGGCGCCATAAGCTCAATATTAATAGCATATCTGCGAGGCCTGAGATATACTGCGCCGAAATGACGCAGGCTATATTGTTCCAGTCTCTTTACCAATGGAAGTATTTGTTGTAGCTTTCACTGGAATAGTACAAACAGCAGAATTCTAAACCGGAGGCTTTCATGACTGATGTTGGAGTAATAGGACTTGGATACTGGGGCCCAAATCTTCTCAGAAACATTACAGCAAACAGACGCGCAGGAAAGGTAGTCATCTGCGACAGCGATCCTGGAAGGCTTGAAAAAATCGGCTCTCGTTTCCCGTCCTGTGGACGAACATCTGACCACAGGGACATTCTTAACGACCCTTCCATAAGCGCAGTGGTCATAGCCACCAATGTTTCCACCCACTATCCGCTGGCTATGGAGGCACTGAAGGCAGGCAAGCATATCTTCGTTGAAAAGCCATTTGCGGAAACTGCCTCAAAAGCAGCTGAAATGGTTGATTTTGCCCAGAATAACGGCCTTGTTTCAATGGTGGGACACACTTTCCTCTACTCGCCACCGGTTCTTAAAATCAAGCAGATTCTTGAGAGCAGAGAACTGGGAGACATAAGGTTCATCACCAGTTCAAGGGTTAACCTGGGGCTGCATCAGAAAGATGTTTCGGTAATCTGGGACCTTGCTCCCCACGACTTCTCAATGCTGTTCTACTGGCTTGGTGAGGAACCGAACTTTGTGGAAGCATTCGGGCATGACTATGTGCTCAAGGGTATTCCTGATGTGGCATTTATAAATCTAGGCTTTCCAAGCGGTATAACTGCCAATGTGCAGGTCTCCTGGCTGGCTCCGTCCAAGCTGAGAAAAACGGTCATTGTAGGAAGCCGAAAGATGCTTATCTACGACGACACAAAGCCTATTGAGAAAATCAAGATATTCGACAAAGGAGTTGACATACTTGAGCCGGAAACATTCGGTGAATATCAGCTCTCCTACAGAACAGGGGACATCATCAGCCCAAGAATTGACTCCTTTGAACCGCTCAGCGCAGAGATGGATGAGTTCCTTACCTGTGTTGAAACAGGCGCAGTTCCCAGAACATCCGGAAGGAGCGGAATGGGAGTGGTAAAGGCACTGGAAACAGCAGACAAGAGCCTTTGCGACAAACTGTCCGGTAAAGGAAATCAGCTCTGATGCCCCAGCCTCCCAAGGTACTTCTGAAGTTTCTGGGGATTTCACTTGAAGAAAGTGAAGAGCTTTCAATGGACTTCGCTGTACTGGGAGGCACCATTGCTGTACTTCTGGGAGGAGAAGACTCAGCAGCGGAGAAGCTGACTGCTTTTGCAGCAGGTACAGAAACTCCCAGAAAGGGGAAGGTTCTTACTGGAAGCGAAATGGCCCCTGCATCCTCAAAAGAAGGAAAACAAAGCACAGGGTACATCACAGGAAAAGTTGATGTACCTCCCGGCATGACAGTACGAGGCTCAGTTGCCCTTACAGTAAGCAGCAGCTCCAGAGACCAGAAGAAGTCCGCAGAGATAACAGATGGGCTTCTTAACTGGCTTGATCTGGACAGGGTTGCATCCACACCGGTGGAAGATCTTGAAACTCCTGTTCTTCAGCGTACTGCAATGGCACTGGCTATGGCGCTTTCTCCTGAACTCCTTATTCTGAACTGTCCTGTTCATGACTCTCTTCACAGAAGGCTCAAGGAGTTTGCCGCAGCAGGTAATGCAGTTCTGATAAGAGCATCAACTCTGGGAGAGATTCCATTCGGTGTGGAAAGAATAGCCCTCTGCGACAGAAGAGGAGTGGTTAATGTTGTACGGCACTCTGAACTCAGGGCGAAATCCATGGGCGGCGCAGAAATTTCAGTTTCTTTCTACCCTTCTCTTCCAAGGGCTCAGCTTGAAAAAATTCACGGCCTGAGAAACCTGCTTCACAAGGACGGCAGTTACAGGTTCACCCACAGCGATACCATCTATGCAGTAACACAGATAATGAACCTGGCCAGGGCAAACTCAAGAGTGGTTGCGGAGCTTCACATAGCTCCTGTTCCTCCGGAGTCACTGATAAGGCTCTTTGAAGGGCCTCATATAACTGATAACGCCCCTGGCAACAGTTTGTTTGAAGAAGAGAGTTTCTGACTTGCAGCTGCTTTTACTGACAGCGAGCCTGATGGTTAAACGGTCCACTGAAAACAGAGCCCTTCTCTGGCTCTGCTCTGCCGCACCGGCAACTGTTCTTCTTTTCTCTCATGCTGAAACTCTGCCCTTCAGGCTGGTTTCCCTTGCTGCATGGCTTCCTGCGCTCTTTCTTGTAACAGGGTGGCCTTATTCCAGCAGCAGAAAAGGTATCAGAGCCCTTGTGGAAAGAAGCGATATTTCAGGAACAGTCACTGCTGCAGAAGTGCTGCTTCCAGGGCTTTCAGGAACTGTTCTGTGCTCCCTGACAGCACTTCTGGCCGGAAACACTGTTCCCTGGCAGTTCTGGATAATTGCACCGCTCTTTTCCTTCTCAACCGCCATGTTACTGCTGGCTGTTGAACAAAAGCTTCAGAACCCCGGCCGTTTCGTTTTGCTGCTTCTCTGGATGGCAGGTCTATCAGGGAAGCTGAGCTTTAAGCCGCTGATTTTCACAGAATATCCTGGAACGGTAATTGAAACATCCCTGACACAGGGCGGAACCCATCCCGACACTTTCATTCTTCTGGCCATACTTCTGCTTGGAATAAGCGGTTCTCTATGGTACCTGTCGAAGAGGTACTCCTCCTGACTGGCTCAGAAGCCACTCCCTGATTGATTCCAGCGCTCTGCTTGCGAGGGCCTCCCTTACAGCACGGCGACCTCCTCTGACCTTTCGATTCAAAGGGGGCAAAAGCCCGAAGTTGATGTTTGACGGCTGGAAGTTCTCTGCTTCCCTGTTGGAGGCATATCTCAGAATGGCTCCAAGGGCTGTATCAGCAGGAGGAACCGAAGCTCCAGACTCAAGAAAACCTGCCAAAAAACCAGAAGCAATAGACTCAATGTAACCCTCTACTCCGGTTATCTGACCGACAAAGGATACATCTTTTCTGTTTTTGAGCCTCAGTCTCTCATCAAGGAGTTCAGGTCCGTTGATATAGGTATTTCTATGCATTGAACCCAGACGAAGAAATTCTGCTTTCTCAAGCCCTGGTATAAGCCTGAACACCCTCTTCTGTTCAGGCCAGGTCAGTTTTGTCTGAAATCCCACAAGATTCCATGCTGAACAGGAAAGATCCTCCATTCTCAACTGAACCACAGCAAAGGGTCTCTTCCCTGAACGGGGATCAGTGATACCAACAGGTTTCATGGGACCGAAGACAAGGGACATTCTTCCTGTATCAGCAATCGCCTCAACAGGCATGCAACCCTGAAAATGAACCTCTTTCTCAAAAGCTCTGGGAACAACCCTTTCAGCCCCCAGCAGCGCCCCAAGGAATCTGTCATACTCATCTTCTGTCATAGGGCAGTTCAGGTAATCCCCCTCTCCCTGCTCTCCATAACGGTCCTGAACGAACGCAATGTCTCTGTTCACAGATTCACCGGAAACTACCGGAGCAATGGCATCGTAGAAATAAAGGGAATCTGAACCTGTGAGTTTTCCTATAACACCGGCCAATGTCGGAGAAGCAAGGGGCCCTGCTGCAATTATGGTCCTTCCACATGGAAGCTCAGTTATCTCCTGTTGAATAATCTCAATCAACGGTTGTTCCCGCAGCATCTGCCGAACTGTATTGCTGAACAGCGTCCTGTCCACTGCAAGGGCTCCTCCTGCAGGTACTCTGCTTGCATCCGCTGCCTTCATAAGAAACGACTTGCAAAGACGAAGCTCCTCTTTCAGCAGCCCTGCTGCATTCCAAAGCCTGTCAGACCGCAGGGAGTTGGAACAAACCAGTTCCGCAGGAAGGCCGGTTGAGTGGGCCTCAGTCATCTTTTCAGGCCTCATTTCATAAAGCTGCACACCAATCCCTGCCGACGCAAGCTGCAGAGCCGCTTCCGACCCTGCCAGCCCTGCTCCTATGACGCTTACCTTCTTCACTGGACATCCTTATTGTTCAGTTGAAAAATCCTGATAACAGTCCGCTAATATAGCCGCAGAAATGGGTATTGCTACAAGAATTTACCGGACTGCTCCGAAGCAGGTTCCAGTTCCCCTTCTGTGGTGACATCAACCAGTAAATGGGTCCATTGATGTTGTGACACTCAGTATATATATGTTTTAGAGAATAGATACGAGAACAAAACAGGAAGCATGTCAACGGTGTTAATGGAGAAAAGTATGGACAAAGTAAAAATCCTTGACTTCAGTATTCTTGAAGAAGCCTCTGAAGCTCAAAAGGAGAATAATTCAGTGGGGAAATCTAATTGTCGCTGAACAAAATGGCTAGATTCCTGATTGTTGGTATACTTGTGCTTCATCTTTTCCTAAGTTGTGGAAATGACGCCAGAGAGCCCTCCTCCTCTACCGCTTCTCAATCCGGGATTCAAGATGTTACACTGGAAATCAGAGACACACTTAAAGTGCCTCCTGGTGATTTCATTGCAAATGTTGCTGATGTTTGCGGACATCCAGAATTAGGAATTCTTGTCCTTGACAATATTGCACTGTCTGTCAGGTACTCAAGCAATAATGGTTCTTCTGCAACAATGTGTGAAGGAGGTTCTGGGCCGGGCGAATTGCTGTATCCTTTGTCAATTGCGTGTTTTTCAGATGGGCGTTTTCTAATCGCTGATGAAATGAAAAACGAGGTGATGATTTACTCTCAACAAGGAGAGTATGTAGACACCTGTCTTCTTACCGAGTGGTATGTTCCCTACAAAATGATCACCTATGATTCCGCAATAGTATGTGATCTAGTTGAGCTGGATTATTCAGCAGATATTCCTGAGTACACATATTCAGTTAGAAAATATGTGGATGGTGAATTCATACCGCAACATGTTTACGCTGAGTTGAGGTGGGATTGGGATTCATCTGACTTCTATACGGATATTGAGATGTTCGACTTCACTGCTTCCCATAACAGAGATATTTATATTGCTAAAGATGTCTCAAGATATCTTATTGAAGTCTTCTCTCCTAGTGGAGAGTTCCGATACTTAATAAACAGATCAGATGTACCAAGGCTTCCTAAATCAGATCAAGTCATTCAAGATGAAACAGCAGAATTTGAGCGCTGGGCAAGACAAGATCAGGCATATATGGGAGGCTATCAACCATCAAGCTGCTACCCTGTTATTGAGCTGGCCGGAGTTGACTCAGAGGGTAATCTCTGGGTGAGACGACTTGATCTTGCCAGTGGAAACATTGTGTTTGACATCTATGATTCAGATGGCAGTCTATTCGGTTGTGCAGAACTCCCAATAGGTCAATACAGCGAGAAGTTGCAGATAAAGATCGATCAATATGGGATGTATGCATCAACAACAGATGAATCTGATAATGCCGCGGTGTATAGCATTAACATTAATGGAGTGTTCTAAATAAAAAACATAGTCTTATTAAAGCCTGTCCAAAATTGCTTTTTGCCATTGAGATAAGAAAAATGCTCTTTGCAGCTCAATTAAGAAGAATTTGATTTCCCAAGAGCAAGTTCACTCAAAAGATCTGAAAGGGCATGCCGAATATAACACGCTGCGTCCAGCTTACTCTTTTATTACGGGGCAAGTCATCTGAAATCAAGCAGATTCATCTGGAGATAGAAGAAGCTCAATCCAGGCTGTAACAGTTTCCTTATCCGCAATACAGCTCTTACGAGGATTATTGATAGACAACGAGTATACCGGACAAACCGAGATAATAACTCTTCGTCTGAGACTGGAAGGATCTCTTGACATTCTCAGCAATATACATACAATGTACATATGATAAGTTTTGAATTGGACTCCGGCAAAAACCGTATTAATGTTCAGAAGTATGGTGTATCCTTCAAGGAAGCTGTCACTGCTTTCACTGATAGTCTTGCCAGAGTGATTCCGGATCCAGATCATTCAGATATAGAAGACCGGTTCATTTTACCAGGCATGTCGACTTCCCTGAAATTGCTTGTTGTGTGTCATTGTTTCAGAGAGAAGAGCAAAGTGATACGATTAATCTCTGCTAGAAAACTAAACAATACGGAGGATTCAGATGAGAGAGAGCTATGATTTCTCAGATTCGAAATCTAATCCTTACATAAAGGATTTGAAGAAATCAGTAACAATAAGACTCGGTGTTGATGTTGTTGAGTATTTCAAAACAATGTCAAAAGAAACGGGAATTCCCTACCAAAGCTTAATCAATCTCTATCTCAGGGATTGTGTTCAGAATCATCGTAAGCTTGAACTGAAGTGGGGCTCATAATAAACAAAGCTCAGAACAACTGAATGAACCAGTCACAGACGATAAGGTGCTGGTTCCAGTAGTACATGTGCAGGTTATTCAGAGCGTTATGCATAGCAACACAAAGGAAAGACAATGCAAAAGTATCTGATAGAAATCTTGGAATGTCCTGTATGCAATGGCAAGCTAGACTGGAACATCACTGAAGAATCGCAAGACCGTATTGAAGTTGCTGAAGCCTGCTGTAAAGACTGTCCCAGTACCTATCCAATTCGTGATGGGATAGGCGTGTTCCTAACAACAGATTTAAAGAGAAATGATCTCTGGGAACAGGTAAACAACAGGTTGGACCAACTCCTGAGACAGCATCCAGAAATTGAAAAGAAACTTATGGATGTACCTCTTGATACCCTCGGGGCGGTTGATCAGCATTATAGAGGCGATGTACACTTGAGTCGTGGGGATAGAGAAGCAGCAACCAAGGCATATACTTTTGCTCGAAAGGGCCTGTATTCAGCAGATACAATAAGATGCTGGGAAAATCAAATGGACTGCATAATCAACGAGGTATCCCAATACGACGGTTCCATTGTTGATCTCGCTTCAGGAAAGTGTGGATTAGTCAATAGGATGTTGAAAGATCTGCCCAATATGATTGTTGCCACAGATTTCAGTCCCACAGTATTCGTTGAGAATCGGAAAAGACTAATGGAACAAGGTCTTTACGATCGAGTTAGCCTGTTAGCCTTCGACGCCCGTCAAACTCCATTTGTGACAGATTCCGTATCACTACTCACAACACACCAAGGTCTGAACAACATACAGAATCCAGGAAAACTACTTCAGGAACTTTACAGAATAGTAAATGGCAGGCTCTTAGCGATTTCTAGTTTCTATCCTGAAGATGATAAAGAAAATGGTATAGTGATTGAAGAAGCTGGTCTTGCAGAAACTCATTACAGGGAAAGACTATTACAGCACTTTCGTGATGCGGGATGGTCAGTGGATGTAAAGAACTCCTGCAGCATAGATACAATTCCTGCACCTCCCGGTATTGTTTTGGAAGGTGCACAGGTTGATGGCTTGCCGGTGCGAAGGACACGCTTGGAGCATTGTGTAATGATGGGATCAAATGCATAACAAGTAAAGGATTCGCACCGCACGGAGTGCGCTGCAATCCTGTGTTGAATTAAGCGGCGCTTCTCTTTGGAATTTCTATTTTCAGTGACGAATGTGTATTGCTGATCGGTCAGTCTTCAAAACAGCGGTGATTGAATGTTTTCCCTGCCTTGAAACACTCCTCATTCCCATTTCTTTCGTACAGAAAGCCCTGTAATCCATAAGGCACTGGAGTTTTTGTGATTTGACTATACCCGTCCCTGCTCGCTGGACTGGTATAGCCGGCGTCTTGTACGGAGCAGAAAAGGTTTGAACTGTCACGGAGGTCTTCTCAATGGCTTCAATGTCAATACGGGTATCAGTTATTTCCCGCAGTGAGGGCAACGGTGCTTCCCGGGCTTGGGAACTGATTGCCTGCTCTCCGGCAGCATCAACTGCTTTCTGATAAAATTCAGCTTCTTCTTACACCGCTGATGAAGGAATCCGTAGCAGCGTACCTTGCAGAATCCCTTCGGCAGCACATGCTGTCGGTACGGTGCTTGCCGTGACTGCTTCTGCCAACCCTGGGGAACAGCCATTCCTGGTTCCTGTGAATCAGCCTGAATTCACGGAGCAACTGCAGAGTACGCCTGGGTAAAGGCACATAGCGTTCTTTACCACCTTTACCATTACTCACATGAACTACCATTCGGGCACTGCCCATGTCACAGATCTTCAATCTGGTACCCTCCCCGACTCGCAGTCCCAGAGAGTAGATGGTTTCAAGACAGACCCGATAACGAAAGAACCTTACATTCTTCATGATGCTGACCACCTCCTTGCGAGAGAGTATGGCCGGCAGCCTTTTCTCCCGTGCAGGGCGAACCAGCCCAATGGTTATCCAGTCCCGCTTGAGGGTTTGCTCCCGGAAGAATTTGATGCCGCAGATGGCAATGGTGCAGGTTGCCCTTGCCCACTTCTTCCCATTCTTCACATGGTGAAAGTAATCTCAGTCTCAGTTATCCTGTCAGGTGACTTACCGCAGAACTCAGCCAGTTGCTTTACCGATCTGACATAACACTCCTGAGTTCTTGCACTCAATCCGGCAAGCTGGATGTCCTTGATCATTCTCTTCTGCAGTTGAGTCATGGCATACCTCCTGTTGACGCAGCGCTTGATTGCACTGGTGCGGAAGAGTATGCTAATCCTCAGAGGTGATTACTGATCCGGACACTGCGCTGCGAAGCGGCGCTTAGTTCAACCACTGAATGCAGCAGAACTGCATCAGGGTAGTGAAAAGTATGGTTCTTGCAGTCTACTGATTCAGATTGTCAGCACAAAAGAAAGGGTTGACTTGCAGTATCAATACTGATACTATATTCTATGGCGAAGGTTGAAGAACTCTTAAGGCAAATGCGGAGGAATCCTAAGGATGTTTCCTTCTCAGACTTGCTCAAGGTTTGCCGACACTACTTCGGAGAACCAAGACAATCAAAATCAAGCCATGTTGTTTTCAAGATGCCATGGCAAGGAGATCCGAGGGTTATCATTCAGAACAAGAATGGCAAGGCAAAGTCCTACCAGGTCAAGCAAGTCCTCCGGGCCATAGAAAGGTTAAGTGAAAAAGATGTCACTGAAAAATGACCTCTACACATACAGAGTAACCTGGTCCGAAGAAGATCAGGAATATGTGGGTCTGTGCACCGAGTTTCCCAGTTTGAGCTGGCTTGGTGAAAGCCATGAACTTGCCCTTAAAGGCATTCGGGAACTGGTTGCAGAAACAATCAAAGACATGAAAGAAAGCAAAGAAAAGGTACCTGAACCCTTCTCCACAAGGCAATACAGCGGTAAGTTCATGGTTCGTATTCCACCGGAAGTACACAGAAAGCTTGCTGAGCTTGCAGCAGAAGAAGGTGTAAGCATTAATCGATTGGTAAGTGCGAGACTTTCAAAATAGAGTGCTGACAAGTAAAGGCTTCGCAACGCACGGAGTGCGCTGCAATCCTGTGTTGAATTAAGCAGTTTACTGATTTTGAGCGTTCTGCACAGAATGGTGGCAGGATTGACGAATGTATATGATGAAAATATACATATGATATGGTGAAGCCAAAAGACCAGCTGAAAGAATGCACCGGATTCCAATGGGATGAAGGGAATGCAACGAAGAATTGGGACAAGCACCATGTATCTCAATCCGAATGCGAACAGATATTCTTCAATCGACCAATCATTTTGCGAAGAGACTCGAAACATTCCAAAAAAGAAACGAGATTCTATGTTCTTGGCCACACTGATTGGGGGCGTCTCCTTTTTGTGATGTTTACCATTCGAGAAGACAAAATCAGAGTCATATCCTCAAGAGACATGACAGCAAGTGAAGAACGAAGGTACAAAAGATGAAAGAACTGAAGAAGATCCCAAAATTTAGAACAGAAGCCGAAGAAAGAGAGTTCTGGAGAACGCATGACTCCAGTGATTACCTCTCCTGGGAAGATGCAACAGAAATCACACTATCCAAGCTAAAGCCTTCGACAAAAACAATATCTCTTCGGTTACCGGAATCAATGATAGAAGAATTGAAGATTCTTGCGAACAAGCAGGACATACCATACCAATCTCTTCTCAAGATCTTTCTTGCTGAACGACTGGAAGCCGAAATGGATAGTATTCGAGCAATTTAGTGCAAACGCATTCGGATCAACAATTCAGAAAACCCTGTCATACCTTCTTGAATGCTTGATTATCTGTTTGAGTAAATCCCCGGCTTTTTCCTCTTCGGAATCTCCGGTTTGATGTGTATCATCGGAAAACTGTCCTCCTCAATCTTTTGACAGCGTCCGAAGTTGTTGAGTTACAATCAAGCGACTATCCTGCTCTCGCATTTCAGAATTGACAGCGTCCTCTCAGGTTCATTCATTTTTTCCAGTACTTTTCCCAGCTTCATTGTTATATCTTCTCTTCATAACAATTCTACCCATTCAGGCTGCACCATCATCAAACCAGTTCCAGCCTATCTTTTTAAGCCTTCTCACAAGTTCGCTAATTATATTCTTAATTGTGGAAGTAGGCGGATTTTCCGCAGCTTTACACCATGGTCATGGAGTCCATACGGAACACTGGAATTGTTCCTGAGAAGATCAGTGCTGATGACGGATATTTCTCAGAAGCCGGAGTCGAGATGGTTAAGTCCATAATTGGGATAAAGCATGTGAGTATGTCAGGAGCAAAGATGAGCGATGATTAATGGTCAGCAGGGAACTCTCTGAACTCCGGAGGAACTGTTCTGCGGTGAAGTCATTGATGTTCATACTGAAATATGTCTACGGTTTTGGCAGAGTAAGACGGCGTGGAAGCAGTTCGTGATGAACTGAGAAGGCAATTGCCTATATCGTTATGCGGATAGTACACATTCGTAAAGAGCGGCGAAAGCAGATACCACTGGACGCATAGGCCGAAGTTGTTCAGCTGGTTTGCATTACGGATGGTGAGGTATATCCACAATCTGAGAAATGAGCCGTCTCTGCTGAAAACAGCTGTGAGATCAGTTGTTTAACTCCGAATCATACCCGGCTGAGATACCGGTGCGTTGGAAGTCGGTGTGGCTGCTCTGAATACCTTTTCGGATGGGATCAAGCTATGACAAAACCACCATAGACTTCAGAGGGTAAAGTATATGGAAAACCGGAAATACCATTCGTGAAAGAAAACTCTTATCAGGCTACTCAAGCTTAATGACCATCGCAGCAGCGCAACTCATATCATCAGCGACTCTTACCAAATAGCTGCCCTCAGGGACTTCATTGCCGATAGAATCCCGGCCATCCCAAAGGAACATGCTGCCGTGAGGGCCGGAAGAAAGCTCTCTGACAAGCCGACCCTGTAAATCAAAGATACGAACTAGAAGCGGGCCTCTTCCGCCGGTAACGATAACTTCAACCTGTTCAGTGAAAGGATTGGACGATGTCACCACGGAAAGGGAACTGGAACCTGCTTCTGAATATGCATTTCGCTCAACAGATACCCAGGTGTGATCAAACCAGCCGAGAACGATATAGAAGGACTCAATCTCCCGAAAATAAGCGCTCCAGTGAACAAATACATCTCCGGCAGAGTTCACATCGGCGGCGATTCTCTGAAGCTCCTGAGGGTTTTCATCCGAGTAGTCGTATGCAACATAAGGTTCCTCTGTAAAGTTGCCCTCTGAATCAATAACAGCAAATTTGATGTAGTGTATGTCTGTTGAGCCTCCGAGTTCACCTTCACCCCACAAGAGATAGAATGAATCTGCATCAGGCCCTGGAAGTATCACAGGCTCATGCAGGGTTGTACACTCAGCAGGCTGATAGATCGCTTTCTGATCAATCAGCAATGTGCCTGTGCTCCTGTCAATTTTGTACAATGAAAGAAAACTAGGATTAATAGAGCTGGGTCTCTCCACAAGAAACACCATAGCGTTACCGTCTGAATCGAGGGTCATGCTGCAACGATTCGATTGATCAACTTCCTCATCAACAAGAGATACAGGAGGAATTACTACATTACCATCAAGATCATACTGAATGTACATGGCGTTATCGTCAGGCCAGCCCTTGTTATACTTTATATGAACATGGTCTCCCTCAACGACTATAAGGCTCTGCTGATGACTGTCTGGAATGGTGTCGCGAAACAGTTCGCCGACACCGGGCTCGAGAACAGAGTAACAGACTGATCCGTCTGCAAGGCTGCGGACAAGATGTATTCTGCCCAGGCTGTCAGGTGAAGAGTCGATCAGAGGCCAGGAGTACCAGCCTTCAGTGGAGTAAAGTGAGGGAGGAATCAAAGTGTTTCCATCGGTGTCCATAACGCTGTACCATAAAGAAACATGATTCTCACGCCATAATGCTATTACCGTAGAGTCAGATGCCCGGGATATGCTTACATAAGATGCCCAAGTGTCATTTGATAGCATTCTGTCTGAAAGAACTGGAGTACCATCGGAAAGAATAACATTATACCCTACACGGCTATCTCCTCCATACTTATTCCATATCTGATGAATATTATCAGTACCGGTTACTACCAGATCTTTTCTCTGAAAGTTCTCATCTGGAACATCAATAGAAAGTACAGGATAACTCCATCCCTGGGCATGGGTGACAGATGACAATGCCAGCATCAGAAGATGAATCATCATTCCTGTGCGCCTGACCTTTCCGAATCATGCTGCACCTGAAGCCACGGTGAATACCCCGCATCACAGCTGCCGAGTTCCCATACATGAAGATAGTTGTCCATTGTGCCGAATACAACCTCAACATGCCGGTCATTATCAATATCAGCTATGACAAAACCGCCAAAGACTTCAGAAGGTAAAGTATATGGGAAACCGGATACTTCTCTTCCATCTGGAGTAAATGCATTCACAAAGCCATCCCTGGTACCCACAAGCAGATCTGTTTTACCATCACCATCAAGGTCCCCAAGGGCAGGAAATGGAGGCCTGCGGGGGGACGGGTCAGCGTATTCGTAATTCCAGTCCTCCTCTCCATCAGCTTCAAACACAAAACACTGGTTCTCTGCAGGGGCAATGATTCGGTCAAATGCTGAACTAGCAACCCAATCAGCTATGACACAGCAGAATACTCTGATGCTTCTTGTTGCCGAGGATGTGGAGCAGCAGGCAGCAGTTGACAAGTCCAACGGCTCAATAAGATCAACCGGATTGGGGTTGTGAGTGCTTGAAATTCGTTTCGACACAGCTATCAGATTTCCGCTGCCAAAGTCTCCAACCGCCGGTATGGTGGAAAAATTAAGCCCTTTCCATGTTCGAGTTTCATAAAAAGTTCCTGGTTTATGCGAACTGTAAAGACCTATGAGACTGTTAACCACTGAGCTGTAGTATGTGGTAGAAAGTATGAGATCACTTCCTGTATTTCCATCCAACTCACCGGCAGTGAGCCACGCAGTTGTTAATTCTTCATCGGCTGAGACAACTGTTACGCTGTCAATTCTAGCCAGACCATCGCTCTGATATCTGAGAATATAAAGCATATCAGAGGCAACAAAGGCAATTTCATTTTTTGGAAGAGGCACATCGTCATCAATAAACAGATCGGAAACCACTACAGTCTGTGGAAAATTCTGCCAGATGCGTGTGTGAGTGTCATGGGCAAACGAATCCATGTAATCTCCATCTGATCCGTCAAGAACCACCAGCTTATCGATAGTGTCGAATATAACCTCGGGGTTACCGTCACCTGTAACATCTGCTACAGTTGGAATGCTGAAACCTGAACCTATTCTCGGGTTTATCATGTAGGCCTGTGATTCCCACATCAGCGTATCCGGATAAGATGGATCAACTGCGCACACATGTGCGTTTCCCTGAACAAAGACGATCTCAAGATCACCGTCATTATTCAGATCAGCCAGAACAGGAGGAGATTTAATGGAACCTGCCACTCGAATTGGCCAGCCGGAATCACAAGGGTAGAAATCAAGGATAGATATCTCCCTGACAGCTGAGTTGTTAGGTGTCCAGGAATCATTACAATTCCGGTCAGGGTCCGCTTCACAGGTCATTATCAGTTCCATATCTGATGTAATGCCTGACGGTACTCTCCAGCCGTCAAATGTTACTGTGGATTCGTTACCGGCTGCAATACAGGAAAAAGACTCGGTAAGAGTCGTATCATAATTAAGCTCGCAAATCTCAATATCCAACTCTGCATCAAAATCCCCTGAAGCAACAGCTCCTGCATTCCTTACAGTAACACTGAGGTTTGCTGCCGTACCTGTTCCTGAAGGCTTTGCAGGATATCGCAACAGTTCAAGATCCGGAGGAGCTACGATCAGATCACAACTGTTTCTGAACTTGACACGATCTCCAAGATCCACGGCAGGGTCTCCAAGCAGATCGTAAAGGGCGATATTAGCACTTATTCTGGAAGGAAGTTCTCTGAAACGCATTGATGCAATTGCGTCGCCCATTCTTGTTTGACCATAGTATAGAATAGCTTCCATCAACCCGTGGGCAAGCCTGTCGTAACCGCTGATACCGGTTGCTCCGGAACCTGCAAAGAAACCGATCGCTCCTGCATCAGGATGTTTGAGAAACTTCTCGCTTATGGAGTCAATCCCATAGTCAAAAACAGGACCTGCATTGGGATTATCATTAAAGCAGAAGTAAAACCTATCATCAAAATCAGTATGCTCTGCTATGGTATGCGCAAACCTTCCTGTAGAACAGCATGCATTAATGATAAAAGGGTATCCGTGAGGAATGAAACTACTTTCGGATAAACTATCCACATCAAAGCAGTCAAAGGTGGAGTCCGGCAAACCCTGAAACTCAGGTGGAACCGGCTCATTCCAATCCATTCCTGCACTGAACACATGGGGAATTCCGTGATTCGTATAAACAACGAGCTGCTGCCCTCTGCTAAGGCTGGAATCCAGGAGAGAGTCCCACTCAAGGCTTGACATAGTACTTCCGTCGGAGGTTGTGTATGGTCTGAAATCGCCTCCGAACACATAGTCCCAGGTGTATCCGCACCACTGACGAAGAGAGTCGACATATGATGAATCCGGTTTCCACTGCGGGCCGAATTCACCTTTGAAAAAGGACAGGTGTCTTCTCCACATCAGGGTGTCCGGTGCAGGTATTGTTGAGGCAGCTTCATATCCCCTGATAACATTGATAAAACCCTGTAGTTCCTGAGTAGTTCGAACTGAAATCCTTCCCACCATCATATCAGGAATAGAATGATATGTTGAATATGGTTCATCAAAGTAAACATACCATTCATCATCATAAATACTGTTATCTCCTTTCCAAAGACCTTCTTCATAGGAATGTGACGGTAAATACCAGTCTGAAGAACCATAAATCGGATCTTCAGAGTCCCCGATAAGAAGAAGATAAGAAGGTCTTTTACTTGAAGAAGGCTGTCCCCAGTTCCACATAGTCTCAGTAAAATCCCTGATCGCTAAAGGCGTAATTGGCTGAGAATTAGAAAACTGCGAAAGAACGCTGTCTGTACGGATAATGGCAACATCAAATCCACACAGATCAGCACGGTGTCTCGCAAGTGAGTCAATCCAGCTTCCGTCAAGGCCTGCAGCTGTCAGTATTACATAGTCAGGTACTCTGACAGGACCGGCGGTTAAATCAGTAGGTCTCATGACCAGTCCGGGAACTGGAATCCAAGGATTATCGTCTTTTGTATACCCTAATATGCTATTATTAGCCCTTGAACAAAAATAACCTGTATCAATTACCGGCCACTTTGAAGTGGTTTCGTCAAAGCTCACAGTAACCTGAATATCACTCCAGACTCTGAGGCTGTCATTGACAGCAAGGTACTGAACAGGATAAACATCATAGATTGCGATTCTTGCATCTCTGAATCGAAGCTCATCCACATACTCAACAAGATGATTAGGATACCAGTCTGATGAGATGTATGCTATGCTGTCTTCTGTGAAAAACTCTCCAATGAAGTAGCCGGAGGATTGGTCAACCACCAGGCTGTCAATAGGAACGGGATACACAGGCAAGCAGCTTATCACCTCGGCGCAGTTGGCAGAGTAGCTGAACGAAAGATCGGTGCTGTCCGGTACCCACACGAAACAACGAACAATCGGCAGCTCAGGCAGCCCAGTTCTGTCGCTTAATATTATTCCCGGAGTATTGGTAAATCTTAGATACTTCACTGCATCTTCAGTCAGCGTATCTACAGACAAGCCTCTCAACTCAACATCGAAAGTAAGACAATCGTTCCATACTTTATTAAACTCCTCTATAGGTTCATTTTCAATAATTGCTCCGGCGTTGAAGTTCAACCACTCAGCAAAAAGATTTCCTGTAACCGCAACTGTAATGATCATGAGCGTTTTCATTGTTAAACACCTTTCTGAGAATACCGGTGAAAAATATCTATTCTACAGTAACCGCTATCTTCTTCAGAAATGCAAATATCAAGTTCCATTCTGGTTCTCTTTTTTAACTATAATAGAATTGCACTTCAACAAGTAAAGTGAACAAATAACGATCAATTAGTATAGGAATGTTACTGCTGTCTCAATGTTGCATGGCAGCTGCCTTGTAAAATTAAGTCATGTAAGTATTTAGGAGAACGCTTGTCCATGCGCGATTTCAACGCCTTTATACCTTTCCGTTTCAACATACGGATGGAGGAGGCATGCATTCGGGGCAGTTCGTGTTCTCATGCGAAAACGCCTTCACCTTGAGAGGTTCAGCCTCTACAACATTCTACAGGTTTTGAGCTTGTCACCTTTTTGTTATGCTGTTATACAGCAGCTATTTACGAATACTGAGCTTCAACTTGCCAGCAATAATAATTTCAACCACTTGTCTTTCTTTGACTTATGATGGGACACCAGTGTAGAAATGTGTTGAGAATTATTCTGTAGCCAAATCCCTGTCAGCTGAAATATCACTGGCGGAAAACCAGGGCATTCCCCTTTCAGGAGTCTTTGTGTACCTGCGCACAGGCTTCCCTGGCTCTCTGAAACGGTAAAGCAGCCTGCTTCAGGGGTCGGGTATATATTTCAATTCTTTATCGCACCGCTCTGTCTGCTGATTTGTAGTTTTGCAGACGCAAAGGTTATCTTCCAGCGAACAAAGGGGCGTGTGAGATGTGCGGTATCTGCGGCTACTGGCAAAAAGAAAACAACTCAGGCAAAGGTCTGGAACTGCTGAACAGAATGTGCCGGCTTCAGGAGCACCGGGGTCCTGATGACATGGCTGTGCTGCAGCGAAATAATGTGGGCCTCGGATTTGTCAGGCTCGCAATTCTTGATCTGGCAACAGGAATGCAGCCTGTTACATCTCCATCAGACGATACTGCCATTGTCTGTAACGGGCAGATATACAATTACATAGAACTGAAGCAGGAACTGCCTGCCTTTAAATACACTACTTCAGGAGACATGGAAGTGGCCCTGAATGCGTACAGGCACTTCGGTCTGGACTTCCCTGCAAAGCTGAATGGTATGTTTGCAGGCGCTATACACGATCCTTCAGAGAACAGGCTTGTTCTTTTCAGGGACAGATTCGGAATAAAGCCTCTCTATTACACACAGAATGAGACCGGTTTCTACTTCTCCAGTGAGATAAAGCCCCTGCTTGAAACCCCCGGAACTCACTGCGAACTTGACATGGGTCTGTTAAGCACATGGTTTACATACAGATATGTGCCAGGTGAAAATACTCTTTTTAAAGGAATCAGAAAACTGCCGCCTGGATCAGTACTTGTGCTTAACACAAAGAACGGGGATTTCACCACCGGAAGCTACTGGAACTGGAATTTCTCTGCCTGTTCTGAAAGCCTCTCGGCAGCTGAAGCTGAAGAGGAGTTCAACAGGCTTTTCACTGATTCTGTGAAGCTGAGACTTAGAAGCGATGTGGAAGTCGGCAGCCTAATCTCAGGAGGGATTGACTCTTCAGCTGTGGCAAGCCTTGCAGCTCTGCAAAAGCCTGATCTGAAACTCTTTACGATAGGATTTCAGGAAGAGAAGTATGATGAGACAGATGATGTAAACAGTTTTCTTTCTTCCATGCAAGGTCGGTTTGCCCGGGCAGAACCGATACAGAGGGTATGTGCCAGAAAAAGGCTTGATCTGCTTCCTGAAATAATAAGAGCAGTGGAAGAACCAATATCTCTTGGTACAGTGGTTCCAACTGATCAGGTCTGCTGGCTTGCATCGGAACACCTGAAGGTTGTCCTTACAGGAGAGGGAGCAGATGAGATATTCGCCGGATACAGGAAGTTCCTTGTGGAGGAAGCTGCCCTGGAATTCCCAGGCGCTTCAAGCTCAATGCAGCGCGAACTGCTCAGGCTCTATCCGGAACTTGAGCTTAGGCTTGGCGGGGCCGATGACGATCCGGCAAGAAGACACATAGCAAGCGAAAAGCTGTTCACATCTTCAGAACTCGCCAGGCTTCTGGGCAACAGCTCAACTGCTGAAGCTGACATATCTGCATGGCTTCCGAAAAGGGTCTTCAATGCACCAGACCCTGTTGCTGCAATGCAGATGATTGAAGTGGAAACAAGGCTTCCGCACTATGTTAATCTCAGACTGGACAAGATAAGCATGCGCCACAGTCTTGAAACCCGTACACCTTTTCTGGACTACAGACTGGCTGAACTGGCAGGAAAACTGCCTGTGAAACTACGAGTGAACCTTGAAACCGGCAGGGAGAAGTATATCTGCAGAAACTCGTTCATGAAAAGGGGAATACTTCCTCCTGAAGCAGCCCTGAGAACCAAAAAGCCCTTCACCATGCCCATAGCAGACTGGTTCTCTGAACCTGAAACACTGCCGGAACCTGTGAAAGATATTCTTCTTGGAAAAGCTGTTGACAGACAGGGTATACTAGACGGAAATATGGTCAGGGAATATGCAGGCCTGGTCACAGGGGCAGGCGTGGGCCCTGAGACAATGATTTCAGCAGGCGACAGAGTTTTTGCTGTAGTAGTGTTCACTCTCTGGTATGAAGAGTTTATGAAAGGGTCTGTTTGAGATATCTGGAAGAATTCAGAGATCTTCTCGCCAGAAGAGCAGCGAGAACAGGTGAAAGAACATTCGGTTTCGAGTATGAACTAATCTCATCGAAACCTGTCTCATATGAAGGTTTCCGCAGAGTAAAGGATGCTGTCACTGAAGCAGGGTTTGTTCACAGGAATCGCCAGCTCATTGATGACAGCGGAATGTATATAACCTTTGAGCCAGGGGGCCAGATAGAATTCAGCTCACCGCCTCTCCGCAGGTTTGATTTTGACCTTTTCGATATGCTCCTTGACAAGATTGATGGAGTCGTAGAGTTCGTTAAAGCCGCAGCCGGAGTGGAGTATCTGCCGAAACCGTACATTGCCGGCAGGGGCACAGCTCCTATGCTTCTAGAAGCGGAAAGATACAAGGCTCTCCATGAACTGCTTGGCAGAACCGGCAACCGCGGCAGAGAAATGATGAAAGGTACTGCGGCAATCCATTTTCACGCTGCCCTCATGAATACGGAAGAACTGCTGCGACTCTGGATTTTCATGTGCAGCCTCTCAAGGGAGGAAGGTTTCAGAATGGGCCCTGACAGAAGGGATATCTGGAACAGAACTGATCCTTCCAGGTGCGGTCTCACCTGCACTGCTTCAAAAAACATCAGCAACTCATCTGTACTGGTGGAACAACTGGTTTCTTTTGCGCTCAGGGCTGTGGATCTTCATACAGAAATTCCTTTCGGTGAGCGGTCTCCGCAGCCTGACTTTATAAGCTTCCTTGAGCACTTCAGCACTATTTTCACAGATGTAAGACTGAACCTTAAGGGTATGACCATTGAATTGAGAACTCTGGATTCCAGGCCACTTCATCTTTTCAGAGAAACCTGGCTGACATATCTGGACATGTTTCAGCGTGTCATGGATGACCGGGCATAACTTGAATTATGATAGCAAAGTCATTCACAGGGAGTTCACCATGGAAGAAAAAAAAACCTCAAAAGACTTCATTCGCCAGATAATTGAAACCGATCTGAAAAACGGAAAGCACTCGGAAATTGTCACCAGATTTCCACCTGAGCCCAACGGATACCTGCATATCGGACACGCAAAATCCATCTGCACCAACTTCGGTATTGCTGAAGAGTACAACGGCAGATGCAACCTGCGGTTTGACGACACCAATCCGGTAAAGGAAGACACCGAGTTCGTTGAAGGCATTCAGAACGATATAAAGTGGCTGGGGTTTGAGTGGAACAGTCTCAGATTTGCCTCAGACTACTTCGAGAAAATGTATGAACTGGCAGTGAACCTTGTAAAGGCAGGGCTGGCATATGTCTGCGACCTGTCAGCTGAAGAGGTGCGGAAGTATCGGGGCACCCTTACCGAACCTGGCGTCAACAGCCCCTACAGAAACAGAACTGTTGAAGAAAACCTGGATCTTCTGGCAAGAATGCGTGCAGGAGAATTCCCTGACGGAAGCCGCACTCTAAGGGCCAAAATAGATATGGCAAGCCCAAACATGAACATGAGAGATCCTGCCATCTACCGTATTCTTCATCATGAGCATCACAGAACAGGGAACGAATGGTGCATCTACCCTATGTACGACTTTGCCCACTGCCTGGAAGACTCGATTGAACAGGTAACCCACAGCCTCTGTACCCTTGAGTTTGAGGACAACCGGCCTCTCTACCAGTGGTATCTTGAGAAGCTGGATATGTTCAGATCAAGGCAAATCGAGTTCGCCAGACTTAACCTCAACTACACAGTGGTCAGCAAACGGTATCTGAGAAGGCTTGTTGAGGAAGGTTTTGTAAAGGGATGGGATGACCCCCGAATGCCCACTCTCTGCGGAATCAGAAGAAGAGGAATACCTGCTGCGGCAATCAGGAACTTCTGTTCCACCATCGGTCTTGCAAAGAGAAACAGTACAGTGGACATAGCACTGCTTGAAAGCTGCATAAGAGATGAACTGAACCGCACAGCCCCCAGAGTCATGAGTGTTCTCGATCCGGTCAAGCTTATAATAGAAAACTTTCCCGAAGGACAAACCGAATACTTCGACTACACTATAAACCCTGAGAATGAAAACGCCGGAACCAGGTCACTTCCGTTCACCAGAGAGCTGTACATAGAGAGGGACGACTTCATGTCAGAACCTCCGAAAAAGTTCTTCAGAATGGGTCCTGGAAGAGAAGTTCGTCTGCGCTATGCATACCTGGTAACCTGCACAGGTTTTGAAACTGACAGCGAGGGTAAAGTCACCGAGATAAGGTGCACCTATGACCCTGCGACCAGAGGCGGAAACGCCCCTGACGGAAGAAGAGTCAGAGGAACCCTTCACTGGGTCTCTGCAGAACACTGCTTTCCTGCTGAAGTACGGCTCTACGACAGGCTCTTCGCTGAGGAAAATCCCATGAAAGTCAGTGATGGAGGTGACTTCACAGACAATCTAAACCCCGACTCTCTTCTTGTAATGAAGAACTGCATGATAGAGAATCACATGCGAACCATGAAACAGGGTTTTATATGCCAGTTCGAGAGAAAGGGCTACTTCTGTATTGACCCTGATTCCACAGAGGACAAAATGGTATTCAACAGAACCATCTCCCTCAGGGATTCATGGGCGAGAAAACGGAAATAAAGCTGCCTGCAGGCAGTATTTTGCTGATGCCTCCTTCGGAATAGCGGTAGTCGTATTTTAGCATAAAAAAGTCAGCGACTGTACCCCTGCAACCATAGCATGAATATTGTACCATTGTAATAGCAGAATATTTGAAAAACAGGAGGAAGCTGAATGAAACTCACTCTTCTCTTTTCCATTGTTGCCGCCGCCGCAGGTGCGTCGCCCTATATGGAACCTTCCAGGGAGCTGATAGAGATAGTTGATTCACCTCCTTCTCCGCAGCTCTCCATTTCTCCGGACAGAACAACTGCTCTTATGAGAATACCGGTTACCAATATCTCCATAGAGGAACTGGCACGACCGGAGCTGAAACTTGCCGGGCTACGGTTCAGGCCTTCCACATTTGCTCCATCCAGAGCACGGCATTACAGAGACATGTACCTTCTCAACATGGAGACCCTGGAAGAACGGCGAATCAACGGATTGCCTTCGAATCTCAACGCCCTCTCACGAGCATGGTCACCGGACGGCTCAATGATTGCTTTCACCAGGGAAACCGGTGAAGGTATCGAGCTCTGGCTTACAGATGTTAATACAGCTCAAGCTGAAAAACTCACAGGCCCTGTACTGAACCTTACAACAGGCTGCTATCCTGTATGGCTCTCAGGGGGCGAAGGAGTCCTTGTCTGCCTTCGTACCCATAACGGAACACCTCCTGAGGAAAATTCTGTTCCGGAAGGGCCGGTGATTCAGGAGACCACAGGAGAAGCTTCTCCAGTAAGAACTCTTCAGGATCTGCTTGAAAACCCTGGCGACGAAGCCCTCTTCAAATGGTATACAGATTCGCAGCTGTGCCTTGTGAGAACAGACGGCAGTGTTACCGAGCTGGGGGAACCGGGAATAATCTGGGACATGGATCCTTCACCGTCAGGTGACCTCATTCTGGTAAACAGGCTTCATGAACCTTTTTCATACAGTTTTGCCGCCTGGGACTTTCCCCTTGAAAAAAGCGTGATGGATATTGAGGGAAATACTGTATACACAATCTGCGACCTTCCTCTCAGAGACAATATTCCAATAACGAGAGGAAGCGTTTACACAGGTCCCAGGTCGGTGCACTGGAGACCGGACAAGCCTGCCACTCTCTGCTGGGTTGAAGCGCAGGACGGAGGCGATGCCTCCAGAGAAGCAGATATTCGTGACAGAATAATGCTTCTTGAAAGCCCGTTCAACAGGGCACCTCAGGTAATGGCTGACCTGGCTTTCAGATATGGAGGCATAAACTGGGGAAGCGATTCTCTCACCATTGTATGGGAGTGGTGGTGGCCCGAAAGGCTTCAGCAGGGCTGGATGCTGAATTCGGAAGGAGGGCTTCAGAGTGAACCTCTTTTCAGCTTCTCCTGGGAAGATGCCTATCAGGACCCTGGAACAGTGTTGACCTGCATGAACAGTTACGGAAAGGAAGTTATCTATTCTCCTGACGGAACATCCTTCTACATGGGCGGTGACGGAGCATCTCCACAGGGTAACATTCCTTTTCTCAGGAAGTACAGCAGCCACTCTACAGAATATGAAACAGTCTTCCGGTCTGAGGCTCCTTTCTATGAGAGACCCAGATTCTTTACAGACCTGGAAGGCGAGAAGCTTCTCTTTCTGAGGGAATCCAGAGACGACTATCCCGACTACTTCATCAGGGATTTGTCGTCTGGACAGGAAAGGGCTGTAACCGACTTTACCACCCCCTTTCCGGAACTGAGAGCGGCGGAGAGGGAGCTGATCACATACACCAGAGCCGATGGTATCCAGCTGTCAGGAATGCTCTACACTCCTCCGGGATACGATCTGTCCCAGGGACCATTGCCTGTTGTGGTCTGGGCATATCCCCAGGAGTATGTATCAGCAGATGCAGCTTCCAGAATAACCTCATCACCCTGCGAGTTCGACCACATCGGCTGGTGGTCACCTCTCATATGGCTTACAGAGGGATATGCGGTTCTGGACTACCCGTCAATGCCGGTTGTGGGCCTTAATGGCGGAGAACCCAACGACACCTACATAGAGCAGCTTGTCATGAATGCTGAGGCAGCTGTAGACGCAGTGGTGGAAAGAGGTATCGGAGACAGGGACAGGTTCTATATCGGCGGACACTCATACGGAGCCTTCATGGCAGCCAACCTCCTGGCACACAGTGACCTGTTTGTCAGAGGCATTGCCAGCACAGGAGCATACAACAGAACGCTGACTCCCTTTGGTTTTCAGAGTGAAACCAGAACACTGTGGGAAGCTCCGGAGGTTTACTGGAAGATGTCGCCTCTGATGCATGCAGACAAAATCAACGAGCCTATTCTCATCATACACGGAGATGCCGACAGCAATCCGGGCACTTTTCCCATACAGAGCGACAGGCTTTACGGTGCCATAAGCGGCCTCGGCGGAACAGCCAGATATGTTAAACTCCCACTGGAAGGCCACAGCTATGCAGCAAGGGAATCAGTACTGCACTACCTGTGGGAAATCTCAGAATGGCTTGAAACAACAGGTACAAGTCAGAACTGACTGCAGCTCCACTGATGTCAGAAAGCATGAAGTACACCGGCAGTCGTTTTCAGGAAAAAGATGCAGGCAATAACTCGAAGGGAACAGCTTAATCTAAGAGAAGCTTCTGCTCTTCAGCCGGACACAGCCTCTCTGCTGGGAAATCAGACTGAATAAATGAAACCCGGGCTGGGAACACAAGTGTTATTACGCAATTCAGTGTTCCATTAACCTTAGTACACAATGCAGCACAGGCGAACTTGCGTGGACTCAGGTGTTACTACGCAACTCGTTGTTCCGATTCGGTGTCCTTTTTCTGTTACTGCACATACCCTGGTATGCGGTAATCTTTGAAAAGCCATATTTTTCAAGCCTGTTAAAGGCATTTCCTCAAGCAGGCTGCTGCCGATAATAGAGAATCTGCGCCTGTAATGTGTTCTATGGTATCAAACCAGGTGGAGGACACACTCTTCTGTCACTTCATGGCGTTGAGCATTCACTGAAAACACCTGAAACTGAGTTTTTCAACTCTTCATGAAGCTGATAATTCACTCAGAATATCTGAAACAGAACCTGCTTCGCTTTCTGAAGCCGGAAGTCGCAGGGAGTATCAGAAACCCCATCTGCCGTTTTTTCCTGAAGCAGGGAATACACTATGAACACCTGAATCCGCCATGCTCATGAAGGCTTCCACTCCGGCGCCTTGCCTCTTCCGGTATATCAGGAACCCATGAAACAACAGGCAGCAAGAGGTGTTGCCTGCTCCTGACATTATGAGTAATATGTGATTTGCAAAACTATTCACAGATACAGGAGGCAGAATGAAGCGGGATTTTTCCCTGAAGAACCGACTGAGCTACGCTTTCGATACCATGATGTCCAGAGGAACAGCAGGTCTGATAATCTGGCTGGGAATAGTAACAGCCATACTGATAGTGGTTTTCTCCGCTATCATCTTCGCATCTGGAACAGCACCTGACAATGAGGGATTTCCAACGCTGCTCTGGATGAGCCTCATGAGAACCATGGACCCTGGAACTATAGGAGGCGATGAAGGTTCGCCAGGATTTCTTCTCAGTATGCTCATAGTGACATTCAGCGGAATATTCATATTCAGTACGCTGATAGGTATTCTTACAACAGGCCTGGAAGCCAAACTTGAGGCTCTCAGAAAGGGAAGGTCCAGGGTTATCGAGCAGGGACACACAGTCGTTCTGGGCTGGTCGGAACAGGTCTTCACCATTGTTTCAGAGCTGTCCATAGCCAACGAGAACCAGAAGAAACCCTGTGTTGCCATAATGGCTGACAAGGACAAACTTGAGATGGAAGATGAACTTCGGGAAAAGGTTCCGGAAACGCGCAACACTAAAATTGTATGCCGGACAGGAAGCCCTGTTGAAACTGCAGATCTGGAAAAGATGAGCCTCCAGACAACTAAATCTATCATCATCCTCTCCCCTGACAGCAGCAATCCCGACCCTGAGGTAATAAAGACCATGCTGGCTATTACCAACCTGACTGCCGATGCTGAAGACCCTGTACACATGGTGGCACTTATAACTGACCCTGCCAATGTTCAGGCGGCAAGAATAGTTGGCGGCAGTCAGGCGGAAATAGTCCTTGCAGGGGATGTTATCGCAAGAATGGCTGCACAGACATGTCTCCAGTCAGGGCTCTCAGTGGTCTATCAGGAACTGCTGGACTATGGCGGTGACGAGATTTACTTCACCGAAGAGCCGAGACTGGCAGGCAGGAAACTTCATGAAGCGCTTATGGCGTATGAAACAAGCAGCATCATAGGTATTCATAAAAACGGAATGACACCGACACTAAATCCTCCACTTGACACGGTTATAGAACCTGGAGACCGGCTGATTGCCATTTCAGAAGATGATGATACAGTTATCCTCTCGGAAAAAGAAGCGCCGGAGACAATGGATTCATGCATCATTCACAATGATGAACGAAGTGGCGGCCCTGAACGGATTATCATGCTGGGCTGGAACTGGAGGGCACCGATAATCATCAGAGAACTTGGAAACTACCTGCAGATCGGCTCCACGCTGAAGATCATGGCAGATGAATCAATTTGCAGGCCGTTACCGCCACAGGGCACAGCCAAACTGTCTGTGGAATACATTCCCGGCAAAACAACTGACAGAGCAGTTCTGGAGGGACTGTCTGCAGAACGGTTCGACCACATTCTGATACTGAGCTACTCTGACAATCTGGAACCGCAGGAAGCAGATTCCAACACTCTGATGACTCTTCTCCACATCCGTGATATAGCAGAGAAAATGGGTAGAGAATTCTCAATCATCACCGAGATGAGAGACATCAGAAACAGAAATCTGGCGGAGATAACAGGAGCTGACGACTACATAGTAAGCGACCAGTTCCTGAGCCTTCTGCTTACCCAGATATCTGAAACAAAGGAACTCAGTTCTGTCTTCTGGAACCTTTTTGATCCTGCCGGTTCAGAGATATATCTTAAACCGGTGAGCAGGTATGTAAAAACTGATGAGAAGCTTAACTTCTATACCATAGTAAAGAGCGCTGCCCAGTTGGGAGAGACAGCCATCGGTTACAGAATAGCAGCTCAGAAAAACAGCTCAGCAGACAACTACGGTATAAAAGTGAATCCGCCTAAAAACCAGTTACTGTCTTTCTCAAGGGATGATATGATTATAGTTCTGGCTGAGGATTAATGTCCTGTCATGCTTCGGATGTGGAGAGTATGCGCAGTTATTATCTGTTCAGGTGAGGCGCAGGTGAGGGCGCATAGCCGGAGGCTATGTAACCGAGTCTGCAACGCTGCCTGGGCAGATAAGAACAAGCAGAATCCGTCATCTGAGGTTTGACAGGACAGTAGCGCCGGGCAGCTGATAATGCCAGTTCCTGAAGATGAGGCAGATTGTTTACTGTAGATAGTAAACTATCGGGTACCCTGTTCCCTGCAACAGGCTCCCATTGAACATCAGGAGGTTAATATGCAGGTACTCATTCTGGCGGCTGTTCTTTTTGCCGCACCGCAGGCTTCGTTTCATGCTGAAGAAGTTTTCAACTCAGGCGAACTCTACCTGCGCACCACAGGAACAGCAGAGGAAAGCAACTACATACGAAACAGAGCAACAGGTATACCTGAATACCCTGAAAACCAAGAAAACTCAGGAACACGCTGCCGCAGAGATATTGAACTCTGGAACAGCACCATGCTGAGGCTCTGGAACAGTGTGAACACCTCTGAGACCTTTTTCACCGTAAGAGCCGGAGAAGAATACCTGATATACGAAACATTCTTCCTGTTCTACCTGAGTTCAGAAGAGAGAGTACAGATTGCAGTTCACCCTGAAGAACTCTGGCGTATTCTGAGTACGCTGAAAAAGCCGGGAACTGCTCTTGAATCACAGGTATCCATTGAAGGCTGGTATTCAGGGCTGGCAGAACATTCACAAGTATTCATAGGACCGTCAGATCCTGCTTTTGAAACTGTTCAGCTGCTCCTTGAAAGAGGACGGGAAGCTACTCTTCAGCAATAACCCTCACTGAGGCATAATAACGCCTCAGATAGTTTGAGTGATCTATTGAGGTTATCACAACTCCTCTGTCCTGCCATGAGGAACAGTGTATGAACTCTCTGTTTCCCAGGTATATGCCGGCATGGGTAGGATTGTGAAAAATCATTATGTCACCGGGAACCATGCTGTCCCGATCAACATACACTCCCATTTCCTCTATCTCTGTGACAGTTCTGGGAAGTGCAATACCGTTGTCATTAAACACTCTGTATGTAAGGCCGCTGCAGTCAAAGCCGTTCTCGTCGCAGCCTCCCCATACATATGGCACTCCCAGATAAGACACAGCCTGTTCCAGTATGGCATCAACCACCGATGACGAATCTGAAGCATTCGCAGAAACTCCGGTGTCTTCCTGCGCTGCCACCTGAAACACAGCTGCAGAAAACAGCAGAATAACCAGTTTTCTCATTTGAACCTTTCCTTTGTTTCACCTGTATACCCCTGAAAGAGAAAAAGGTTCACTAAAGGCATACCAGACTGCAGTTTTTCCAAACAGGCTTTCTCCTTCATCAAAGATGCCTGCAGTATTTTCCGATCATATCTCTGCCATCATGGGTCCCGTCCGTAGATTGGTGTAAATTGGTTTGAGGTGCAAGTCCCTTTCGTTAGAATTGAGAATCAACCACAACCCATCAATTCAGAAAGGAACCTACACCAATGACAAAGATACCCATGAGCGATCAGATTGCACAGAGGATAATGGAACACTTTCATAACGAGCAGGGCGGTAAGCTGCTCCAGAACATTCTCCAGGACGGTTTGCGCAAGATAGTGACCGAGATGGTCGAAGCTGAGGTGACCGAGTTTCTTGGCGGCAGAGGACACTACGAGCGCAGGGATCCGGACTCAGAGGTTGAAGGATACCGGA
>PDSZ01000011.1 GCA_002748705.1 Candidatus Fermentibacterota bacterium
ATGGTTGAGCGCCTGTGGCGGACGGTCAAGTATGAAGAGGTCTATCTGAACGAATACAGCGACTACTTCGATGCGCTCACGAACATCGAGCGGTACATAAATTTCTACAACAACGAGAGGATACATTCCAGTCTGGACAAGCAGACACCGGCAGAGAGATACCACGGTTACAGAAGAGATCAGAGAGAATCAGCATGAAAGAACGAACCGGCCGCCACTCCGCTCCGGGCTACGCCCTCCGCTCCGTTGCGGCCGAAGAAAGAGGCAGGAAATCCACCTTAAACAGAGAGGTTTTCTCTCTTGACAACCCAGGCCACCTCATTGATCCGAAAGTGTCATACATTGAGGCTCGCGGTGAATCCCAGTTTGTCAAGGAAGGAATTGCTGATTACATCAGATGCTTAATCACAACAGACATCGTGGCAAATGAAGTCTTTGGAATTTCAAACTCAGACCTGGAAAAACTGCGTGACAGCTTTTACCTCAACAGGCGTCAATGGTTGAGAAGGCAGGCTCTTGATTCACTATTGGAGACCAGGATTTACGAGCAAAACGGAATCACGGACTCTGAGTTTGGGGCACTGAATCATCAATATATGGGAGTAGATGATAGTGACAGCTCAGTATGGATGACAGATCTTATCTTCACAACTCATCCGGTTTATCTTCACAACTACTTGTTTGGTGAATACTTGCGAGATGGACTGGTGAATTACTTTGCCAGCAGGCAAATAGCATCTCTATCTGAAAGCGCAGGGTCATATCTTGCCCAGGAGTTCTTTGCTCCTGCTGGCTCAGTTCCATGGTATACCAAAACAGCGGATATAGCGAATACTGTGGATGACTATTACTTCTTTGTGGAAAGGCTATCGAAGGATATCCAGTCTGCCCGGTCAAAGTAAGAAAACATGATGTTCTGATTTTCGGAATCTACTGCTGCTCAAGCGTAGACTCCTCTGGTGAAGCGACAGCGTAACCCTCCCCATTATGAAGGAGGGTAAGAAGTGGATTATCCCGCAGAGTCTACGTAGCCATGGTACCCTTTCCGATTAACCAGACAGCGCGAGCACATACTCGGGTTTCTCTGGTGGAAGCTATTTATAAAGGTGTTTCTTAGCCGATCCAGTAAAAGATTCAAAAATAAGGCTATTCACGTATATATTTTTATCTTTTGTTAGCGCATGCAATATGATACATTGAGAATCCAACACCATATCCGATTTGCAACACTATCATAATAATGATATTGGCACTCAATACAAGCAAAGAGATAACAGAAATGAGAATACTACCTAATGGTAAGATTTTTCCCCTGACATTCTCAATATCACCGACTTTGTTGTAGAATATACAAAATGCTACAGCTACCAGCAAAGGATAGTAGTTCAAATTCAGTCATCTCTTTCACACATATAGTTGACTTTAGTTAGGATACAACTTTATCAAAAGTAATTATATTTACTGTTTGTGATAGTGACAAGGGATCCTTGGAGATTTCACTCTTGTTCCAGAAGTTTGAGCGAAACCTTGCTCAGATAGTCAGGATCGCTTCCGAACTCTACAACCTGTACTCGTGTGACGGATATGAGGATAACGCATGGATCGAATTTGACAAGACAGAACCGTCAAACTGGGTTGATCCCAGGATCAGGGTATTCGTGGATTCTAACTCGGAGAAATGCTACCTGTTCTACGTCAACACCTATTGCAGAGAAGAAAATACCCCGTTCGAGATAACTGTCATCTAAGACAGCCTCCCTTCATGAGCTGACTGCACGAACCGGTTGCTGGATCACTCAAGAAGGTTCATAATGGAAGGGACGGAGAGTCCTTCAGGAACATTCACTTTCCGGGACACACTGGGACCGGAACAGGCGAGACTTGTGGAACTTATCAGCACTTCAACACTGATACCTGCAGGTGAGGATCACTGACAATGACGTCTGGGACATACTGTCCGTACTGGTTGATACTGCCACAAGGGACATGAGAGTGGTTCCCTGTGAATCGGTTGACATAGTGGCAAGATTCTGTAACATGGGTACTGGCCGCAGAAGACCCATCAGGGTCGGTATTTATGACACGAGTGTTTATCCTGAGAGGGAGATAGCCACATCAACCATAGGTTTCCTTCCCTACGGCAGCGGCTTCTACCGAGAGGATGAATACATTCAGGTGATATTCAACTGGGATAGTATAACCACTGCTGGCATCGGAGTTCACATCCTTTAAGCAAGAGCTTCAACCTGGTCCGGCGAACCTGACAGCGATGACAACACAGCCACCGCTGTGTTCTTGGTGGAACCGGTTTACTGGGCCGCTAAAGTCAGTTATGACTCTTGGGATATGACCGAAGCAGACACCAATTCACCTCCATTGTTCACTGATGACATTGAGTCAATGTACGGATGGAGTTCTTCCTCGTATACCAACTCTATCTCGGGAATGTTCGAGGGTACTGTATCAGACCAGCACTTGTCAGATAACCGTATGACGCTTGAGCTTTCGAGCAGCACGATTGATGGAGATGACTATTACCTGATCAATCTCATCGGAAAGTTTTCTAGGGGGTGCGATGTCTATCTGCACTGGACCACTACTCAGTCAGGATTCGGCTCGCAGAAGATAGGAGAACTCAGCGGAGATTGGGGGACCATGGGCGTTCATGACCTGAGCAGCAACTCATCCTGGGATGGGAAGACGATAGATGATATCTGGTTGTCTTTCAAGCCCGCCGGACCACTTGCGCTGTTTGTTCGGATAGTCTGGATCAAGCTGGAGAACGGAGAACTGTGAGGTTCCACAGCAACATGGCTGCAGCGGTACTATGCATCGCTGCAACATCATCCGGATAAATGATACACCAGAGCAACTGGATACATGGTCCGGGTTATTCGGGGCCCTACCAGTACTGGTCAAAGGCATTCAACAAGCTCAAGTCCTCTTTTGTTTCTTCAAGTCTCTGGAAACAGAGTTACTGAAAGCAATACTACAAGCCGGTAATTCATTTCTTCCAGTGAGATTACTCTATCGAAAGAATTATACAGTCCAGAGACAGCTGCAGGTCGATAGTGTCTTCAGAACAGGCTATAACTGTTTTAAATAAGATATTGCACGGCCTGTTTTCCTGGCGATCTCTGTCAGTTCAATGGCCATTTCATCTGGAAGTCTGATTGACATTACTTTGCTCACTTGAAATAACTGATTGATTATCTTTTTCCGCCCTGGCTGCCAGAGGATGGGTAAGGTCTCTCAGAATAGGTTTCAGCATAGCATGGAAGAGTTTTATGAGAACAACGCCTGTGAGCACTCCCAGCACAAGCTTAACTGAAAAGCCTGCTATTACAGTTCCCAGAGCAGTTCCAGCGGCAGGTGTGTGTTCAGTATCTGTTACAGCCATAAGGAGCATTGCCGTTCCAACGGTAGCTGCGTAAACAACATCCTGAGTTATTGTCGAGTTCACACTTATCAGTGAGAAGAGCGAACCGGTTAAAAGCCCTGCCATGTGTCCGCCTATAACATTTCTGGCAGAAGCGATCACCCTGTGGGGCATTACGAAAAGAGTAAATGAAGTTGCCGCCAGTGAAGCTGCCACCACAAGGTTCTGCTGCCTGAGTATTACCAGAGCTATGAAGACGCTTGCTGTTGCGTAGATACTCTGCAGCAGATACTTGAACCAGTAAGGACGAAATCTCTGATCAAACAAGCCTCTGTCAATGCCCATTTTCTGGCTTTCCCTCACTCTGCTTCCTGAATTGCCTTGAGGGTATATGCATCAACATGAATTTCACCAGGAATAGTTTTTTCAGATACACCTTGTACATCAGCATATCGTTTTTCCATATCCTTCTCCTGTCCTTCCAGCCATTCATTATATACTTTCTTCTGTTCCTTGAATAAACCCATTTGTTCGCAAACACAGCTCAGGTTTGAGTTTTGGCCGGGAAGTAAAGCCGGTGATTTGATCTTACGGTTGCTGAGGAATCGTTAAATACAAGTTATTTAATAGAATAAACATAATGGCTGAACCAGTACAACCTGAGACATCTGGTATTTCTTGCTATTGCAAATTGATTATAAAAGATCTCCGCTCAGGTCTGACATGAGCTGCTTACATGTTCCTTTGCGGAACTGGTTAAAAAGGGCTTTTCTGTGTGTTCTGATATATCAGCTTTGAAGTTCATATGATCAGCATGGTATTTCTCTTTGAGTAAGGTACTGATCAGGTATACTGAATGATGACGATTCCGGGAATAATGCAATAGACCTTTTTCGTAAAGACTTGTATATTAGCACTGTATTGATTTGTTTGTGTTTTACAGGCGCAGGCTCGCAACCGCTAAGGGAGGCTATTCGTGTTTAAGGTTACTGTATTGGTTCTGGTATGCTTCGGAATGGCCGCTGCAGACTTTTCTGACGATTTCGAATCATTTAGTCCAGGAGATGACATTTCGTCCTCTCCCAGCTGGGATAAGGCTCCTGTCGGCGGCGATGCAGTAGTTATAGAACAGTCCGGTAATAACTGTGTTAACGCAGTGTTCAGTGATTCATCTTTCATCGGATATGTCTGTACAGCTGCAGGTATCTGGAAAAATGGTTCTGTTGCAATGGATTTCAGCCCTTCAGGGGCAGGCAGTTTTTCCAATGTATATGCCAGGCTGAATCCTGTGAGCAGTGATGCTTATGCAGCAGGGCTTACAGTATTTATGGGAACGCTAACCTACCAGTACATTGCTTACATCAAGTCCGAGGGTAACTATGAAGTGCTTTACAGCGGCATGGGACCTCAGATTTCACCTGGTGAGTGGGCAAATGTGAAGCTGCAGGTTGAGGGCGCCGATCCTGTGACGCTTACCTTATATATCAATGGTGAACAGGCTGCTCAGGCGGTTGACACTAACTATCTGCTTCAGGAAGGCATATGCGGGTTCGCTCTTTACTACGAAGGGGACGAGCCTTCAATACTCATGGACAACTTTGAGGTTATTGCTAATCCCCTGAGCCTTGCTGAAACAAGCTTTGGAGCATTGAAAGCCATGTTCAGATAGATGCTCTAAGCTCATTATTATGATCAGTTTACCCATGGCCTTGCCTGCTTTATAAGTTCTTCCTTATCGGTTATTCTGAACTTTACTTCCATGGAAAAGGCTCTTCCTCTGAAGAACCGTAAATGAAACTGAAGTGCCGATGAATTGAGTTCAGGTATGTGTTGAGGAGGCTTATCTGATTCCCGTATGTGTTCACCTGTGGGGAATCTGTTTAAGAAGCCTTTGCAGACAGTTTCACAGATATCTCAGAGGGGAAGTGGTGCGATGAACTGGTCTGGAATGGAGCCTGCTTCAGGGCTGGTTACCAGATCATCTCCAATCTGTTCGTTCACATAGTATTCCGGTACTGCTGAATCAGGCAGATTCCCGGTTACTGCAACTCAGTTTGCTTTTTCGTCTTTGAAGCTCGAATGAACACGGATACCCATTGCAGTCAGGTTACTCTCAAGAGATGTTACGCTGATTTATGCAAGTAGATACTAGTTCGTAACTGCCAGAGGGTTTCTTGCTGATGAAAAACACCTCAAGTGTGGCTGAGAGAGGTTTAGCTGTTGTGGTTTAACCGGCCACCATGGAGGTGCAGGAAAAGACAGCCAATTCGGAACGATGGTTAAATCATTTATTCTGGAGCAGGTTTCATGGAAGAATCAGATGCAGTTGTGCATTCTGACCACTTCGGTTATCTTCTCTAACTAAACCCTCTCAGCGGAAAGGATGCTGAAATGCTCAAATACCTTACTTGTTTCGCTTTGTTGTCTGGAATAGCCACAGCAGGTTCTGTTACTGAATTGCTTCAGGCAGAACTGAACGAAGCTGCTCCTGACCAGCTGATCCATGTGCTGATAAAGCCAGTGGGGAGAGCTGACCTTGATTACATCAACTCAGTAACTGCAACCATGAGTTCTGCTGATCAGAGAAGGGAATTTGCTGTTTCAGTATTGAAGCAGTACGCAGAGAACGCTCAGCAGCCTGTTATTGATGAACTTAACAGTTTTGATGCTGGTTCAGTTGAGAGTATTCACACAAACTGGATTGCCAGTGTTGTGGGGTGCGAAGCAACTCCGGAAGTAATAAAGGCTATCGCTGCAAGAAGCGATGTGGAATGGGTCGCACTGAAAACATTCCAGAGTGCGCTTATTGAGCCTGTTGATGAAAGGCCTGCAACAGAGGAAGATCTTGCATTTGCCAATGCATGGGGCGTGGATATGATAAATGCTCCTGCTGTTTGGGCTTTGGGTTATGAGGGACAGGGCGTTCTGGTGAGTATCGTTGATACCGGAGTAAACTACAACCACATTGATCTTCACAACCAGATGTGGCACGATACAGCTGCAGGATATCACTACGGTTATGACTTTGCTGACAACGACAATGATCCTATGGACACCAACGGTCACGGTACCCACTGTGCAGGTTCCGTGGGCAGTAACGGCAACGGGGGAACTGTATGCGGTGTGGCTCCCCAGGCTACACTTATGGCAATAAGAGTTGGCGTTACTTTCAGTGATGAACAGGATGTCTGGGATGGTTTCGAATTCAGTGTGGACCACGGAGCTGATGTTATCTCAACTTCACTTGGCTGGCCTCAGAACCAGAATCCTGTCCGTCAGACATGGAGAGAGGCTGAAGAGAATGTTCTTGCCGCCGGTGTTATACATTCAATAGCAGCAGGTAATGAGAGTGGTAACGCTTCCACTTACGGTGATATCCGAACCCCCGGAGACTGCCCGCCTCCATGGCTTCATCCTGATCAGACTACTTCAGGGGAACTGAGCGCTGTGGTTACCGTAGGAGCCACAGACAACAATGACAATTTAGCATCTTTCTCCAGCCTTGGCTACTCAACCTGGATGTTCGATTCACCATGGAACGACTACCCTGATACATCACCTGATATCGGACTTATTGATCCTGACATTTCCGGCCCTGGAGTGGATATCTTAAGCTGTAACTATGCTGATCCTGACGGATACACCGTAAAGAGCGGCACATCCATGGCAACCCCGCACCTTGCAGGCTGCATGGCTCTTATGATATGTGCTAATCCAGGCCTCACTGTAGCTCAGATAGATTCTCTTCTTGAGGTTACTGCTGTTGATCTTGGAGCTGCAGGAAAAGACAACTACTACGGTGCTGGAAGGGTGGATATATACGAGGCAATTCAGGCAGCGCTTTCCACCACTGCAGAGAACACAACAGCTGCTGTAGAAGATTTCCAGACTCTTCTTTCGGCGGTATCTCCGAATCCTGCCACAGAACAAGCCTCTTTCTCTCTTTATGTTCCTGTGGCTAACCATACTGATATAAAGGTCTATGATGTTTCAGGAAGAGCAGTTGCTGAATTGTACTCCGGTGATCTGGCTGCAGGTTCACATATGTTCAACTGGAATATTCCATCCTCTTTAAGCAGCGGATTCTATATGGTTCGTGTTGATTCGCCTGCTGGAACACATGTATCAAGAATGACTGTTCTCAGGTAAAACATTGTATGGAAGGGATCTGCGAATGCAGGTCCCTTCCGTATCACATCAGTTCGCAATAGAGCTTGAGCACTGATTCCTGGGAGGCAAAAGGCACTCAGGATCAACCTGCTTATTATAACTGACTAAAAATAGATTATTACAGCTCATGCAGCAAAGAAGTCTTAAATAAATCTTTCTCTAGATTATTTATGACTTTTGTGAAACTTGTATTCAGAAGATAAGCAGTTTTCCAGAATCTGAAAAGACCCTATTAGCTGTTACAGAGAGGATCCCAACAGTTTTTTTAGAGCCTAGTGTCCTGTCACGCTTCGGATGTGGAGAGTATGCGCAGTTATTATCTGTTCAGGTGAGGCGCAGGTGAGGGCGCATAGCCGGAGGCTATGTAACCGAGTCTGCAACGCTGCCTGGGCAGATAAGTACAAGCAGAATCCGTCATCTGAGGTTTGACAGGACACTAGAAGGTAAAGTATTCGTCAAAGGGTTCGATGTAGCCTTTGGGAATGTATTCGCCGGTTTCCCTGACAACTTCATATTCTCCTGAGTAATCTCCTGCAGCTATCTTCTTGAGCATTGCAACAAGTCTGTCTACATCTTCTTCATTGCTGTAGCATCCAAGGCTCATACGGACCATTCCAGGCATCTTTGACTTGTCACCGTTGAGGAAGTCGGTTCTCCATGCCTCTGCTTCTTCATCGGTGAGACCGAGAAGAGTAACAACATAAGGGTGAGCGCAGAAGCAGCCGCTTCTCACACCGATTCCGCCTTCGTATCCAAGAATGGCAGCAAGCAGAGAATGATGGATACCCTTAACATTGAAAGGTATGACTCCTACTCTGTCCAGCTTTTCCGGATCACTTTCACCGTAGATAGTCATTCCAGGTACTTCCTTCAGCCTGTTAAGTGAATATTTTGTAAGACGGACCTCATGTTCCTCAATTTTTTTCATTGTTCGTTTCATCAGAGCTTTTGCTGAGGCTGCCATGGCAATTGCACCGGGAACATTAGGGCTGCCGGCTTCTTCCTTGTCCGGAAGGTCTGCCCAGTAAACCTCGTCAGGTGTAACTACATTGACCGTTCCTCCGCCGCTGTAGTCAGGGGCGCAGGTCATAAAAACCTTTTTAGGGCCAATAATGCATCCTGTTCCATACGGAGCGTACATCTTGTGGCCTGCCAGAGCAATGAAGTCAAGGTGCTCAGGATGATGGTCTGGAAGCATGTTTATCTCCCTGTGGGGAGCAAGCTGCGCAGCATCAATGAGAATCATGGAACCGGCTTCGTGAACCTTTCGGGCAAGCCTGTGAATAGGCTGAAGGTAACCTGTAACATTCGCAGCACCGGCAACTGTCACAAGGGCAAGGTTTTTCTTGTGAAGAGCAAGTTTTCTGTCGAAGTCTTCCTCATCCAGTCTGCCGTCTGGAAGAACATCAACATGAACCACCTTGTAGTGATCCCGCCAGGGCAGATCATTGGAGTGATGTTCCATACGAGTGGTCATCACAACACATTCCTTGCCGTGGGGGAGTGCATGGCTAAGCTTGTTAAGGGCTTCTGAGGCGTTTTTGCCGAAGATTATGGTGTTTTTTTCAAGATCAGCTTTTACGAACTCTGCAAGAATATTTCTGGTTTCGTCAAACACTCTTGTGCTGAGACGGGACTTGAATCCGGTACCCCTGTGAACACTGGAATAATAGGGCATGAATTTCTCCAGAGCCTCAACAGAGTCCATCATAGGAGGTGTGCTCGCTCCGTTGTCAAGATTGATATAAGTGACGGTGGAACCGTCAAGAAGGGGGGTCTGTCTGTCCAGACCGAGGATTCTGTCTCTCATATCCCACCTGCGCTGTTAAGTGTTATAGCTTCTTCAGGAACACAGGCGCTATCATACTAACACTTTTCATGAAACTCAATACCTCTTGGTCAGTTCACTTCAGGTTGTCACATACCTGAGCTGCAAACAGCTTGTTTGTAGTCTTTTTACCATTCATTCAGTCTGAGTTTGAGGGTGACTTGCCTTAAGGTTAGCCTTTTACCGCATTTGCTTAAGCCGGTTCATGGGCTAAAGGGCATAACTGTAATCAGGCAATGGAGTAAATTGATGAATGGCATTAGCTTATTTGATAGCCATGGAAAGCTATCATTCTAAACATAAATATATATTGTAAATTTCACTAATTAATCAACCTTACCAATGATGCAAATAAAACGGCACATCCTGAAAAGGAAGTGCCGCTGGTGCAGTATGTTAATTGTCAGCCTTTAAGAGCTTTTCGCATTTCAATGACATTTTTCTTCATGTTACGATTTGCCACTGCAATGGTGGTAAAGGCATCGTCAATGAACTGAAGCCTTTTTACAAGGATACTTGTGAATTTTAGAAGGAGCTTTACAGAGCTTTTAGGGTTTACTTCAAGGAATTCATTGAACCTGTCCCAGGTAATTCTGTAAACAACGCTGTCTTCAGTTGCTATGACACTTGCTGAACGGGGGATTCCCTCAAGGAATGACATTTCACCGAATACATCCCATTCACTGAATATGGCAAGCGGTACAGAGTCTTCGTCCCAGTTGTCGCTTGCTGCAGCAGAACCGTTCTCAATAAGGAAAAGCTCCCTTCCGTTATCCCCTTTTCTGATTATTTCCTGATTGGCCTGAAATTTTTTCTTCTCGCAGAAAGTGAGGAATTTTGTTTTTTCTTCATCTGTAAGAGCATCAAGGAACTTTCCTGGCATATTGACCTCCTGTTTAGTTGTTGAATTACAATAACAGGAACAGTACCCTGTGAAAAGGAGTTGCTGTTGTTTACGAAAAATTAAACATACTTGAAAACACTCTTTGCCAGGAAGTTCCGATGAATGCTGCAGCCTTGCCCGGCTCTGACGGTCCAATGGAATAGAGCCTGCTTTTCTGATTACTTGGTCTGGAAAAAATGATCCTCTGATGCTTCAGGGGCTTTATGCAGGCTATTCCCGAATTGGGCAGGTTAACCGGTGCATAGTTGCCCCTTGCGGCATCGGCTTCGAGTTATGCAGGCTGCGTTATTCGGAAATCAACATCTACGGCGGAGACGGGGCACACTCGTCTGTGTATAGCTCTTATTCAGCTTTCCTTATAATTATATCACCGGTATCAGGAGAGGATGTGTCGCAGAGTGATCTGTGGCGGCCTGAGGAGGCAGGTGACCTTCAGGGAGCATATTTGAGAATGCTTTGAGGTCTGTTCAACATACACACAGCCTGTGGAGGCATTTGAAATATGAAATACGAAGCAGTTGTTTTCGACATGGATGGTACCCTTCTGGACAGTGTGCCGGCTATAACTGAAATAGTAAATTCCGTTATTGCAGAAACAGGAATGGAACCAAAGACAGAAGATGAAATCAGGCATGCAGTTGGCTATGGCATAGAACAGCTGCTGCGGAACATAGGAGTTCCTGAATCCAGCATTGAAATCCTCTGTGAAAAAGTTGCAGACAGTTATGAAAAGTCCTCAGCTGATGCAATCAGCTGCTTTCCCGGAGTAGAGAGGATTATCGCAGAAGCTGAGGAAAATGGCCTCAAGACAGCTGTTCTCAGCAACAGACCCACAGAAGGTCTCAGGCAGATAGTTGCTGAACACATGGCTCATTACGGTTTTCAGAGCGTTCTGGGCTCAGCGCCTGGAAAACCGGCAAAGCCTGACCCTGAAGTGCTTCTTCAGACTGGAAAAGTTCTGGGTGTGAAACCTGAGAAGCTGGTTATGGTAGGTGACGGTAAACCGGACATAATGGCAGCAAATTCTGCAGGAGCAGAGCATGTGGCAGTTCTTTGGGGCAACTGCACCAGAGATGAGCTGGAGAGTGCCGGAGCCAGAAACTTCGCAGAGACACCTGAGGATGTTATAAGGTTTATTCTTCAGTAGATGCAGGAGTAACCACCCTCAGAGATTCCGGTTTTACATGAAGCTCAAGCCACCTGCTGTTTCCGATGGGTACAGGTTCACCATCAGCTTCAAGAAGAAAACTTCCAGGATTACTGTTCTCGAACCTTAGTACCTTTCCCTGTGCAGGCTTTGCCCACTCTGTAGAGTGAAGGGTGCCGTCAAACACTCTGCCGAGATTACGCATAATGGTTAATAATCCCATCTCAGTAAGACACAATCCGTCAAGCAGACCGTCGTCAGGTTTTGCAGCAGGTGAGAGTCGCATTCCACCTCCGCTGTAAGAGCCTACGCCTACGGTGAATGTCAGAAAACTTCCTGAAAAGAACTCTTCTCCGTCCACAGTAAATCTGCCGTTGAGAACCGGAGGCTTTACAGCAGAACCTGCAAGGGAGAGAATGTAGGAAAGCTTTGGCAGTGGAATGTATTTTCTCATGGTTAAAGCGCGGTGAAGGACTATAGCATCAAGCCCTATACCTGAGGAGTTCAGAAAAAAACGGCTTCCATTCTCCCAAACTGCTGCAGCCGTGTCCACCAATGAGATGGAATAGTTTTTCATAACCTCAAGAGCAGAGGTAATATCCGGATGCTCAAGCCCTATGGATCTGGCCCAGTCATTTCCTGAACCTGCAGGAAGTACAGCAAGCGCAGGGGGAGATGGAAGTGAAGAGAGCACTGCAGCAGCATCAGAAAGGGTTCCGTCGCCTCCGTATACCGCGACAGCCCTTGCGCCTCTGGAAGCAATATCAGCGATGATACTCCTTGTTCTCTCAGGCGCATCAGTAAAATGTGCAGTAAAGGTAATCTCTCTTGAAGAAAGCTCCTCCTTGACAGAAGGCCAGTGCCTTCCTGCACTGCCTGCGCAGGCTGATGGATTTATAAGGATATCCCAGTTCACGAATGTGTTTTCCTTCCATAAATGCAGCTTCAGAGTGAGACAGGGAAGATAACCCGAATCACACTGGAAGGGGAGAACTCTGAGAATGCTGAAGGTTATCTGATTTACAACCATTCAGCACTGTGTCTTGTAGGAGCCAGAGTCGTCTGGTAGTATTGAAATGTGTTCTTCTGAAATCACTAAGTATCAAGTTTTCATAAATAATTTAACTATAATTATATATCATTATTACAAAGGTTTAGAGTATGCGGTATGGGAGTTTAGGCATTTTGTGATACATCAATAATTATATTCTATAGATATGTATTGGCAGCTATACTGCTATCTCTGCATTTCAAAAAGTCTCCTCTGAGTAACAGTATCTAGTATCGATCCATAAGAGTTATAACGCTATGACTGGCTGCAAGTTCTAAAGAATTGCCGGCGCACAGGATTGATTAATATATAAATATAATAAGATATTTATTAAATATAATTAGTTTTCATAAACACAATCATATTATAAAGTTTCTGATGTAGATAGTACATCCATTTGCTATCAGAATCAGCTTGAATCCCATTGATAGACTAACATCCTCCGAGCAGGTAAGGCATAGATGCAGGATCGCTGAAGGCAAGGCTTGAACATTGATTGCATTCATCGTATCTTCATATAGTATTTATTATAAAATTATGAGTTGACTCGTTCCTTGTTCTATGGTATCATTATCTGTTGCTGTTTCTGCTTGATTAACCTCCTTCGGACAGACCATCATTGAATAGGTTAAAAAAACACTATACAGGGCTTCGCACCGTCTCCGGAGAAGGCTTGACAGTGAATGAATCCAGTGGGTATTTTTGACTTGCTGTGAAATCAGTAACAGCGTTACGGAATACACGAATGCGAATGGGGCTAATCTTGATACCTGATAAAACCGTCGAAAGGCTCAGCCTTTACAGATGGCTGCTTGAGGTAAGGGTGGAAGAAGGCACTATAAGCCTTTTCTCCCATCAGCTTGCCGCACTTGCCTGCGTAACTCCTGCACAGGTCAGGCGTGACCTGATGGCCATAGGATACTCAGGAAGTCCCAACAGGGGTTACATGGTTAAAGATCTTGCAGCCAGTATAGCACGAGTTCTTGATGGCAACGAGCCTACACGGGTGGCACTTGTAGGTATGGGTAACCTTGGAAGGGCTATCGTGTCTTTTCTCAGGGGCAGACGCACTTCGCTTAATGTTGTTGCCACATTCGACAACAACGAGAAGAAGCACAGCAGAATAATCTGCGGTGTGCGCTGCTATCCCCAGAACCGTATTGAGCAGGTGGTTGAGGAGGAAAGAATCTCAGTTGCGATTCTTACAGTACCTGCAGACTCAGCTCAACTGGTTGCAGACAAACTGGTTGCCTCAGGTGTAACAGGTATTCTGAACTACGCTCCAGTCCCTCTTCGGGTGCCTGACTGGGTCCACTTGGAGAACAGGGACGTTACCTCAGCACTGGAAAAAGTATCTTATTTCGCCAGAAACACAGCCGAAGGGAACAATCACTGATGGACAGAGTTGATGAGATTCTTAATAACTACGAAGGCGCCGGGCGTGACAAGCTCATTCCGGTGCTTCAGAAGGTGCAGGAAGCAGAGGGTTACCTCTCACGGCCTGCTGTTGAGAGGATAGGCAAAGTTCTTGGGCTTCCTGCCAGCAAAATCTTCGGTGTGGCAACCTTCTACAACCAGTTCAGGTTCGAGCCCATGGGGCAGTTCCACATTCAGGTTTGCAGAGGAACAGCCTGCCATGTGAAGGGGTCTGCTTCAGTACTTGACGCTCTGGTTAATGAACTTGGCGTAAAACCCGGAAGCACCACCCGTGATGGAAAGTTCAGTATAGAAGTGGTTGCATGTATAGGTGCCTGCGGGCTTGCACCTGTGATATCCGTAAATGGTGAATTCCACGCAAGGGTCGAATCCGATCAGGTCCCGGCCCTCATCAAATCATACAGAGAAAAGGCGGAGTAGCATGGCAGAGAACACCCACGTCTGCTGCGGCGGGAAATGTGAATGTCACGATCCAAGGCCTGAATGGCTGGGTTATGACGAAAACACCCTTAAAACCTCTGAAGAACTCACAAAACTCAGACGGGAAACGGTTGCAAAGCCTGTTATATTCATAGGCACAGGTACCTGCGGCCTGGGTGCAGGTGCAGGCAAGACACTTGAGAAGACAAAAGCCTGGCTTGAAGAGAACAGCGTTGACGCTGACCTTATAGAGGTGGGTTGCGTTGGCTTTTGTGCTGTTGAGCCCATCATGGACATTCAGCTTCCAGGGCGCAACCGCATCTCCTTCAAGACTGTTACAGAAGATGTTACAGAGAACCTTCTCGAAAGCGTAATAAAGAACGAAACCGCCCCTGAGGATCTTGCAATGGTTCAGTTCAGAGCTGAAAACAAGACTCCATGGGATAATGTTCTGTTCATGGATGAGCACCCATTCTTCGGCCCCCAGACCCGTTGGGTTCTTGAGAACTGCGGTATCATTGATCCCAGTTCCATGGAAGAGTACATTGCCAGAGGCGGATACAGGGCTTTTACCCGTGCAATCAGCAGCAAGACACCTGAAGAGGTCTGCTCGGAAATCGAAGAGAGCGGTTTGAGAGGCCGAGGCGGCGGCGGATTCCCAACAGGCCGCAAGTGGCGTTTTGCAATGGAGGCACCTGCCGACAGCAAGTATGTAATCTGCAACGCCGATGAGGGTGACCCTGGCGCCTTCATGGACAGAGCGGTAATCGAAGGTGACCCGCACAGGCTCATTGAGGGTATGGCGATCGCCGCATACACCATCGGTGCCAGAAAAGCCTACATCTACATCCGCGCCGAGTATCCATTGGCAGTAAAGCGCCTTGAGGATGCCCTGGAAGACGCCACAAAATGGGGGCTTCTGGGTGACAACATCATGGACAGCGGATTCGATCTTGAGTTTATAATAAAGATGGGCGCAGGAGCATTCGTCTGCGGTGAAGAAACCGCTCTCATCCACTCAGTTGAGGGCAAGAGGGGAATGCCCAGTCCCAAGCCTCCGTATCCTGCTGTCAGCGGTCTCTTTGGAAAGCCCACTGTAATCAACAATGTTGAGACATTTGCGAATGTACCTTCCATCGTTGCCAGAGGAGCAAGCTGGTACAACTCTCTTGGAACAGAGGGCAGCAAAGGAACAAAGGTATTTGCACTGTCAGGCAAGATTCAGAACACCGGCCTTATTGAGGTTGCAATGGGGACATCCCTGAGAGATATCCTTTTTGAAGCAGGAGGCGGTGTGCCCAATGGAAGAGCCTTCAAGGCTGTTCAGATAGGCGGACCTTCAGGCGGATGCATACCTTCACAGCATGTGGATATAAAGATAGACTACGAATCACTTACCAAGTTCGGCGCGATGATGGGCTCAGGCGGTCTTGTTGTTATGGATGAGGACACCTGCATGGTGGATGTGGCCAAGTTCTTCATGGACTTCATTCAAAGGGAGAGTTGCGGTAAGTGCATTCCCTGCCGTGAAGGAACCAGAAGAATGCTGGAGATGCTTGAATCCATCACAAGAGGCAGAAGGGGAGAGTCCGGAAGAGAAGCTCTTGAGCGTTTCAAGGGAATCGTCAACATGGAGAAGCTTGCCGAAGTAATCAAGGGCACAAGTCTTTGCGGTCTTGGACAGACAGCCCCCAACCCTGTACTCAGTACTCTCAGATGGTTCCGCAACGAATACGAGGCACACATTTTCGACAGGAAGTGTCCTGCAGGTGTCTGCACAGATCTGCTTGAGTACAGTATAGATGCAGATAAGTGCAAAGGCTGCACACTCTGCTCAAAGAAGTGTCCTGCAGAGGCAATTATGGGAGCCAGAAAGACCCCCCATTACATCATTCCCGACAAGTGCATCGGATGCGGAGCCTGTGAGCAGGTTTGTCCCTTCGACGCAGTGAATGTCAGCTAGGGGAGGAAAGAAATGAAGATTACAGTAAACGACAAAGTACTTGAGGCAGCCCCTGGACAGACCATTCTGGATGTGGCCAGGGAAGCCGGCATAACAATACCAACCCTTTGCCACATTGAAGGGCTTCCTCCAACTGGAGCATGCCGTATGTGTGTGGTTGAGGATACCAAAACAGGAAAACTCATTCCTTCATGCTCAGCTCCTGCCTGGGAAGGCATGAGTGTTCACACCCATTCCCCCAAGGCTCTGGAAGCAAGAAGGACTATTGTGGAACTTCTTCTTGCCAATCACCCTGATGACTGCCTTTACTGTGTTCGTAACGGTTCCTGCGATCTGCAGAACTACTCCGAAGAGCTTGGAGTGAGGCAGCGCAGATATTCAGGCGATAAATCCCAGTACAATCTGGACATTTCAAGTCCCTCCATTGTCAGAGACCCGGACAAGTGCATTCTCTGCGGCAAGTGCGTAAGAGTCTGTGAAGAGATTCAGGGCGTGAGCGCCATTGACTTTATCGGCAGAGGCAGCAAAGCCCACATCGGATGCGCCTTTGAAGAGGGTATGAATGTTTCCAGTTGCATCAACTGCGGCCAGTGCATCATGGTTTGTCCCACAGGTGCCCTTACCGAGAAGAGCAACACAGCAGAGTTCCTTGCTGCTCTCAAGGATCCTGAGATTACCGTTGTTGCCCAGCACGCTCCTTCTATCAGCGTTTCCATCGCTGAGGATTTCGGTATCAAGGCTGGAACCGACATCGTTGACAAAATGAACGGTGCAATGAAAAGAATGGGTATTGAATATGTTTTCCCCACTTCTTTCAGTGCCGATCTTACAATCATGGAAGAAGCTGCGGAGCTTGTGGACAGAGTTGTAAACAACAAGCCTCTTCCAATGTTCACAAGTTGCTCACCAGGGTGGGTTAAGTTCATGGAACAGTTCTTTCCAGACTTTATGCCCAATGTTTCCAGCTGCAAAAGCCCCCAGCAGATGCTTGGAGCTGTGGTAAAAAGGATTTGGGCAAAGGAACAGGGGCTTGATCCGAAAAAGGTCTTCCATGTATCTATCATGCCCTGCACAGCCAAGAAGTTCGAGTGCGACCGTCCGTTTATGAGGGACGGCAAGGTAAGAGATGTTGACGCTGTGCTTACCACCAGAGAGTTTGCGAAAGTCATCAAGATGTTCGGAATGGATCTGGCAAGTATTCCCGGAGAGCCTTCAGACAACCCATACGGTGACAGGTCAGGAGCAGGTAAAATATTCGGTGCCAGCGGCGGCGTAATGGAAGCAGCCATAAGAACCGCATACAAAATGATTACCGGAGAAGAGCTTGAGAACCTTGACATCAAGGGTGTTCGGGGCTTTGAGGGTATAAAGGAAGCTGAGCTGAAGATAGGTGACCTTACACTGAAAGCGGCAGTAGCCAGCGGTCTTGGTAACGCCAGAAAACTACTGGAAGCCGTAAGAGATGGAAAGAAGACCTATCACTTCATAGAAATAATGACCTGCCCAGGGGGCTGCATTGCAGGTGGCGGCCAGCCATTCTCAAACGATTCAGATGCTATCAGGTCAAGGATGCAGGCTCTCTACCAGATTGATGCAGGAGCAAGCCTCAGAAGATCCCACGAGAACCCTTCCATTCAGAAGCTGTACAAAGATCATCTGGATAAGCCAGGCAGCCATGCAGCCCACAAGATGCTTCACACCAAGTACGAAACGAGAGAGGTTCTGAAGTAGAATGTCTCGTATACCCCTTGTAGAGACCGTTCCAGATAAATGCAGAGTGTGCTACACCTGCGTCAGGGAATGTCCTGCAAAGGCTATCAGGATAAAGAGTGGACAGGCAGAGGTTATTCCACACAGGTGCATCGGATGTGGTAACTGTATCAAAGTATGTACAAGGGATGCCAAGAGAGCCATAGGCTCCACTGCAAAGGTACTTGAAATACTGAGAACAAAGAAGCGGGTGGCGGCGATAGTTGCCCCCAGCTTCCCTGCAGAGTTTCCAAGAGTAGGGGCAAAGAGGCTAGTGGGAACCATAAAGACCTGCGGCTTCGAAATAGTAAGCCAGGTAGCCTTCGGTGCTGATCTGGTTGCAGCAGCCTACAGAAAACTTCTTCAGGAGAATCCTGATAAGAACTACATAGCAGTAACATGCCCGGCAATTGTGAACTATGTAGAGATGTACATGCCTGAACTCATTCCAAGTCTGGCTCCCATAGTGAGTCCCATGGTTGCTGAGGCAAGGGTAATGAAGCATCTCTACGGAGACGACCTGCAGGTGGTTTTCATCGGACCATGTGTTGCCAAGAAGGGCGAAGCTGAAGCAGACAGTGACACAGATGTGGATGCAAGCCTCACCTTCGCCGAGCTTCGCAATCTGATCTCTATCATGGGTATTGATCCTGAAAAGGTTGAGGACAGTGACTTCAACCCTCCTACACCAGGTTTGGGAGCTCTTTTCCCTATCAACGGAGGAATGCTTCAGGCTGCAGACATGAAAGAAGACCTTCTTTCAGGAGAGATAGTTACAGCAGACGGCAAGCAGGAATTCATTGAGGCATTGAAAGAATTCAAGTCAGGAGATATGGAAGCCCGGCTTCTTGAAATTCTGTGCTGCGAGGGCTGCATAATGGGTCCCGGCATGACCAGCACCGCTCCCCTCTTCAGAAGGAGGGCAAAGGTCAGCAAGTTTGTTCGTGAGAGCATGAAAGAGATAAACTTCAACCACTGGAACATCGCATTTGAAAGATGCAAGAACCTGAATCTGGACAGATCTTTCAAACCCTGTGACCAGAGGCTCATAACTCCCAGTGAATCTGAGATAACCAGAATACTGGAGAGAATGGGTAAGTTCACAACCAGGGACGAGCTGAACTGCGGAGCCTGCGGGTACAGCACATGCCGTGAGCACGCAGTTGCTATCTTTAAAGGCCTTGCAGAGAGCGAGATGTGTCTTCCATACGCAATCGAGCAGCTCAAGACCACAGTGGACGAACTTGCAGAGAAGAACGACGAACTTGCAGGAACCAAGGTTGCTCTGAAGCACGCCGAGAAGATGGCAAGCATGGGACAGCTGGCAGCAGGTATAGCCCACGAGGTTAACAATCCCCTGGGAGTTGTTCTCATGTATGCCCACACTCTCATGGATGAGAACCCTGATAACGAAGAGCTAAAGGAAGACCTGAAGACCATAACTGTCCACGCTGACCGCTGTAAAAAGATAGTGGCAGGTCTTCTTGACTTCGCCAGGCAGAAAAAGGTTACCAGAAGCATGACCAATGTTCCCGACCTTATAGAGAAGACTGTAAGGGTGCTTAAACGACCGGAAACCATAAAGCTGGAGTTTATAAGCGATGGTATGGACCCTATGGCTGATGTTGATGAGGACCAGCTTGCACAGGTTATAACCAACCTTGCCGGTAACGCTATTCAGGCAATGGGGGAAAAGGGTATACTTACCATTCGGACCGGAGGAGACGCCAACCAAATAATTATTGAGGTGAACGACACCGGTCCCGGTATACCGAAAGAGAATGTAAAGAAGATATTTGAACCCTTCTTCACAACCAAGGAGCGGGGTTCCGGCACAGGTCTTGGTCTTGCAGTAACCTACGGCATTGTAAAGATGCACCGGGGCCAGATTAAAGTGGAATCCAATGCGGACCCTGAAAAAGGTCCCACAGGAACAACATTTACGGTAACTCTTCCCAGAAGAGAACCTGAAAGCTGAAAGGGAAACCGATGAACACCAAGGTACTCATCGTAGACGACGACCCTGATTTCCGCGAGCAGATGGAAATGATGTTCGTAACAAGAGGTTATGAGACAATAACAGCAGAAAGTCGCACCAGGGCTGAGGAGATAATCAAGGAGTACACTCCTGAGATTGCCGTAATCGATCTTATGATGGAAAATGACGACGACGGTTTTGTTCTTGCCTATAAACTCAAGAGAAACGACCAGAACACAAAGGTCATCATGGTGACCAATGTAACAGGTGAAACAGGCATAGAGTTTCCCAAGGCAGACGATGGCGGCGGGTGGATATCAGCAGATGCTGTACTCTCCAAGCCTGTGAGATTCGAGCAGATTCAAGAGGCTCTTGAGAGGATCGGACAGTAAGATGGACAAAGCCCTCACCTTGAAGGTACTCATCGTAGACGACGAAGACGGAATGCGCAGCGGTATAAAGAGAGCCCTGCGAAAATTCAAAGTCACCACGGACAATGATCAGGAAGTAACCCTTGAACTCTATGAAGAACCTTCAGGTGAGGACGCCATCGATCACATAAAACAGCACCAGCCGGACTTGATGCTTCTGGATAACATGATGGGAGGCATGTCAGGGATTGAGGTTCTCCAGTGGATCGACGGGAATGCTCCGGACATTATGGTGATAATGATTACCGCATACGCATCAATTGAGACTGCCATCACAGCCACCAAGCAGGGTGCCTTCGACTTCCTCCCTAAACCGTTCACTCCCGGTGAACTGAAGGTTTCAGTAAGACAGGCAGTACTGCACTTGATGGCATTGCGACAGGCAAGAGCCCTTGAGAGCGAAAAAAGAAGAGTAAGGTTCCAGTTCATCAGCGTTCTTGCCCATGAACTCAAGGCTCCCCTGGGGGCCATAGAAGGCTACCTCTATCTTCTCAGAGACGGCACAGGAATGAACGATCCTGAAGTTTATCGGAAGGTGGTAGACCGGAGCCTCATAAGGCTCACAGGAATGCGTAAGCTGATCTACGACCTTCTTGACCTGACCAGACTGGAATCAGGACAGAAGAAGAGGGAACTCAAAGACACAGACCTCATTGAAGTAACCGAAATGTCAATTGAGACAATGAAGCCTGATGCTGACCAGCGAAACATCACAATCACCGCAAACACCCCTGAAAAACTCCACCTTAATGCTGACCGCAGCGAACTTGAGATCATCCTCAACAACATGATCTCAAACGCAGTGAAGTACAACAGAGACAATGGCACTGTCACCATAGACATAACTGAAGAGAACAACATCATAACGATTTCGGTTTCAGATACAGGCATCGGCATGACAGAGGAAGAGGTCAACAAGCTCTTCGGAGAATTCGTCAGAATAAAGAACGAAAAAACCAAAAACATTCTGGGCAGCGGTCTCGGCCTCTCCATTCTCAGAAAAACCACCGCACTCTACGGAGGCAAGGTAAGTGTCAAAAGCAAACCGGATGCAGGTACCACCTTCACCGTTACCCTTGACCGAAACTACAAGGATGAAGAGCAGGAGCAGTAAAGCCAGGTAATAATAAAGCTGCAAACAGTTTAGCTTTACAGAGAAGCTGAACTGCCTTCTATCCTTTGAAGCACTCCTGTCCAAAATAGCTTTTTGCCATTGAGATAAGAAAAACGCTCTTTGCGGCTTGAATTACAGATATTAGAATGCACATTATAAAAAAGTACCTCCAGTGTTTAATGTCATAAAAGCAGTTAAAATTTATATCCCTTTTTCATTCATACAGTGCAGGATTTGAGATACAAAATATGTATGCAGAAGGGGGTTGCATAATTTCTGTGGAAGCTATATTCTTGACATACTAAAATGTTATTGTCGATATGCTTTGGTATCAAAGTCGTGAATTGCTGTGGAAAAACAAGAGTCATTATGCATAATATTGATAAGCAATCACTTAAACTCTCTAAGCTGCTCCTGCCTCTGTATCATATATTGTCTCTCTGTGAGGTCTTTCTAACGGGGCTGTTTCCGCTTGTATTTGGAACATCCATTCATAATTCAATGGTTACAAATGGAGTTGAGTCACTGTCGCTGGACGACTTTCAAAGTACTGCTTATGTCCTTTACGGAATGTTATTGTTTTAATTGCTGAAGCAGATGATCAGTCATCTATATGCGCGTAAGTTTACTAAGTACTGGATAAGTCAATCAATGGGTAAAGTTCTTCGTTCTTCGGCAGACAGTATATCTAAACTGGGTACCGGAGCTGCGAATCAGTTAGCGGTAAATGAAGTTGATTCAATAGCAAGTTATTATACCTCAGGTATAGGAAAAGCGCTAGCTTCAGTACTTTTGATCTTAGCTTCAATAGTCATGTTAGCGTATCTTATTCCTGTATTTACAGTAGTATTAGTGGTAGTAATAGGTATTGGGGTCCCCTTTGGTCTTATTATGCTGCGCTACGGTAAAAGTCTGATGAAAAATGCGTCAGAGTCCTGGGCCGCTTTCAATTCAGTATCCACGGATATAGTAAGTTCTCACCTTCAGATACGCTCGCTTGGCATAGAGAACGCAATGCTCTCCAATCTACGAAGGAATCTGTCTAAGACTCTGAAAGTCAACCTTGATGCCCATTGGAAGGTTACACTATTAATATTAACAATATTCACATATATAATATTGTCCATTACGCTACTTAACAACATTGCATCTCATTTTGATTTACTCAAGGCAATCAGTGCAGAATCAGCTTTTGCTTTCTTTGGCTATCTGATTCTTCTGCTCACAAGGGTTACATCTTTTTCCAGTCACATAGGGTCTCTCCAGGGTTACAGGGCAAAGAAGGAACGCCTGGGTGAGTTATTAAGTCTTCCTGAAGATGAGAAATACACTATGCTGGAGAAAACAGAAGTCACTTCGTTGGGCTATTCAAATCTATCTGGCGGTTATGGCAGCAAAACCCTGTTCTCCAACCTTTCCGGAGAGCTATGCGCAGGTGAAATTCTGTTGATCAAGGGGCCCAGTGGTTGTGGAAAATCAACCTTTCTGAGAACACTTTACGGGATTCATGAAAAGCAGGAGGGAAGGGTTTTACTGAATGGTGATGAGATTCAGGGGTTACGGGTTCTCGGACTTGATGCAGCTCTCCTCCCACAGGAAATACGGTTCTATTCAGGATCACTGAAATGGAATGTTGAGCTTCTTGCAGGCAGAGAAGTAAGCAATGGTGAGCTGGAATCCATACTGACTGAAATGAAACTGATAAATCGATTAGGTGAGCATATGGACTTCAGCACAGATTTGAGAGAAGCTGGAGCAAATCTCTCCGGTGGAGAGAAACAAAGACTTGCCCTTGCATGTTTAATCTTACGGGATCCAAAGGTTCTGCTTCTGGATGAACCCACATCTCAGATAGATCCTGCTTCTGAGAGAATCTTCCTCAATGGGCTTCAACGGCTTGCTGCAAAAGGATGTATCATTCTGTTAGTGGCACATAAGGGTATGGCAGAATCAGTTGCTACATCGGTATTGGAGTTTTAGTACAACCTCTCAGCGACCTGGATTTCCTGCTGTTCAGGAACATCTGTTTTGATAAACATTACCAACCTGTCCAGACAACTCCATCATCAAATATGCGTGAGAATACAGCAAAACTCTGTCTACCGGCAATGCAAACTGCACATTCTGAATCATACTTGACGGTAGCAGTTCTCCATCAAGCGAAAGGTACTCAATTCTGTTAAGTGCGGCCTCCCTGGCCAGCATTAGTTAGGCCTAGCAAGGTTCTTTACCTCTTCCGCTAAAGGTTTACAAAAGAGTATAGTCGTGTGAGTAACAAAGATTCTTTCTTTGTGCCAATCAAACAAGTGTTTCAGTTTTTTCTTGTCTTTATTATGATTGAATTATGCAACTTTACTGAGAGAGATTAAATCTCTAATCCCCAGCAGTCTCAGGAGTATTCATTCCGATGTCCCTTGATCTTCATGGATATACCGTTGCAGAAGCTGTTGAGATTTTTGTCAGTCATTACAATTCATTGGCAGGCAGGGGATATACTTCCAGATTCACAGTGGTGCATGGGTACGGTTCAGGTGGAACCGGCGGAAAGATACGAACCGCTCTTCGGAAATTCCTTGCTGCTTTTCCAGATGAAGTGAGAGTTACTACAGATCCTGTTAATCCAGGGGTAACCTTTGTTATTCCTGTCAAGCGTTTGCCTGAAGGGGCTGGAATACTCACAGGTGAGATTCTGGAGTTCTGCAGTTCAGGCAAGTCAGAATCCAGAATACTGGGCAAGTTCAGGAACTATGGTGATCTCAATGTTAAGAAGGCTCTTAAACGGCTTGTTTCTCTGAAGAAACTCTCCTGCAGCAGGAAAGGAAGGCATGTTATTTACAGTTCCAGAGTTTAGGAGAAGAATTTTCCTTTAAGGCCCATGCCTGTGACAAAAGCTGCTATTCCGGCAAACACATTAACAAGAATGAAAAGCGCCGCTGTGGTGGTTTCCCCTGCGTTCCAAAGCTTCACCGTGTGGCCGCTGAATGCGCTGAAGGTTGTTAGGGCCCCAAGAAACCCTGTTGCAAGAAAGAGGGTGAGTTTCGAGTCACCTGTAAGAAAACCAAGGAGCAGACAGCCAGCAAGGTTCACAGAAATAATGCCTGTTGTGCTGCCGGTAACTCCTATTACAAAGTGTCTGACAACGGCGCCGGCAAATCCGCCGACACCTACTGCTGCAGCCTCAGAGAGGATCTTCACTTCTTCCTTATTTCCTTGATAATATCTTCGGCGATGGAAACAGGTACAGCCTCATAGTGTTCGAACTGCATAGAGAAGTTAGCCCTGCCCTGGGTGGAGTTGCGAAGGTCAGTAGCATAACCAAACATATTCGAAAGGGGAACCCTTGCCTTGAATTCCTTGGCATTGCCTCGGGCCTCCATGGACATAATGGTTCCACGGCGTTCGTAGATGCTGCCTGATACTCCTCCTGAGTATTCTTCAGGGCTGACTACTGTAACAGACATCATTGGTTCCAGAAGAAGCGGGCTGCACTTCATGAATGCCTTTTTGAAAGCGTTTCTGGCGCATGTACGGAATGCCATCTCAGATGAATCCACTGCATGGCTTGAGCCGTCTGTGAGTGTTACCTGAACATCAACCACAGGGAATCCGCAGTAGACACCTTCCTGCATTGCGTCTATCATGCCCTTTTCCACAGCAGGGATGTATTCCTTTGGAATGTTGCCGCCTTTTACCTCGTTGCGGAACTCAAAGCCCATCCCTGCAGCGAGAGGTTTAAGGGTGAAAATAACATGTGCGAACTGACCCTTGCCGCCTGTCTGCTTCTTGTATCTCTCGTTCCAGTCAATGCAGCTGTTGATGGTTTCTCTGTATGCAACCTGAGGTGCGCTCTCCTGAACTTCCACGCTGAATTCGCGCTTGATCCTGTCCACTATAATTTCAAGGTGGAGTTCACCCATGCCTGAGATGACCGTTTCGCCTGTTTCCTCGTTTGTTTCCACTGTGAATGTGGGATCTTCTTCAGCAAGCTTGGCAAGTGCATCTGTAAGCTTGTCTCTGTCCTGCCTCTTCACCGGCTTTACCGCAGTGCTCAGTACCGGTGCAGGGAACTCGATGGCTTCAAGAATGATAGGCTCATCCGGACTGCAGAGAGTATCACCTGTAATGGTATCTGAAAGGCCAATCACAGCTCCGATTTCCCCTGTATTGAGCCTTTCCACAGCTTCACGCCTGTTGGCGTGCATTCTGAGAATTCTTCCCACACGCTGTTTCTTGCCGGTGGTGGAGTTTAGAACATGGGTACCTGCTTCAAGAACCCCTGAATAGACCCTTGTGTATATAAGTTTACCTGTATGCTTGTCGGTTACAACCTTGAACGCCAGAGCCGCCAGAGGCCCTTCATTACCAGGCTGCCTCTGTTCCAGCTTTCCGTCCCTGCTTTTTCCGCTGACAGGGGGAAGGTCAACAGGGGAGGGCAGGTATGAAACCACAGCATCAAGCAGTCTTTGCACTCCCTTGTTCCTGTAAGCTGTACCGCAGAGTACCGGACATACAAGACCTTCATGGGTTGCTTTTCTTATGGCAAGGGAAAGCTCTTCCTTCTGAATTTCTTCATCTGAGCAGTACTTGTCCAGAAGCTCTTCGTTTACCTCACTGACCTTTTCTATAAGTATGAGTCTCTGCCTGGCTGCTGTCTTTTCCATTTCAGGGGGTATGGGTTTCTCCTCGTACTTCATGCCCCCTGAAGCCTCATCGTAGTAGACTGCGCAGTTGTCAACCAGATCAATTATTCCCAGGAACTCCCTGTCGTTACCGAGAATGGGAATTGTAATAGGAATTGCGTTTGCGTTGAGCCTTGAGTGGAGTTCCTTGAGAACTCCGTAAAAGTCTGCTCCTGAACGGTCCATCTTGTTGATGAAGGCTATTCTGGGAACGCTGTACTTTTCAGCCTGTCGCCATACTGTTTCGCTCTGGGGCTCAACTCCGCCCACTGCGCAGAAAAGGGCAATGGTTCCGTCCAGCACTCTCAGGCTTCTTTCCACCTCCACGGTGAAATCAACATGTCCAGGTGTGTCAATGAGGTTTATCTGGTGGCCTTTCCACTCGGTGGTGGTTGCGGCACTGGTAATAGTGATTCCCCGCTCCTGTTCCTGTTCCATCCAGTCCATTGTGGCTTCACCGTCATGGACCTCGCCGATCCGGTGGGATTTTCCGGTGTAGAACAGGATACGCTCTGACACAGTGGTTTTGCCTGCATCTATATGGGCCATTATCCCTATGTTCCTGATCTTTTCGAGATTGTAATCCCGTGACATTTCATGTCTCCGTTCTTGAATGGATTGGGTTGAAAGAGTGCCCGAATATAGCCTGAAAGCACCGGTGAATGCAAAAATCGTATATTCACCGCCTGTATGAAGGGAGAGAAAGTGGATATCTGCAGAATTGTTTCATCGGAACTTGCGCTTAATCAGTCAAAAGTCTCAGCTGTAATGGCACTTATGAATGAAGGGGCCACTATTCCCTTTATTGCCAGATACAGAAAAGAAGTTTCCGGAGGAATGGACGAGGTGATTCTTACCTCTCTGCGAGACTCCTGGCACAGGCATGAAGCGGTTGCAAAACGAAGGAGTGCCATCATTGCATCACTTGAGGAGAGGGAACTCCTTACAGATCAACTGAAGAACAGGCTGGAGAAGGCATCTGTCCTTGCGGAACTTGAAGATATCTACCTTCCATTCAGACCGAAAAGACGCACCAGAGCTGTAAAGGCAATGGAAGCAGGCCTCGGCCCTCTTGCTGAAGAGATTCTGAAGCAGCAGGGAGAGCCAGGCAGACTGGCCGCTGCGTACATTGATGCTGAAAAGGGTATTGCTGATGTGGAGGCAGCACTTGCAGGTGCCAGGGACATTATAGCTGAGAAGGTGACTCAGGATGCCCAGGTAAGATCCTGTGTGAGGAACCTTTACATGCGTACAGGGGTTTTTGTATGCAAAGTTATAAAGGGCAAGGAAAAGGAAGGTGCAAGGTATCGGGACTGGTTTGACTGGTCTGAAAAGGTGTCACAAGCTCCTTCCCACAGGGTGCTGGCAATGCGCAGAGGGGAGAGGGACCTGTTTCTGAACCTTTCTGTGCAGGTTGATCAAGAGTCAGTTCTCCGTATCATGAAGCGCAGCTTTCCTCTTCAGGGCAATTCTGCAGGAGAGCAGGTGATGGAAGCCATGAAAGATGGCTTCAAGAGACTTCTTGGCCCCCAGATGGAGACAGAGATAAGACTCTGGTCGAAGGAAAAAGCTGACAGAGATGCCATTTCAGTATTTACAGTTAACCTCAGAGAGCTTCTGATGGCGGCACCTCTTGGAGAAAAGGCAGTTATGGCGGTAGACCCCGGGTTCAGAACAGGCTGCAAGACAGTATGTCTGGACAGGAACGGGAAACTGCTTGAACACACCTCTATTTTTCCCCATACCGGAAAAGCTGAAAAAGCTGCATCTGAAGTAAACAGGCTTATTCAGAAGCATGGTATTCAGTGTATAGCAGTGGGCAACGGCACTGCAGGAAGAGAGACAGAGGCTTTTATAAGAAAGCTGAACACAGGTGTTCCTGTTGTTATGGTGAACGAGAGCGGGGCTTCCATTTACTCCGCTTCAGAGATTGCCAGAAAGGAATTTCCCGAACTTGATCTGACAGTGAGAGGTGCTGTTTCCATAGGGAGAAGACTGCAGGACCCTCTTGCTGAACTGGTTAAAATTGATCCAGGCAGTGTAGGGGTAGGGCAGTATCAGCATGATGTTGACAAAAAGATGCTTAAAGCCGCTCTTGATGATACTGTTGAATCCTGCGTGAACTCAGTAGGGGTCAACCTGAATACAGCAAGTGCAGAGCTTCTCAGGCGAGTTGCTGGAATCAGTCCTGCCAGGGCAGCATCCATGGTGTCATACAGAGAGGAAAAAGGAGGGTTCAGCAGCCGTTCCCAGATTCTGAGCGTTCCAGGTATAGGCCCTTCAGCTTTTGAGCAGTGTGCAGGTTTTCTAAGAATACCGGAAGCGGCAAATCCTCTGGATTCAAGCGCAGTGCATCCGGAGAGCTACTGTGTGGTGGAAGAAATGGCTGCTGACGCAGGCACAACTGTAACAGGCCTTATGGAAAAACCGGAACTTGCAAAGAGACTTGATCTGAATAACTACATCACAGAAACCAGAGGTCTTCCCACGCTGAATGATATACTGGATGAGCTTGAGAAACCCGGCAGAGACCCCAGAAGCTCTTTTGAGATATTCTCTTTTGCAGACATACACACAATTGATGATCTGGAAGAGGGCATGAAGGTTCCAGGTATAGTTACCAATGTGACAGACTTCGGCGCCTTTGTGGATATCGGTGTTCATACAGATGGTCTTGTACATGTGAGCAAGCTCAGCAGGAAATGGATAAAACATCCGTCAGAGGTTGTTCATGCCGGTCAGAGAGTAAATGTTACTGTCACAGGTGTGGATCTGGAAAGGAAGAGGATAAGCCTTTCCATGATCTGAGAAAACCTCTGGAACTCAATAGCTCTCCTGGGGTACCAGCCTGTGAAAGGAGCTGTCACAGGAATGAGATTATCTGCAATACTGATTGCACTGCTTGCTGTTCTGAGCATAGCTGACAGTGGAAGCGCAACTGTTGAGATATGCAACTGCACAGAAACAGAATTCTACTTTGTATGGGTTACAGAATCAGGACGGGACAAGTGGATTGATCTTCTCGGTCTCTCCATTCTTCCACCGGACAGCTCTGCCATCTTTCAAGTTACAGGCGGATTCTACGACATCAGAATAGAGGACTGCGAATGGAGAACCTATTCTTTCTCCAGCATTCCCATAGAAAGTGGCTCATGTTTCGTGTGGGAAGTGCTTCCTGTCCATGCTGATACGGAATAGAAAAACTAGCGTATCGTCAATGCTGAAACCTGTAAGCATAAACATCAGAATAATCTTTCCGGCCCGACTTCACCGTTTCTAAGCTAAACATAACTTGTTCGAATGGTAATAGTGGTCTGTCAATGGGATTCAAGCTGATTCCTATGAAGATGCACTATCTGCTCAGTAGCTTTTCTATATAGTCAGGTTACCTTGAAAAGCTTTATCGAACAAGCAGCTCCGGCACTCAGGTGCTGGAGTTACTTTACTGAGCTTCTGAATGAGAATCTTTTATCCATGCTTACTGAGTCAAGGGTATCAGAGTTGCCTATTACGCAGATACGGAGCGTGTCAACATGGATGAGACAGATTTCATTTTCACTTAGACACCAAGCCCGTCAGACTCAGTTCTATTTCTTTTCCTGATTGTTGTACCTCTCCTTCAGTTTCAATAGTATTCCCAAGTTTTGGTGGATTGATCCAAACCCGATCAGGAATTACTGGAGGCTCAGGCATCTTTTTGACAAATCGTTCCGGGTGTTTCTCAAAAGCAGCCTTCAGGACTTTCTGCCGCCTTGCTCTGAGTACCTCAGCATAACCATAGTGGACTGATATCGGAGTCATCAGCCC
>PDSZ01000012.1 GCA_002748705.1 Candidatus Fermentibacterota bacterium
AACACACTCAATAGGCTGGACAGCCGGTGAAAACCTTTCACCTGGAGTCTACTTCTGCGTACTCACCTATGGAAGCCAGCAGTACTCCCAGAGAATGGTTCTTGTCAGGTAAGCTGAATATTCAGAATCCTTTCAAAAGGGCGGCGCTTCGGCGCCGCTCTTTTTGCATCACTGAGCGTCAGGTTTACCTCTTCATCGACAGGACTGACACAATGAACTGCCGGCAGCAGAAAACTACCAGCTTAAACTATCCCGTCCGGCAACTGCAGCCGAACTGCTGTGTTCAAACAACGACTATTTTCTGAAGAGCTCTGCATCAGCCCCTCGGCACATGTGTTCAGAATGTGATTCTGGCCTCCATGAAGGCTTTTGCACTACTTGAACCAGAAGCATACCAATACATTCATAACGCTGTTTTAACCAATATTGACATGGTTATCTGACTATACTATTTTATTAAATAGATGTTTAGAAAACTATACCTATTGTGATATTTCAGTACTCTCTAAGAGCTTTTGAAGGAATTTGTGAAAACAGAAAAAGTAACGGTTAATAAACACAGTGTCATTGTGAAAAGGTGAAATCCGCCTCTTTCGTTTATGGTGATGGCCGCTCTTGCGAGCTGGAAAGGAATTTGTGAAAACAGAAAATGTAACGGTTAATTGAGGCAATGTCATAGCGGGAATGTAGATATACGGCTCTTTCTTTAATGGCAAAGTTTACGCTAACTGGGAGAAGAAGAATGGCAAAGCTGCTTATGATTCTGATACTTGCCGCTGCTGCCATGGCAGCAGGCAACTGCGACACTCCGGACGGGCCGCAGCCCTATCAGGCGCCGCCGCCGGTGTACACCGACAGCGACCAGATTCCAGGTACCGAAGGGGTGTATACCTCGCCTGTAATCCACAGTAACCACAGACCTCCTGAGGGGCCTGCAACCTGGGAGGAAGACTGGGCAAACGATATTCTGGTTCATGACACACGGGTTGGCTCAAATCAGGATATCGCACTTGATGAAGACACCGATGATCTTTACGCAATCTTCGATACCAATCACTCCACTATGGACAGCGTCATCGTCTGCCGTTCCCAGGACGGCGGAGCTACCTGGAACTTCTGGAGAGCAACCTACAGCTCCAGTGGAACAATGAACAATCCCATGATTGAGATAGTCAAGGATACATCCGGCCAGGAGTGGGTCTGCATGTTCTATGTATCCTCAGATGGACTCTGGATGCGAAGAATGACTCCTGATCAAACTGGAGGTGTCTACGAGCAAATAACCGCTAGTGTCGTAGAAGATTACGATGTTGCCGGTGAAGCAGGCACCGCAGGATGGGTCTATGTTACCTATGTTCCTGAAGGAACTACAGACATCGAAGCAGCACGGAACCATCTCGCAGGAGGCGGATGGGTTGATAATACCAGTCTCTTCACCGATGCATTGGTCAATCCTTATCCAACCATAGCCTGTGCCACCGGCGGTGTGGTTTCAGTTGCTTTTTCGGATACGAGAGTAACAACCAACACCGAAATCAGGCTTAAGCGAAGCATCAACTACGGCAGCTCATGGACTATTTCCGAGCAGATCAGCAACAATGCAAATGGTGCAGATCTCACCTGGACAGACATGGCTTATGCCCACAACTCCTCAACAACAGCTGCAGGATGGATATGCAGCACCTTCGAATTCTCCAGCGGCGACAAAGTGGGCTACTTCTACACCACTGATGCGGGCCAAAACTGGAACGCAGGAACTCTTTTTACCGGGACAGGTGAGCAGAACATGCCCGATCTCTGCACCCGCAGAAGCGGCTCAACGGTAACACTGGTCTACAATTCCGACCCAGGTGATTCCATCATGTACCGGAATACGACCGGGTCAAACCCCATTAGCTGGACGCCGGCATTAAGAGTAAACGATTACCAGGCTACTGGCTACTGGCCTCCTTCAGCTGTGTACAGTGACTTCTACCCTGCCTTTCTCTATACATCATGGCTTGAGGACTACAACTGCTTCTTTGACTGGAGTGGTAATAGTTCAGTAGAAGAGGAAAACAGCTTATCCCTTCCAGGGGAAGTATCAGTAACAATGAATCCCAATCCCTTCACCGACTTCACATCAATCTCGGTAACTTCACTTCACCCCGGCAATGCTTCACTGAGTATCTATGACAGCGCCGGAAGGCTCATTGACACTCCGGTAAACCAGTTCCTTGAAAGCGGAACACACTCAATAGGCTGGACAGCCGGTGAAAACCTTTCACCTGGAGTCTACTTCTGCGTACTCACCTGCGGAGGAAAGCAGTACTCCCAGAGAATGGTTCTTGTCAGGTAAGCTGAATATTCAGAATCCTTTCAAAAGGGCGGCGCTTCGGCGCCGCCCTTTTTGCATCGCTGAGCGTCAGGTTTACCTCTTCAGGCGAGAGGACTGACACAATAAACTGCCAGCCGCAGGAAGTCTCGCAGTGTTGAACAAGGGCTAATGGAAAGATGCAAATATAAAACTCTCAGCTAACTGTTCAGTTCTGGTTAAGTGAACTTGAAAGCGCTTCAAAAAGAGCAAATCCTGCAGCTGAAGCGTCTCTTCCGTTCATAACTATTTCACTCTGTACAGAGCCATCGCCATAATCACCGTCCCATCTGATTATCAGATCGTGGTTGATCTCAGGAATATCCATGACTCCAGGAGTGAAGGCTGTTATCAGTTCCATATAGCCCGCAAGGCTTATTTCTCCTGCCATAGGGCCTGTTCCAGCCACCTCTGCAGGCTGGTAGCTGCCATTGATGACAGAAATCAGTCTGTCAGGAGAGTTTCCTGTTTCCAGAAGCAGGGTTCTTTCATTTACTGTTATCCAGTAATTGAACTGCATGGAGGTTTCCTCATTTATCTCCATGGAAATGTTGTAGAAATCACAGCCGTCAATCTGCACGATTCCGTTATCAGTTATGCTGAAGTATCTGGCGAATTCTTCATCACGAGAGATAGCTGGAATCAAATAAGAGAAATAATCTCTGTACATTTCTGATACATCCTGAATGGTGTATTCTTCAGGCAAATTGAAGGCAGACACCTGGTGCAGATATTCAGCATCTGAATAAACAGCAGTCCCTCCGCTGGATGCCAGAGATGCCCAGAACCGGATTGTCTCTTCCGGTACATCAGAGGCAAAAATGCCTGTGCCAGCCCTTGCAATCTGGTATGACATCTCTTCAGGAACACTGAACCTGATGTTGGCCAAATCTCCCATGGGAATCATCTGCAGCATATTCCTTTCCTGCCCTGGAACAACAGCAGCGGCCAGGTCAGAGCCTTCTGTGAATACGACATTCTTCCGCAGAATTATATCTTCTGCTCCGATACTGAGTGTTATCTCTACCATATCTGTCTGGCTTAGAAATACCTCCAGCCCATCCATGTAAACATCCATTATTTCCGGAAGATACAGGGGAACGGCCGGTTCCTCCTGAACACTCTGCTTCATAAGCATTCTGGCCATTGGCATTTGGCCCATTACCAAAGGCCCTATCATAGCCATGTTGTACTTCATATAGAGACTTGCAGGATCAACTTCAATAGCAGTTTCTGCTGAGAGTTTACCGATAATGCTCTCAAGTTCAGTTCTGTCAGTGGCAATAACCGCAACTCCGTTGAGCCCAGTGATGAACATGGTGCCATCACCATTCTCAATTGAGTAAACAGGATTGCTGTCTATTGCCTGATCGGCCTGAAACTCTGCTCCAAACTTCTCCATCAGTGTCATGAAACTGGTCAAGTCCGGTGAAGAAACAGCAAAGATAATGCTCTGCGACATTGTGTTATCCATGAAGAAAACCATTTTGCCGAAAGGATCAAGACCATATCTGGAGGGCATTGAATCAAGTGAGGCTATCTCCAGCTGTGAACAGATACGGTTTTCAAGCATGGATGCTCCCATAGCAGGAACTCCATCCTCTATGTATCCGTCGATGTTCCTTACAATTCCAGCAGGATCATTCAAAACGATTACGATCATGGCATCTTCCGGTACGAGAGATAAAGGATCAGCAGGCACAGACTGTTCTTCTCCACAGCCGAAGACCAGAAGTACGGTAAACACAGCAGCAGACAGCAGCTTCTTCATCAGTTCTCCTTTCTTAAATCGTAAATACATACCTTACATAGTTTAATAGAACTATAAGATATTTGTCAAAGGAAGGGCTTTGCCGAGGTCTGTAAATTAAGTTAGAATTGATGTTATGAACAACAGTCTAGATCTCTTCAGCACCCTGGATGCTGCAGGGGGGAAAAGAATTCTTTTCCTTGATACAGAGACAACAGGTCCGGATCCGGCTGCAGCCCAGGTTTGTGAGGTTGCCTTTATACTTCAGGAATACAATGGGTTCTCTGCTTCCGGCAGGAGAACTGTATTCGAATCTCTGGTTAAACCATCTGAACCTATTCCTCCTGAGGCATCTGCAGTAAACGGAATCAGCAACAAAATGGTGAAAGATTCACCAACAGCTGCTGAAATTACCAATCAGATAGAGGAGATTGCCGGTCAGGCAGACATAATATGCGCCCACAATCTCAAGTACGACCATGCCATTCTGAAACGGCAGTACCCCGGCATCTTCAGCAGGTTCTCAGGATGTGCATTGCTGGATACTCTGAGGCTTTCCAGGCATATCTGGCCGAATATTCCATCACATGCACTACAGGTTCTCAGATACCGGTTTGAACTTGATGAAGGAATTGAGGGAGACGCACACAGGGCACTTTTTGATACAGAACTGGTTCAGTCTCTTCTTCTGAGAATATTCAGGGAACCGGCTGCTGCAAAGCTCAATGGAGACTGGACGGCACTTTCAGAGTTTATCAACGCCCCTCTGGAGGTTAAGATATTTACCTTTGGAAAGTACCGTGGAAACCTTGTAGAGGATACCGTAGCCGGTGATCCAGACTACATACGGTGGCTGCTCAAACAGAAATGGCTCATGGAAGAGCATCCGGATCTTTACCACACAATTCTCTGTAAAACCGGAGCATCGAAATGACAAACAGCTGGAAGGTTTCAGGGGGCAATATCCTGCAGGGAGTTCTGCAGCCTTCAGGCAGTAAGAACGCCGCACTGCCTGTACTTGCAGCCTGTCTTCTTACAGAAGATACAGTTACACTGAACAACTGCCCTGATATCAGAGATGTCAGAGCAATGCTCTCACTGCTTGAAACCCTTGGAGCCAAGGTGGTGTCAACTGAAAACAACCAGGTTTCTGTTACAGCAGGGAAAATTAATCCGGAAAAGCTGGACGAACGGCTCTCCAGAAAAATACGGGCATCAATTCTTCTTGCAGGCCCTGTAGTGGCACGAAAAGGCCGTATTCAGCTTCCTCCTCCAGGAGGCGATGTTATCGGAAGAAGAAGGCTTGACACACATTTTCTGGTTCTTGAAATGCTCGGCGCAACAGTTTCATTCAAAGACAGAATGATACAGGTGGAAGCTCCTGACGGTTTGAAAGGCACTGACATTCACCTTGATGAACCAAGTGTAACAGCCACTGAAAATGCTCTTATGGCTGCATCGGCTGCAAAAGGAACAACCGTAATCTACAACGCTGCCTGCGAGCCCAATGTACAGGACCTGGCAGAAATGCTTATTGCAATGGGCGCAGACATTCAGGGGCACGGCACCAATCGTATCACAGTCACTGGAAGCGGAAAACTTCTTAAAGGCGCCAACCATAGGATCTGCCCTGACCACATAGAAATAGGCAGTTTTATAGGTCTGGCAGCTTGCTGCCGGGGAAAGGTAACCATTCCTGGCGTACCTGAAAACATCATAAAACCTACGATGATTGGTCTGGGCCGATTAGGTATTGAAATTGAGTATGAGAACGGTGACCTTATTATTCCTGCAGACCAGAACCTGGAGGTACGCCCTGACAGAACCGGCTCAATTCCGACTATCTACGATTCTCCATGGCCGGGATTCTCTCCGGACCTTACCAGCACAGCTGTAATCGTGGCAACTCAGGCTAAAGGTACCAGCCTGATATTTGAGAAGATGTTCGAGTCCAGAATGTTTTTTGTTGACAAACTTGCCGCCATGGGGGCTTCCCTTATTCTGTGCGATCCCCATCGTGTGGTTGTTTCCGGCCCGTCACAACTTCATGGTACTGATGTCTCTAGCCCTGATATTCGAGCAGGAATGGCACTTCTTACTGCAGCACTCTGTGCAGAAGGAGAAAGCACCATTCATAATGTTCACCAGATTCAGCGCGGTTACAGCAACATTGTAGAGAGACTCAACGCCCTGGGTGCTCATATAGAGCCTGTGAACCAGGAAAAGGACTAATTATGAGAAGAATTACCATTCTTATCACTCTTCTCGGAATACTTGCAGCAGCATGCAGCAACGGTCCGGAAGAAAAAGTATGGGAAGACGGAGCATGGCTCTGGCTCTCTGGAATATACGCCGACACAGCTCTCTCCTGGTCTCCCTACGGCGATGTACTCTTTTTCTCAACATGGTCTTCAGGTACAACAAGACTCTTCGGTACAGATGGCCTAAGCGCCCCTCAAGAAAGAACTTTTACAGGCCTGGACGAGTATATGGGCCCACTGGGAGCCTGGAACGGTAACAACTACAGAATCGTATATACTGCAATGAACTCAGACAGTATGCGCGGTCAGATACGGTCCATTCCGGGAAACGGCACCTATTCTACCACTCATGTCAACGACAGTCTCCCTAACGCCTTTCCTACCTACAATACAGAAGGCGACACCATTCTCTACTGCAGCAGAGCTACAGGCAACTGGCGGTTCTATACTATTCCCTACACCTTCACACCTGATTCAAGCGGCTCACCCTCTTATCTGTCAGGTTTTCCTGAAGGTGACATGCTCAGACCTTCATTCAGCAGAGGCTCTGGAGAATGGCTTCTCTTTCAGCACAGGGGGTCTTCTGCGGAAGACTGGGATATAATGGTAGCCCGTCCTGACGGTTCAGAGCACAGAATAATTGCTGCAAGCAATGGCGAAGACATCCATCCTGCCTGGGGGCCTGACGGAAACTGGCTGATCTTCAGTTCAAACAGGTCAGGCAACTACGAGATCTACATCAGTAATGTTCAAAACGACACTCTAATTCAGGTAACCGATGATCCTGCCCTGGATCAATACCCTGCCTGGAACCCTGAACATGGATGGATTGCTTTCAGTTCCGACAGGGAATCCGGCAACTGGAACCTGGATATTTTCGCCATTTACCAGCCTGAACTGCCGTGAAAACACTACCTCACTCAGATTCGTATTGGGAACAACAGCGTAACTGAGCGCCACCGTCTGAAGACGGTGGGTTCGCCTGCGGCTAAAGTTGCCTAAAGTACCTCGCCGTCCACAAGCCATCATTCTGTTACCTTGAACACTTCTTCATTCTGGGGCTCGACATCCTGATTCTTTATGTAGTCCTCAAGCACTTCATCTGTTACATTTCCGCTTGTTGCAATAAAGTAACCACTCCCCCAGAAGTGTCCGCCCCAGAACTCTTTACGCAATGTTCTGAAATCCTGAAGCAGTTGATGGGATGTTTTACCTTTGATGGCTTGTACAATACGACTCGGAGCAAGAGATGGAGGAGCACTGATTAGCATGTGAACATGGTCTGGGCGAATATGACCACTGATTATCTCTATGTCTTTACTGTTGCATATCCCTATTATCAGTTCCCGCAACCTCTTCCCCACTTCGCCCCGGAAAACAGGCTTGCGGTATTTCGGTATGAACACCAAATGAAAGTGAAGACGATAGACCGTATGTGAACCTTTGCGATAACCTTTCATGACTCTACTATAATACCGCAGCCTCCTAAAGGCTTCGCCTAAAGGCGAGGGATTTCACCCATCCCCGGATGAGACATTAATCTCACACCTCTCAGATTCCATTATCCAAGTTATACAGTCTGATGACCTTCAGCTGGTCTATGTCCCGGCAGATTAGATGCTCAGGATTATAGCCCTACCATGATTCAGCATAGTGTGAAACTGTATCATCCCTGCGATCTGAAGTTATCTATACATATTCGTAACCACCTGGATCTGTTGAGAGTTTTTTTCACAGAGGAAAAATGGCCGCCGGCACTAAACCGGCGGCCATTTAAGACTGACCTCAATTTACTGCAGCATTGCCTCTATTGTGAACATGAGCTGTACAAGGAAGTCAGGATCATCAGCGGTAATGCCTAGACCCATGCCTTCAGACTGGCAGAGATACAGCGCATACCTGAAGTGGGTACCCTGGTACGCAAGGGCTGCAGCCATCCCTTTAAGCTTAATGCGATCTACGCCGCTGTAATGCTCAAAGGCGTAGTCACCCTGGTCTGCAAGGCCTGCTAGCGCAGCACAACCGGAAAGAGGCTCGCCGTTTACGCCGCGTATGTGCTGAAGCAGACCGTAAGCGGCAATAGCGTCGTTGCTTATGGCTGTTGCGCCAGCTGCGTTCTCGTAGGTTGCATAGGTGAAGGTCATCAGGTTTTCGTACATTATCCAGGTTCTGTAGGTATAGTCTCCTGCTCTGACAAGAGTATAGGGAGCTGTAACATACACTTCACTGTGATCACTGAAGTTGACTATTGAGTCAACAGCAATATTGATTTGCGAATAACCGTTGAACACAGTAAATATGGCAGCTACATCAGGCTCAGGAATACTGAATTTATACTGAAACGGAGTTCCTGCACCGTACTGATCTCTGAGCCAGATACCTATCTCATAGTTATCCATGAATTCTGTCTTCTCGTCATCAAGAGGGAAGACAAGAGTAGTGTCTATCCACAGTGAATCAGTTGTGCCCCAGGCGTTGATTACGGTGTAATCATCAGCTGTGAGCTGAGGGAACACACACTGGAACTCAGTCCAGGGTATATCCTGTGTTAAAGTAGCTGTCTGAACTGAAACCGGCCATGTGCCTTCATCAAGCTGTACTGCCATGTAGTCGTAGTCTGCGCCTGTAAGCCAGTAATCGTCCAGAAGGACTGATGTCCATCCTGCACCCAGATAGGCATCAGGCTTTGTACAGTCAGCATCAACAGCAGCCTGGAAATGCTCCATTGCCATCTTGTAATCGCCAGCCTCGAAGGCTTCCCAACCGCTGGAGACCAGTCCATCATAGTACTCTACATCAGGGTACTCTGTGGAGTTGTCGTAGCATCCTGCCACCAAGATAAGGGAAGCAACGGTCACTGCTGTTACCAGTTTTGTCAATTTCATTTTTACCTCCCTTCTACTGAACTTTCAGCATTTTCTGAGTAATTACCTGTCCGTCAGCCTCAAGCCTGCAGAAATAGACACCTGCACCAACTACATCACCATTATGGTCGGTACCATTCCAGATAACAGAGTGATTGGCAGCTGCCATCTCCTCATCGGTCAATGTGGCAACACAACGACCTGACATATCAAAGACCGTGATTCTTACATTGCCTGCTGAAGGAAGCGCGAAGTTAAGAGCTGTTTCAGCACTGAACGGATTAGGGTAGTTACCGCTGAGTTCCAACTGTGCAGGAAGCTCAGGAGCAAATGCGCCGATTCCCTCACCAAGGGCGTAGATTCCGCCGGTCTCTATGCTGGCATGAACCATACCGTTCTGTCTCCAGCTGTCAAGCTCTACCCATGCCTCATCAGTGTATCTGTAAATTGCGACATCATTTGTCTGGCTGTCGAAGGAGATTACACCGTTAACATTGGATACGGAAACAGGGCCCGCAACTATACCGGTCATCCGTTCTCCTGCAACAGGAACAGTTGTACCCGACTCAACAGCAAGCCCAAGAGTTCCTGTTTCAGCCAGAACAACCATAGTACCTGAAGGCGCTCCACCGTCAGGAACCTGAAGGCTGACATAACCCAGATCCATCTTCAGATCCGTTTCAGCATAACCTGCTGCAAGGTTCAGTGAAGTTTCAGTCATATGACCGACACTGTCATAACCGCTGATGCTGATCTCATAGTTACCGGCAGCCCACGCAGTGAAAAGACCATTGTAGAGAGAACCATAGAGAGGTACCATCTTGATATTCTGAACAGAGTCACCCAGAATAACTTCAAAGATTGGTCCTATCCAGTCAAAACCGGTCAGCTCATTGGTAGAATTCTTCTGCAGAGTGCAGTAGACATTAGTGAACTGTGAGTTCAGCGCATTGGGATGCGCAGCAGCCATCAGCTCAGGGGCTTCCTCTCTCTGAGAAATGTAGTATCTAAGCCCTCCTGCACCGTCGGGATTATTGTTGGTAACAGCAAGAACAGTCATGTCTCCACCAATTTCGAATGATCCGTTGTAGAAATCATCCAGAGTTATGGTGGCGATAGAACTGATCTGGTCGTTCTCAATCTGAAGGATAGTAGCATCCCAGGCGCCGTTAATGGCAGCGTTGGCTCCTGAGCCGTCTGAGTACATACCGTTGAAGTAAACCATGGCCTGACCAGGATCCTCAAAGGTAATGAACTGGCTGGCGAACTCACTGGACTCCATGAAAATCATTCCGTATGGAAGCTTCGGGGCACCAGGGTCACTAGGAGGCTGTGCTATCCAGCCTTCTATAGGATACTCGCTGAATTTATTTGATAAACCTGGCTTACCTATGACTGTCATTGCTTCCATAGGCGTTCCCATAAGGAAGTCATACTGATAGATACCGCCGTCAAGGTCACTGTGAATGTAGTTGGCAGAAGCTGCGGTTATCCAGTTCATGTAAACAGGAACAACATTCTGCGCAACTGCCTCCTCAATGGCAACAGAAGGATCAATAGCGTTGGCCACTGCCTCCATTCCCACGAAGTCACTGGCATTGATACCTGTGATTATGCTGTTGCCGAAACGCTGGGTCAGGTACATAAACCACATGAAGCCTGTTGCTCTTGCTTCTATGTAGTCATACAGTTCGTTTCCGGCAGTGGGATTTCGAAGATCAAGGAAAGGAGAGCCGGCATACTCTCCAACAAGAGCTTTCTGCCCCCGGCCTCCTGGAGAACTGCTGGTGAAGCCGAAACAGAGATTCTGTGCCACTTCGGACATTCCCTTGATAAGCCAGGGTTCCTGATCAGGATGCTGAGACCAGCTGGACATTGCTGCAAGTCCAACAGGCAGATTCCACAGCCGCAGCTGCCTGGCGATATTCAACTGTGAAGAAGCCCAGATAAGGGTACCGATGTTTACATAGAACATATCATGGGGATCAACTGCCTCAGGTGAATACTGGCTGCTATCCACATAATACATATTGTTTCTGGGTGTAGGACCTGACCCGGGGCTCGTGGGCTGATACTTTGTTGGAATAGTTGCAAGAACTATCCAGACTTTTGGATCCCCGTCTACATCCACAGGTGTACCGTATACAGAAGTAACCGTATTCCAGACATCTGCTTCGCCACCTTCAAAAGCAGCGACCATTGCATCAAGCTCATCCTGATCTATGATGTTTCCCCAGCAAAGGGAATCAGGGCTGCTGGAAGGCGGGTAAACAAGTTCGCCGGAACTGGTGATGCATATGGCATTCTGAACAAGCCAGTATGCATGCTCAGAAACAGCACGGCATGTGAATTCATGCTCTGTGGGCCCCATTGTAACAATGGCACTCAGCTCAGGGACAGGTATGGTTACCTGGTCTCCTACATCCAGAGCGTCAGCTGAACTCATGCCCAATAGCGGCATCAGGAGAACGGCGAAGACGGCCGGAAGACCGAATCTCCCATTTCCCGAAAATGTGTTCATTTGAACCTCCTCGTCACTGGGTTTCTCTTTTACATACATTTTATCTCTTCTGCAGACAGTTTGATGCCTGCATCTTTTCGGTTGAGCTGAATGAACCATCAGAACATCCCCTCTTCCTGTTGTGAGCCGTAAGCTCCGCTGTTGATATTCTGAAGCATATTCATCCAGTTCGAATAACTGATTTCACCTGCTATCGATGAGTATATCTGGGTAAAATCCCCGTTTCCCATCAGGTCTGCAAACACGAAGGTATCCTCTACATTACCGTAGTAATACCAGATTTCGTAGGGAGCCTGAGTGGTACTGAAAGGATTAGCTTCGATATCATCAGGTTCTCCGTAGATAAGGTACACCCTTCCCCGGTCAGTCTGCCAGCCTTCTCTGAAAGCTCCGCCGTACCTGTTTTCGGCAAATTCGCATTTTTCAAGGAACAAAGCCAGCTCTTCAGGCCGCGCCTGCCAGTAGTTCCGGTAATACAGGCTCCTGCCTGCGTCATCCAGCCTTTCAAACATATTCCGCTCCTCTGATGTCAGAATCAGAAGGAACTCGTTCAGGCGTTCACTTTGAACTGCTGAAGCTGTTTCAGAAGCTCCTGTTGTTTGCGAATCAACTACATCAATAATCATAGGCTTCTCCGCCATGTACAGCGTATCACCATTCTCGGTGTAGCACAGAGAGAGCGTGTAGAGACCTGCCTCTCTTATACCGGAGATATCAATGCTGTCAACCAGTGCCGCTGTTTCAACTCCTTCAGGAATTGAAATCGGCTCAGCCGGTCTGCCGTAAACAGGAACACCCTCTGCGTTACTGAGTATGCACTGCCTTCTCAACTCCCTGCCTCCCAGAGAATAAAGCTCATGATATGTGTATATCATGGTCTCTCCTGGAATAAAGAAGGTTGTTGATGCTGCGGGAAAAACAATTCTGTTCCCTTTAAGCAGTGTATTCTCAGAGCCTTCAACAGAATGCATTATGGTTCTGGCCATTTCCACATCACTGAAATTACCCGCAGGAATGATGCTAAGCGCTCGCTGAGCAACACCTTCCCTGCCGTTAAGCATATCAGTGATACGAACCGAAAGCAGCCATTCTCCAGGCACAGCCTGAAGCATGGCGCAATTCACCGCACTGCCTGTTGTGCTTTTCACCGCAGAAGTATTCCATATGTCCCATCCAAGTGTGTCGCCCTGCATGTTCTCCAGGGAAACCTCGGTGGTAAAGGAAACATTACCGTCTTCGTCTGAAGCAAACTCTGTAAGCTCTATCTCCTGATAGACCTCAAGGAGAACACTCTCAGGCGATCCTATGCTGAACACAGCTGAATCAATGGCAAATTTAATTCCGCCCTGACTCACTGCGGCCAGCTGGTCGGCATAAACTGCAGCACTCAGTATCAGTATTGCGGTTATTGCTTTCATCGTGCCCATTCCTCTCCGGCGTTAAATGCCCTGTCAACAGTTTCCCAGTTTTCTGCCAATTCGTAGAATCCGTACCCGCTGTAATCAACAAATGATACAGTAAGCGCCGGAGTGAAATATTCCCATCGGATGTAGGGGTAAGCCCCAATCTCAAAAGGATATTCCTCCACGATATCAGGTTCACCGAGTTTAGCGTATACAATACCTCTGTCAGTATTGATTCCGCTTATTCCGGTAGTGGCAAATTCTCTCGAAATTTTATCGAGCCTGAGAAGGTACTCCTGCAGGTACTCATTCTCCCTTGTGGCTGGAATCGGGTCACGGAGACCCCAGAAATCGGCCATTACCGAGTTCCTGTCCCCAAGCCCGCCTGCCTGTTCAAGCTCCCTGAGTTCATGGACAGTTGCGATAGGTCTGATTAGAGTCTCAGTAACATCAGGATCAACCCCCCACAGGTCCCACGCTTCAAGAAGCCTTATGGAAGAAGAAGAAGAGGATGCTACCATACCGTTTGAATCAAGGGCTGCTACAGAAACTCTGTATACCCCCTTGTTCAACCCGTTGAGAGGAATGCTTCCGGCAAACAAAGCAGTGCTGCCTTCCACACTCTCATCTCTCTGAAGCCATCCTTCCCTTACAGGGCTGGTATCATCATTAAAGAACGCGTAAGCAGCCTCTGTTAATTCTTCATCTTCAGGAATGTAAACACTCCAGGAGAGCCCAAGGTACCCTGAAGCCCTTACAGGGCCTGAAGGGTCAAGGAGCAGAGCAGAGGAAGACCACAGGTCTCCGCTGCACTGATCAACAGTAAACTGCATCTCTTTCTGACGAACCGTACCGGTCTCCAGGTCGGCAAGAGTCACACTGAGTGTGTGTCCACCCGGTTCAAGAGAACTGAACTCAATAACTTCACTGACAGGGAAAGAGCTGTCCATCATCGTTCCGCTCTGTCTGATGAATCCTTCACCGTCAACTGTGGCAGTTATCTCCCATGAGACTTTTCTGCAATCGTCAACAGCAACTTCCAGCAGATCATCCCCTTCAATGGTCACAGTGATCTCTGCGCTTCCCAGGCAGTCTGACTGCGCCGGAAGGGAAGACCAGCTCACACTGAAACCTGTGAGGATCATACTTGCAAGAGGAACAATTAGTGACATCAACACCTTTCCGAGGCCGGGAAGGAATAACCCATCCGGTCAATCAGTTAAAACGAAAAACCCAGACTGGCACGGTGCACCATTTCCAGCCTGTTAAAATCCTGATACGCATAATCAAGATTCAGTGTCTTGCCGCCCATAGGAACCGCAAAGCCGGCACCGGCGGTAAGTCCTTCTTCATCTGTGTTCACGCGGTATCCGCCCCTGAGGGCTATCATGTTGTTGTACCAGTACTCTGTTCCGATGCTTATCTGCTCAACATTGTCATTAGGGTGAGAAGCATCGACCTCCACAGTCATCTGGTGAGGTCCCTGATCCACCACATCCATTGCAAGGCCGAGCTTGAAAGTCATAGGCATTGAGTAAGGCTGGTATGTGGTTGTGGAATCGTTTCCGTTATTCCAAGTCTGCTCTTTGCCTCCAGGCTGAAGCTCAGGACCGAAGTTCTGAATCGACATACCTATACGAAGAGTCTTGAAACCTGTGTCATACAGTGTACCGAGATCCACTGCCATACCTCCGGCACTCACATCGTCCCAGGCTTCACGGACATACTTGGCTGTAAGACCTGCGCTGAACCTGTCGGTGAGCATTCTGCTGAAGGTAAGGCCCACTACCATGTCTGAGCATGTGAAGGTCTCGCCTGTTGAAGGATTCTCCACAGTAGTAAGGTCAATATCTCCACTTGAAAGAAGACCAAACTGCAGCGCGAAGGTTCCCACTCCAGCCATCTCATGGGTAACAATACCGTTACCGTACATAATCTCGCTGAAATATTTGGTACCGGAGAATTGCACCTGAGTTCCGGGAACTCTTACAAGAGCGCCGGGATTCCAGTATGCTGCGCTTGGATCGTCAGCGGTGGCTATGAAGGCTCCGCCCATTGCGACTGCCCTGGCACCTACTCCGATCTTCAGGAACTGGGCACCTGAGGTTCCCACCTTGGCGAAACTTGCGTTTGCCGCAGTCGGGAACAGCAGGAAGGCAACCAATGCGGTTGCAAGTATCATGCTTTTTCGCTTCATGGTTTCCTCCCCTCTCCTATTTAATGATTGCGAATTTGTCGATCACGAAATCGTCAGCGGTCTCTACTCTGTAGACATAGAGCCCGGTAACAACATCCTGATCGTTCCTGGATACCAGATCCCAGTACTCGGTACCGTTCTCTCCTGTGTAGTCACGATGTTCGAGGGTGACCACATGATCGCCTGCAAGGGTGAAAATGTGAATATCACACATTGAAGGCAGGTTGATGAAGGCGATCTTGTTGAAGTAGGTCTGTTCCCAGGCTGCGCTGATCTTGTAGGGATTGGGAACAACTCTCACATTCTCTGTCCAGTTTGAATCGGTATCCCAGCTGGGCACCACTGCAACCGGTGTGCCTTCCACAGTCTGCTTGTAGTTGCTCTTTGTACTCTCAATACCTGTCACTGCATCGGAGGCGGTAACTACATAGTAGTAGGGGAAACCGTTTCTGGCGGTGTTGTCGGTATAGGAGTGTACAGTAGCGTCAACATCTGCGATGTGCTCCCAGTTACTGGGTTCGAATGAGGCTCTGTAAATGTGATATCCACCGAAAGGTGAATAGGTTTCCGCATTTGCACCCCACTCAAGATGCACAGCATTATCCTGAGCTTCATAGAAGAGAATTGGTGCAGGTGGAAGATCGGGAACGCCCCAGCTGCCTTCGAGATAGTAGGCACTGAGGAGTTCATCAGCTGCGCGCCTGCAGCCTTCAAGGCCGCTAGCAACTACCCAGCCGCCGTAGACATAGAGGCTGTCGCCGTCTTCAAGATTCACAGGCCCCATGCTGGGAAGGAATCTGTAGTCAAAGGTGGGATAGCCCAGCCCCAGAGGATTGTCATACACGAAAGGCCAGGGTCCTGGATTCTGGCTTTCTCTGGCTAAAGGCGTGTTTTCGTTTCCTACCCAGTCTGCAAGGTAGGCGGGACCTGAGAACTGACCGTCTTCGTCAGGAAAGACGCCCCACATGTAGTCATAGCGCTCAATGTCGGTTCCAGGATCACTCTCCCAGTTCCACCACGCGTGGCTGATGGGAATTGGAACATTGTAGACATCAATAGGCCTCAGTGTATCGCCGGATGCCTTGACGATGTAGCAATCAAGAAGACGCCATCCAATGAATCCAACTGCAGGAACATCAAGCTCCTGCTCACCTGAATCATCAACGGAGCTTCCGGCACCGTCGCCATCCCACATATAGCTCATGTTTCTGGGAATCACAGCAAAGGTGGTGTCTCCAACTACATGATGCCAGAAATGCTCAGGGCAGTTGCCAGGTGTGAACATTTCTATTCCGGTGCCCTGATTTACAGGGTAGAGAGTATCTCCCCCTGCGGTAGGGTACTGGAAAAGAATGGTGAAGTGGTCGGAAACGCCGTTTCCATCCACATCGTTGTCCAGAATACCGTCTTCTCCTTTGTAGTTGTAGTAGTACCAGATGTTGTTGGGATCATCCGGATCAAGGGGAGAATCAGGGTTCTGCTGATAGGTGTACTCGTCCTGTTCACTTGCAAGAATGCCGTCATCAAACTGGTACTCGAACGCAGGCACACTGTCGCCTGCTGAAGGGTTGTACCAGATTGCATGACCATCATAGTAAACCAGATCTTCAATAGCGCAGGAAACAGGATCTGCAGTTGCAACATCGCAATCTCCCCTGATACCTACAAGAATACCATCAAGAGGTGCAGCAGGATTACCGTACTGGCTATGGTGAGTGAAGACCAGCTTGTTGGCGATGAACTCATTGTATCCAGGAGTACCCCAGCTGTAGTTCTCTTCCCAGACCATCAGGCCGTAGGGATCTTCCTGATAGGAGCTCTTCTCATACCAGTCATCGTATCCATACTGGGTCTGCTCAAGGGAAACAGGGCCGGGAACCAGTTTTTCCATAGGGAAGCCCTCGCTGGGCCAGAATTCCCAGTCGCCGTAATCAGAGCAGCTTGCCCACTTTCCGGCACTGTCAGGCCAGGTACTGGTAATTCTGCCATAACAGCAGCTCCAGACATTACCTACCCACAGGTAGCTGCTGCCGGAACCGCCAGGCCATTCCATAGAGGGATAATTAGCGTTCGGGTCACCAAACCTGCCGAGATTGAGGAAAGCACTCCATACATTCCCCAGGTTGTGAAGACCCCAGACCAGCGCAGGTCTGGACCCGTCAAACTCAGGCAAGGGTACCTCTCTCAGCTCTCTTGCGAGGCCCGTGCCGGCAAACACAAAGATTGCAAGCACAGCGAGTGCAAGGAAACCGCGACTTTGCCTGGTTTTCCTCAGACTCATTTTCACCTCCTGTCTCTTTCCGAAACCTGCTTTACAAGATTTTCGGATATTGTAAGTACTGCATGCAGTTACCATATCTGCACACCTTAATATTCAGACAATTCAAAGTTGTAACTCAGTGAGGTCCACACTCCAACCGGCTGTCCGTTGTTTCTTGCCGGTGACCATTGTGTGTTCCATGCAGCTGACATGGCAGCTTCATCCAGACTGCTGACACCACTTGAGTTGTAAAGCTGAACATCCGCAACTGACCCGTCAGGTGTCACATATATCCAGAGAGTCACTATACCTTCCACACCTGCCTGGCGGGCCAGGTCAGGATAGGTGGGAGCAGGGCGGTATGTGCAGACAGGGAATACTTCCACAGGCATGAACCTTGGAGGGCCCATTTCCTCGCTTTCTTCCTCTGTTGTCTGCTCAAGCTCTTCGCTCTGCTCAATGGTAACAGCCGCTTCAAGACCCACTGTGTCTTCACTGAGGGAAAGAGTTATGTCCAGCTCTTCCACTATCTCTTCAATTTCCTCCTGCACCTCTTCCTGCTCTTCCTCTACTTCCTCTTCCTGCTCTTCAACTGTATCGTCGAAGGCAATGTCGGCCTCTACGGCCTCCATATCAGAATCGGAAGTGCGAGTGGACAGCCTGCCCAGTTCGCTTGCGGGGATGAACTCGAAGAAGATTATCAGAAGAGCAAGAGCAATAGCGATACCCCACTCAAATCCGAGAGCGGTATCTTCTCTGCTCCTTCTTTCTGCGCTTGTAGTCATCTCACCTCCCGCTATATGCCTGTGCCCTGTTCCTGGGCGTTGAACTGAATGCTGTACAGCTCTTCGTATCTCATAGCACTGAAGAGATCCACCATAGCCTCCATGGGAACACGGGTGTCCGCATTGAGCACTATGACATCGAGACTCTTGTTCTGCTCACGCCAGAATTTGTCGGCAAGACGCTTCAGCTGTTCAGCCACCTGATTAAGAGGCAGATCGTAATCGCCGATGCGTGATACCACTTCACTCTGGTCATCACCTGGTGCAACCTGTTTCAGCCACACTGCTACGGTGAGGTTTTCTTTCCCAAGTTCACTCATCACTTCAGAATGAGCCTGAGGGAAACGAATCCTGAGACCGCTGTCATCCTTGAAGATGGTAGTGGCCATGAAGAAAACAAGAAGTAGGAAGACTATGTCTGCCATGGTGCTGGTAAAGATATCTCCAGACACTCTGGTTCTTCTTTTGAACTTCATTATACACCACCTCCCAGTCTTTCCTGAATGGTAATACCGGTACGGCTGACGCCGTTGCGTCTGATAACATCAAGAGCGGTTATCATGCCGTCGTAATCACAGTCAGGGAAGAACTTGAGGATAACCACAAGCTCGCTCTCTCTCACGGCTGAGGCAATATCGCCCTGTCTGGCGTCAGCCAGTACAAGGGTATCACCGAAAGCCACTTCTCCAAAGATCGGATCAACGACAACAGGCACAGAAGAGCCCATGGCATCACGGATCAGGCCCGGACGCACAACAGCACTGAGGTTCTCTGCCTGAACAGCTGAATTTAGGCTTGAGTAGGTGCCTGAAGGCACGCCCTTGGCAACTTCCAGGTTGTTCAGAAGACGGTCTGCAGTTGCATCGACCGATTCTGCCCTGTCGGCAGCCAGGATCCTTATTCCTTCCTGCAGTGCAGGGTCGTCCAGACTGACATCCTCACCGGCTCTGGCTCTCTGCAGCGGTCCGTCAGGCGGGGCCTGATCGATAAGGGCTACAAAGCTGCCCATTCCCCACTGCTTGATTGTCATGACCAGCCTGTTGGTCTCGTCGATCACCACTTCCTCAGTTTCGTCATCGGGCTTCTTGGGCAGCTGATAGCTGATGCCCTTCTGAACCTCGAAAGTGGTTGTCACCAGGAAGAAGATCAGCAGCAGGAATGCAATATCGGACATGGATGCGTCTGGTATCGCTCCTGATGCCCGTGGTCTTTCCTTGCGCATTCTTGCTCCTTAAAGCTGCTTCAGATGTTCAAGATCGGCCAGCTGATCGACCAGGAACATACTTGCCTCTTCCATGTCTGTTACAAAATTACCTATCCTGGCGATGTAGTAGTTGTTAGCCATCTGAATAGGGATAGCGATAATAAGACCGGTTGCCGTGGTGATAAGCGCTTCCTGAATACCGCCTGCAACAAGGCTGGCGTCAACATTCTTGGCTGCGGCTATCTCACCGAAAGCACGGATCATACCTGAGACTGTTCCCAGGAATCCCAGCATCGGTGCGATACTGGAAACTGAAGCCAGAACAACGAGACCGCGCTCAAGGTGGGCCATCTCAATGGAACCGGCGCTCTCGATTGCCTTCTCAACATCTGCAAGACCCTTGTCACGCCTGAGAAGACCTGCTCTGAGAATAGCTGAAACAGGACCCCTGGTTCTGTCACAAAGACTCTCTGCGCCCTTCAGATCACCCTTGCGGATGTATCCGCCAAGCTGTTCAAGGAACTTGTTGACATTGAGCTTTGCCTTGCTGAAAACGAAGAATCTTTCTACGGCAACAGCAATACCGATAAGAAGCGCTATAAGAAGAGGCCACATGAAACTTCCACCTGCAATGAACAGGTCCTTGAGATCCATGCTTGCGCTCTGTGAACGCTCAACTTCTTCAGCCTCAGGAGTCTCTGCCCCTTCAGCCGCCTCAGGTTCCTCTACAGTCTCCTCAACAAGAGCTGTCTCTTCAACTGCAGGTTCGGTAACTTCTTCTGCAGTTGTTTCAGTTGCTTCCGGCTCTTCAGTCTGGGCGATGGCCATAGGGGCCATAACCAGCAGAAGCACCAGCAGTAATCTATGCATATTGGTAACTCTCCTCAATTCGTTTTGCGGCAAACACCGCAATAAGTTCGGTGTTTACCACTCAAAGTCCAGACCGAAACGAATCTGGCGTCTGCGGGCATAGGCTCCCGGAGCGCAGTAAGCTCCTCTGGGATCGTGATCAGGCTGCCCGTCGCCGTCCTGATCTGCATCGTACCATGCTTCCTCCAGAATATTGTTAACATTTGTCCTGTCAAACAGGTTCATCACCCAGATATATGCGTTGAGAGAGGTATCACCGAACCACCACATCTTGTTGAGCCTTGCATCGGTGTTCATGGTGAAAGGCATTCTCTCGCCGTTGATCTCCGGATCGGCTGTACCCTGCCCTGAAGGCGTGTAGGGAAGACCGCTTCCGTAACTCCACTGGAGAGAAAGACCGAGACCCTGCAGCCAGCGGGTTCCGCCCCAGACAGGACCTTCGCCTCTGGGAATACGGAAATCGAAGTTGGCGTTGATCATGTGCCTCTGGTCCCAGTCAAGGGGGCTTTCCCTCTTGGGAATTACCCATCCCGCCCATGCGTATGTGTAGTTCTGCATAGCGCTGGAACTCTTACCTTGAGCTATGGAGTAAGTGTAATTGGCATTGAAGCTTATGAAGTTGGAAGGGCGCCTCATAAGGCTGAACTCGGCGCCGCGAACATTACCGTAATCGCCGTTGATGTACAGGTCATAGGAGTCAACAGCAGTGAAGTAGTTCTTCTGCATGTCGATTAGACCTGTGATGTCCTTGTAGTAGCCGGTGATGTCCATAAGAGTAAGATCATCAAACTGATGCTTAACGCCCACCTCGTATGAGATAGTCTCTTCCGGTTCAAGGTCAGGGTTACCCACGATGGGGAAGGAACCGCTCAGATCGAAGTCGGCCCCATCGTAAAGATTACTGAAGTCAGGAACCTGGAAGTAGTGACCGTAGGTGAAGTGAAGCACATCCCTTTCGGTAATCGGATGGCTGAATCCCACACGGGGGCTCAGGTGATACTTTGCACTTACGCTTACAGGGTTCTTGATGTGATCATCATCACCTGCAGAGGTCCCTGGATTTACCGGATCGGTAAGGTCGGCAGGATATTCGTCGTAGTTGGGGTCGAAGTAATCGAAACGAAGACCTGCATTCACAATCATTCCCCTGTATTCCATCTTGTCCTGCAGATATGCAGAAGCGGCATGGGGGAAGTTGTGAAGATCGGTGATGTAGATGTTCCCGCCGGATGCAGTGTCAATTCTGTACTCGTAGGTATCGTAGTACTTGCCTTCGATTCCGAACTTGAGCTGATGCTGCTGGTTCACCTGGCTTGTGACATCAAGTCTTGCAGTGGCAGTTGAAGTCCTGGAATCGTACCAGGCAAACCTTGAAGCGCCTAACCTGTAGAAACCGTCTGAATCCTGAACACGGTTTGGTGTGTAGTTGAGCCAGTCTTCCGTAGTGAAGTCTTCGCCCAGGTATCCTCCTTCAGGATCAGCTATTCTACGATCATTATTGGCGGTATACTGGTTAAGTTTGAACTCCATGAAGCTTGCGTCGCTGAGGGTCTGTGTAAGCGAGAAACCTATGGAATAGTTCTCGTAGAATATATTGGGAAGACCGTACTTGATTGATCCGCCACTAATGGTATCGCCGCTGAGAGGATCCACATATGGAGTCTCAAACCTTGTCCACCGCCATCCATAATTCGGAAGTCGGGTATGGTACCAGCTTCTTTCCTGATCCCGGTAAAAACCGCTGAAGCTAAGCTTGGTGCGTGGATTAGGCTTGATGGTGAGCTTAAGATTACCGTTGTATTGCTCACTTCCGGAGTTAAAGTAATAGCTGTAGCCGGCATCATCAGGACCGCCGCCATACTGCAGGAACTTGAAAGTTCCAAAGAAACGGACATCGGCTCCAACATCAAGGCCCATTGCAGGCAGAAGAACCTGTGTGATAGGCTCAGGGCCGCCCAGTGATGCCTCAGCACAGAACCTTGCCTCTGCGAATGCTGCAGGCTTGTTTACACCGAACTCCATGAGAGGACGATTGTCCTCTCCGTTGTACATTTTTCCCCGCCAGAAAGTTCCGGGATATCCCCAGCCCCAGTCGGAAGCAAGGCCCATAGCTTGAAAATCGTTACCGCTCCAGCTCAGTGAACCGGTGTATCTGTCGCCACCCTCACGGGTAACAACATTGATGATGCCTGACTGGGCATTACCATACTCAGCGCCGAATCCACCTGAAATCACCGATGTTTCGGCAACTGCGGAGAGCGGAAGGGTCTGGTCCGAGACAAGACCGTTGGGGTTTACCTGAGAGACACCGTCAACGATGTAGGCAACCTCACCGCCACGACCACCACGCATGTGAAGCCCAGCGTCATCAACGGCACCGGCCTGCTGGCTCACAACATCAGCGATACCTGCAACCGGCATGGTCCTGATTTCGTCTCTGCTCACAACAGAGACAGTAACGGTAACATCACGAAGGATCATACCTCTCTGGTCTGTAACTGTGATGATAGTCTCACCAACAGCTTCCGGATCGAGCACGAAGTCCATTCTGGTGGTCATGTCGGCAATGACACTTGCACCTTCCTTGGTCTGATCTCCCATACCAACCATTCTTGCCTGAAGACTGTAAGTCCCAGGCTGCAGGTTGATGATGAAATACTCGCCGTTCGGATCCGTCATTGCACCGTAGGAAGTGCCCACCACCATAACGGTAGCTCCAATAAGTGGATTACCGTCGGTATCGGTCACTCGACCGGCGATCTTACCGGTCGTTCCTGCAGTTGCAGCAAGGGACACGAACAGCAAAAGTGCAAACGAGATCATCGATGCTCTTTTAAACACTTTGCAGCTCCTTTCTCTTGTGCTACAAGCTGTGCATGAATCCGGCACCCTGTTTCTCAGTTCCGGAAGGTTCCGGTTCAGCACAAACAAACACTTGCGCCGCGACCCCCCCGCGGCACGCTAACAAATTGCAGCGCACTGGGTTGAAGCACGCTAACATATTGAATTACAATCCTTTCCCGCTTTGAGGATACCCTATGACAAAACCTGTGTCAAGAAGCCCTTCAGAGGGCATGCGGGAACATATGAAGAACAGAGGGGTATAAGTCTCTGCAAGTTTTGCATATTACCTTTTAAAGAAGAAGATTTTCACAGACGAAATTGCTTTCTGAAAACTCCGTACATTTCCGTACATTAATCGCGACGGGACAGACAATGGATAAGCAGCCTAAAAACCTATCTCATAACCTATCACAAAGGATTCGCCGCTGTCGTATATCCATGTGATTTTTTCTGTATCAACTGCAGTACCGTTTCTGTATCTGCTGTTCCACTGATATGCTGCTGTGACTTTGTGGGGCCGAAAAGCGTAATCTATGCCATAGCTGATGCCCATTCCGGTTTTCTGTGCATTGTCCGGTCTGTAGCCGTTGATTCCCAGGGAGAAATTCATTCCGTCAAATGCCCACGGATAACTGATAAAGCCATTCATGAACAGCTCATCGCCATCGAACAATCCGATTTCAGTACCCATAAATCCGCCTTTCAGGAATGAAAAGAAAGCAAAGGCTCCTGCTCCGGCATAAGAACTGTATCTGTCATCTCCGGAGACAAAAGAGGTATATGCCCTTACAAAGTCCATATCTATTGAGGCGCCTGCCCTCAGGGCAAAGGAAGACGATTCCCATGTGTTTCTGCAGGTGGAATCCATTCCTGAACTCTCAGCTCTGTTGGAGTACACTGTTAATTCACCGCTGCCAAACCTTGTTCCTGCCGCCAGCCCAAGTCGGACTTTTCCTGCATTGCCTGCCAAAACAGCCATTGCCTCATTGAGATCACCTGTACTATCAGCTGTCATGATTTTCCAGAGTACCGGATAGGTTCCACTTCCCTGCTGGTATACCTTCATCATTCCTCTCATCTCATACTGGGCTACTGTGGAAATTCCTGCTACTGCGGTAAACCCGCTTCCCAGAGGTACTGCCAAAGCAAAAGAGCCCCTTGGAGACATGGCGCCTTTGTTAAACCTTGACACATCATTACAGTAAGCATCGTAGTGAATCTCTTCACGCCAGCCTGTTCCCCATCCGCCTATTGCCGCAGATGCGGTGCCCACTCCTGCAAGAGCTGAAGGATTGGAAAAAATATGAAGGGGTGAATTATCTGTTGGCGCAGTGGCTCCTGCGATGGTGGCTCCAGATGGATTAACAGATAAAACTCTTCCTCCTTTTTGGAACAGATCCCAGTATCCGTAACCCATTGCACAAACTGAAAGTTCCATAAGAACTATTATCAGCTTTATTGAGCCACCTCCTGTTTTTCCTGTTACGGATATAAGGTTGTTCTATCGTTAAGTCAATACACCATGGGAAAATCAATAATTTAAGGTCAGAGTATCTGTCCTGTATAATCTGCTTCCTTTACAGGTTACATTGAAGGATTTCATTGATTCCCGTTACAAAACATTCCCCGAATTCAGAAAACTCTATTGGAACAGATTGTCAGTAAATGCAGGAAAACATAGCTTATAACCAAAGTGAAACTTACAGGCATAGATTGCGTGAGAGGTGTTCACTGAATTTGCACAGATTGTTAATATCTGACCCTGAAGAACGGCAATAGGGCAACGGTGAGACTGCCCCGTCTCTGGTAAACAGGCCGCAAGGTTGATTCCCATTGCCTGCAATCGGTCCACAAGCAGACAATGGGGCAGCACTGAGACTGCCCCGTCTCTGGTAAACCGACTACAGGTTGATTCCCATTGTCGGCAACCAGTCAAACAGCAAAAACTGCGCCTGCCCGATAAGAAGACTGATACGAGCCATTACTGTGTAGCCGAAGCTTGCGCCGAAGGCTACCATCAGAAGGGTTATTCCCACATTTGCCGCACCACCTGTAACGCCTGTGTGGGGTTTGGAAAAGAAGAAGTAGACAAGGCCGCAGACAACTCCTGCAACAAGGATGATGTTGCTCACCCAGTCAAACCATCCTCCTCCCTGCTCCAGGGCGATTATTGTTCCATTCACCTGTGCGAGAGCGTTTGTCTGGAGCATGGCAGTCATAGAGAGGCCTGCTCCGGTACCTACTATCAGCGCCAGAGAGAACCTGCTGTATCCTGCCAGCTTCGGCACCATTCTGAACAGCATGAAAAGGGCCAGAACCCCTGGAATGATCCAGACAGGCTGAAAGCCCCCTTCAGCAGGAACCATGTTGTCCCACCAGTTGGGAACCAGAACATTCTTGATGTTGTAGATCACCCAGTATCCGGCACTCATTCCAACGAACAGGTGTTCTGCGAACTTGTAGAAGGGATTATCCCGGTACAGAAAACTGTAGAGACTCAGTGAGAGCAGTGCCCCCAGCCATATTCCTGTGACTTCCCAGGTCATTTGGCGCCTCCCTTCTTCTTTCCGGCAAGGTACGCAATGTTGCCTATGATAATGAAGAGCATTATCACCAGATGTGCAACAGACTGGGCTGCCATTCCAGGAGTAGCAGTGCCTGCCGCTACATCATCGACACCGATTCTGACCATTGTTTCGTAGTCTGCAGCTCCTTTCAGACCGCCGAGAAGTCCGATCATCTGACCTGTTCCCAGATAGGGATAGAACTGCGGCGCGCTCACTGCGGTGCATCCGCCTGCGATGGGAATGTCATACCTGTCACCGGCCATCATCACCCAGGCAGGCAACCCTGGATCACCTGCAGAAAGGGAGATTATCATATCGATATCAGACAGCTTGTTCAAACCTTCCATCACAGGCATTCCGTCAACAGGATTACCATCATAATCTGTGGGAAACACACTCTGAATGTTGCTCCCCATTCTTACTATGAGAACACCGCCGCCTGTTTTGTAGCCAAGGTTAACCCAGTCGGTGTACTCCTCTTTGCCGAGACTGTCTCCTACGGCCATCAGCGCCTCATTGCCCAGGCTGACCCCCATTGGCCACAGAGCCATTGAGACTATCCGTATGTCTCTGGTCATCAGATGCTGACAGAGAGCTACTGCCATAGGCTGAAGCTCCGGCATTGTGGAAGGGTCGTAGTCGAAGCTGAGAAGAACCCTGGCCCCCTCCGGAAGAGCGTCAACAGCATCAAACACATCCTTGCTGGGGCCTTCATCTATGGGAATGGGGAGATTGAGCCTGAGAGCAAGGGGCAGAATAACCGCAAGGGCCATGAGAAGGAAGATAATCCTTCTGTCAGTATTTCCCAGTTTTTCCATGAAGTTTGCCATTATTCAGTACCTCCCAGGTAGCTTCGCTCAATACCGAAGATCATTCGAAGGGAGGTTGCCACCATACCCATGGCAGCTCCTATCATTACAGCTCGCTGGCCTGCCAGGTTGGGAACCTGCATTATCCACTCGCTGATAAGAGGTATCTTGTTCCAGATCATCGCACCAATGGGAACCCTGCCGAGCATGACGATGAAAGCACTTGCCAGAAGCAGTGTAGCTCGCCAGTTATTTGCTCTGAAGGCTCTGAAGGCCGCGCTTGCCACAAAGAAGGCAAGCAGACTGAACATGGTGGCGCCCATTGGAACCATCATGGACTGGAACATGAAATCAAATGGCTGACCGGGCTCTATGCCCATGGCCAGACCTGTGATAATCATTGCGGAAAATCCCGCAATGGTTACCGGACTGTACTTCCAGTTCTTTGCCTTGAACCGGATCTTGTGTATGTGCACATTCATAAGGTTGATGGCACCAAGGAAAATTGCCGCACTGGCAACTATCATATACCATTCCTGAAGGCTCTCACCAAGGGACTGGGTGGCTGGAACGAAGAACTGCAGAATCATTATCATTCCGGCCACGAATGTTATGGCAAGGGGTATTACTAGTCTCATTCACAGCCTCCTATTCCACTGCGGTTATGGTTCTGAGGAAATCAGCAACCTTCGCAGCAGGTTCCCAGCCCTGTCCTATGGTTGCAGAAAGAACACCAAGAACTATTACTGTCATGAAGAAGAGCTTTGCCACATCCTGTCCTCTCAGACTGCCCAGAAGCCTGGGTTCCTTTGACAGATACGCACTTGCAGCGAAAAGTTCTTCACCGATAAGGGTGTAGTCGCATGCTGCAACAAAAAACGGAATTTGACTGGGCATTGCTGTACCGGCAATCTGTATTGCGCCTACGCTTCTTCCAGTTTCTGCAAGAATCAGACTCTCGGCATAGAATGTACCAAGCATAAAAATAGCAGCCGGTTTCTCGCGGACCATGATACCGTCCACACCGGCAGCATATCCGAACTGATCATCGGTAATGTAGTTTACATTATCACGGACATATGCGTCAGGTCTGCCTACCTGAATGTAGGACTCTTTCACCACTTCCTGTGCAACACTCATAACAACCGAACGGCATGTGGGAACCATTAGAGGAGAACCGTACTCGGCAGTCTTCATTGCAACACGGCCAAGAATCACCATACTGGCGATTGTCTGAATATCATCCATGTCCATGATACCAGGGATGTAAAGCACAGGACGGCCCATTTCTGTAGCCCTTCCAACTGCGTCTTCCACAGCAGTGAGACCGGCAATGCGCCTGATATAAAGTTCCTTACCCTTTTTCCCCTGCTCAATGAAGAAAAGAATAACAAGGCAGACAAGAACCAGAATTACCAGCATGCCGATTCTTCCCGAGTGTATCCACTGCTTTTGAGGAACAGCGGTAACCGCTTCAGAGGGCTCTGTACCGGAGCCTCCGTACATGGGAATTATCCGGTAGGAGTAGGTTTCTCCGTCGGTGAGACCCTGTGAGTCTGTTCTGCTGCCTGAGAGCGGCGTAAGAAAAGCTATGGCAATCCATTCTCCGTCTGCACCGGCTCTCTCAAGCATGAGAGAATCAGGCAGTTCTACATCTTCAGCAACTATCCATGATAGATTCACACCTCCCCCTGCGTCATTTGGAGCATCTTCAGCGATCAGACTTGTGATGACACAGTCACCGCAGGGCTCCAGGCATTCACAGAGCCGGCTGTCGTGGCCTCCGCAGCTGCATTGAGCCCAGGCCAACCCAGAGAGAATTATCAGTGGAACAAGCAGTTTTCCCATTCCTCACACCCCTTTCGTTAAGTGGAATTGCAGTATTCTTAAAGAAGATAATACTTCAGAGAACGGAACCTCCGCAACTACTAAGAAAATGGAGGGATTACTGTCCTGTAATCGGCAGGCAGACAATGCCACCGAAATTAGTAAGAGCGCCAACTGAAATGCACATTATCTGTTCTCAGTGAAAGCTGCACACAACTGAGAAACCTTCTATGAAGCAGGTGTCACTTTTCCAGACTTGACGATTAAACTTGTATTTTATATTAATCAGTCTTCAAGAACGGAGGGAAAAGCATGAATAATTCTTTCTGAAAAAGCCGTACTGACTCTTTTCTGAAAGGATTGCCATGCAGAAACTCTCTTTTTCCCATGTTACATACACATATTCCGGTTCAATCAATCCCGCAGTTACAAATCTGACTTTTACGATCAGACCGGGCTGGACAGCATTAGCGGGAGCAAATGGATGCGGTAAAACCACATCACTGAAGCTTGCCTGCGGATTGCTTTCCCCTGATTCCGGATCAATCAGCCTTCCAGGTAAAGCGGTCTACTGCGCCCAGCGAACAGACTCTCCTCCAGAGGGTCTGAATGATTTCATCTTCAACTGGAACCGTGAAGCTATCTCCATAAGGGAGGCGCTCAAACTGGAAGACAACTGGCCTGAAAGGTGGCACAGTCTTTCGCATGGAGAGAGGAAGAGGCTTCAGATAGCCGTTGCCTTAATGGAACATCCTGCAGTACTGGCACTGGATGAACCTTTCAACCATGTGGATACCCGGGGAAGGGAGACTATTCTCAAAGCAATGGCTTCGTTTCCAGGATGGGGTCTTCTGGTAAGCCATGACAGACAGGCAATGGACTCGATATGCAAAAACACGGTACTGTTCAGATCGGACAGAATACACTTCTACAAGGCCGGCTACTCCAGGGCGGTAAAGGAAGAAGAATGTGAACGAAACCTTCTTGTAAAGCAGAAAAGGGAAGCCTGTGCAGATTATCTCAAAAAGAAGAGAGATGCCAGAAAAAAGATGATCAGGGCAAGAACCATACAGGCCCATGCATCAAAAAACAGAATGTCCTTTAAAGATATTTGTACTCTTGGCGTAGATGGCCCTTCCAGAGTGGACGGAATTGTACAGAAGGCCGGACGGAGAAGCCGCGAAGCAGCAGCCCGCGCTGAAAGAGCCAAAGAAAAAATGGAGTCAATTACCTACAGGAAACTGCACAGAAGCGGCATTGAACTTGACGGAGACAGGTCAGAAAGAAACAGCCTGCTTGATCTTCCTGGGGGCTCGTTTCAGGCAGGGAAAAAATGCATTTCTCACAGTGAACTGACTATCTCTCCTTCTGACACAATAGCAGTCACAGGCCCCAACGGTTCAGGCAAGACCACCCTTCTGAACAGACTTCAGCCTCTCCTGAACTGCCCTGATGAAAAACTGATCTGGATACCACAGGAGATCACTGCCGAAGAGTCTTCCCGATGTCTTGAGAAAGCAAGGAAGCTGTCAGGAGAGGAACTGGGAACTGTGATGACCTTTGTAAGAAGGCTGGGAAGCGATCCTGAAAGACTTCTTGATTCTTCAGTTCCCAGCCCCGGAGAAACCAGAAAACTGATACTGGCAACTGGCCTGTCACGAAGTCCGTGGCTTGTTGTGATGGATGAACCCACAAACCATATGGACCTGCCCTCTATTCACTGTCTTGAGGAAGCCCTGAGCGACTTTCAGGGAGCACTGCTCCTTGTCAGCCATGACAGGGAGTTCCTGAGAAATACCACATCAATTGAATGGAAAATCGCCGGAAACAGGATAAATGTCAGATATTCAGGCAACACCTGGAAGGAATGCTGATAACGGAACTGGAGGTCAGAACAGCCATTGAGAGGGACTTTCCTGAACCTGCGGAGTTAAGCAGGAAAACCCGGGACGGCGAGGACTACCTTGAGAAGGTCTCAGGAGCATGGCTCAGGAACGGCCTCTTCATTGTGGGAGTGCCGGCGGAAAGGTTATTGCCTGCGGCAGGATAAGGGAATGCCAGGCAGGTGGCCTGGCTGGAGGGTCTTCGGGTACACCCTGGATTTCATAAAAGGGGTACGGAAAATCATCAGCAGGAGAATTCTTGATATTGCCATTGAGAAAACCGGCTTCGGCCACTTCACCGGAATTGAAATTGCAGCCTGTTCACACTATGTGGAAAGCAGGAGCATCTCGGCGAAACAGGGTTTTCGTATTGCTGAGTGGTTCCATGTTGTTCACAGGGAAGGCTTCTTCAGATGTCTCTGTCATTCGCTAAAACTACTCTAAACATCTGGAAATTCATCAATGAGTTCTTCTGGATTACACTTAAACAAGACTTCATTCAATCTGAATAACCTGCCCATTACCTAAATTCTCTCGTAAACACGAATGCAGGATGTATCCCGGTCAATGGCCGCAAGCTTACCATCCTGTGTGCAGGTAGTGTACTTGCACTTCTCAAGGAGTATAACATACGCACAAAGAAAGTCACCATCCCAGTTATACCGATCAATGACTGTTACCGGTGCCATCAATGCGTCATCAAAATTCCAGAACTCCTTCTCTGCAGTAAAGGGCATAAGCCTGACACTTATCATTCCCTGGGAATCCAAGAAGGTGTTACCGATTATTGGCACTACTCTGGCAACATGCTCTCCCTGATCAGTGCTACTATACTGAATAGTTGGATAATCTATTGGAAAGTTCCTTAGCTCATACTCCCTGTAGGATAGAAGATCGCTGTCAACAATCACGAACTCCTCACCAATAGTCGTAAACACCGCAATCTCTCCGCTATTATTAGAGGTACCCGTAAGGTATACGCAAAATGAGTCATTCCAAGTATCTATCGTAGCTGACTTCACCAGGTCACCACGATAGTCGTACTCCTGAAGCTGGTCAGCATCAAGACAACCGGACATCACTATAATGCTCGTATCCGTATGAGCCACTGTTGACTGAAGAAACTGCATCTCTACACTAGCGACATACTCACCGGAATGAGTGATGATATCAACTCTGCCAAGCTGAATGTCACTCACCGCAACATAAGCACCAAAAACTACAACATCAGAAATCATGAGAAATGATCCAGATCCTTCTCCCTGCACACCATAACTCCATAGCACATCTTCTTCTTGATTAACACACACCAGACACTGCCGGGAAGCATCGGTTACGAGCATGCTGTCACCAATAAATGCAACGCTTTTAGCGTTGTAGATAACCGGATCGCTTCCGTCTTCCTCGGCAAATGAGGCAACGAGAGAATACTCAGCAAAGCAGCCATCTTCATCATAAAGCAGGCCTTGTTCACCTTCGTTTGCCCATCTGTACCAGCTGTGTAAGTCGCTCTCCTCAGAAGCGCAGCGCACAGACACCAGCACCAGCACGGTAACCAATACTCCCTTATGAGATATTCTTCTAAAGAATCTATTCATAACATGATCCAATGCTCCAGGTGAGCAGGGAAAGACTACCTTTATCATGGCCATCAGCGCTTAACCAGTTCCGGGCTTTCTGTAGAGCAATCTGAATAATCTGCTGCTTCTTTCGTCGGCAATACATATCACCAACATAACTCTCAGGAATCCTGTTCTTCAAAACAGCAATTCCTCTGCATCCACTAAGGCATAGCTCGAAAAACATGCAATCGACACATTTATGAATCCTAAGCTGAACGATTTAAGGGGAAGCACCCAACCTTGAACCGAGGTTAAGTTATTGTTATATTTGGGAATAACAAAACTCAAATAAGTATCCACAAACTCACTCCACAAGTGAAAGTCGATTCATGACTAATATTCCAAATTCTCAGGAACACGCAAGTCCCATCCAAGGCATTGAGACTGCTGACGATACACTTACACCTAACCGGAGCGATTTAAGGAGAAGCACCCCATAAAGGAAATGGCTTCGCCTGAAGGCGAGGGATTTTACCCATCCACGGGGCAGGACACTGATTTCTTACTCTCGAAATGTGAAGGATAATGGTCTTGCCAGCCATTGTCTGTCTTAGTTGAAATCACTCTTGTGCTTTGAAGACTATCCTTCAGGTGAGCACGGCCAGGGAGTTTATTCACTATCCAGTAATATTTCATTCCAGTTTTGCCTCTAACTGGAAATTTATGTTCACTGGTGTCCCATCTTAACTAGAAGAGGGACAACTGGTTACAGTTTTTATTATCAGCCTCCTGAAGATCTCTTTTCGTAAGTAGTTGCTGCAGTTCATCATAACACATAACATTAACGCTGAGAACCTGTAGAATGTTGTAGAGGCTGCAGTCTTCAAGGTTCAGCCGCTTTCGGATGATCGCTACCAGCACATAGACGCATACTCCAATCCAGATCTGGGTCTTTACCGCATTCATGGTATGTCCGAAGAATCTCTTGATCTACAGGTGTTGCTTGATCCACTTAAAGAACAGCTCTATCTGCCAACGCCCTTTGTACAGTGCGGCAATAGTATTTGCAGGCAGCTTGAAGTTGTTTGTCAGGAACTTGTACACCCTGCCTTCCTCTGGATCTCTGTACCGAACTCTGCGGAGAACGGTAGGGTACTTTTCAAAACTGGCAGGTTCTTCCGCAAACACAACCTGATCTGAGAGAATACCGGTCTCTTCGGGATCCCTTGGTCTGGAATACCGTCGCTTGAGCTTGACATTCCTCTTGACTCTTGTGACGAAGAAAGCTCCACCTTGAGCTACTCTGTAAAGCCGCCCAAAGTCCATGTAGCCCATATCCATGACGTAGATTGCTCCGGGCTCCAGGATGATCCGGTCGAGGACATTGACATCGTGTGGCTTTGCTGAGGTGATATCGATGAATGTGGGAATGGAGCTTGAGAGTTCAAGGAGCGTGTGAAGTTTGATTCCTGCCTTTGTCTCTCGAAATTCAGCCCATGGGAACAGGGACAAGGACATTGAGATGGTGGTTGAATCCAGGGCGTATACCGGCTCGGATATCTCATTGCAGAATTTGTCACCGGCGTACAGCTCTCTCGCTGTGTCGATAAGAACCTTACCGAGATCTGAGTAGATCCTCCAGTCGCGTTTCATATTGGCATTTGAGAGATTGTTCAGGGATACCTTGCCTCCTCTGAAACCCATGTGATAGAGCTTGTTTTCGTTCGCCCTAAGGCAGTTGATGATATCCCTGAGACTGTTCCTGTAGGTCAGCTGTCCGAAGGACATACAGTAAAACTGGCTCTTGCAGGTGAAATGCTGAACCTTGTAATCCCCGGAATACTCCCTGACAATCCGTGCAAATGCCTTGTGTGGAAAATGATCCATGAGTTGAGAAAAGATGAGACGCCCCGAATACATACTTGCTCCATTCTGCAATGAAGCTACAAGATGCTTCTATGAGGCGATTCAAGTCGATACCCGCCCAATCTCTTTCTATCTTAGATTGCTTTAAGATGTTACGGAGCTGGTGTGGTCAAACATTGGGACACCAGTGATAAGCAGTGCTGAGCTTCGAACATATTCCAGGTCAACAGAGGAGAGTTGAAAAAGCTTCTGACCTGCCCTGGAACCTCCTGGAAAAAAGAGACCGCTTGAGGGCGTCTGCACAAAGATTTTCACCTGAATGGTTTTCTGAATTTGCACCGCAGATGTTGTTAAACCATTTCGGCAAGCTTCCGTTGCGCTATGGCTGTAATATAGTAATATTGTTGCAGTGATTCTGCTTCAATTGATTACCGGCTGAGGTGCTTGCGGCTGGGGCTTGCGGAGCTTTTTGAAATCGGTACATTAAAGCAGGGTTTTATGATTTGGTGAGGTGAGCTTTATCCTGGAAGAATGTCTATGTGAGTTTAGGTAACTAATTGAATCTGAAACAGTTAGCAGAAGAATACTATTCTTCATTCACAGAAAGGAAGGTTTGGAAGATGCTTAAGTATGTCCAGTGTCCCGATTGGCTGGAACCTCTCTGCAAATCAGCAGAAGAACTTATTGTTCCCCAGTTTGAAAAACGCAGGTGGAATCCTGAGCGCGGAGCAGTGCTTCTAAGTGGCGAAAGATACATCATGTATCGCAGTGAAGCTGTAGCAGTGGCTCTCAGAGAGCAGCTTTCTCAGGTCATGGGACAGGGTGCAGGCATAGTAATGTATCAGTTTGGAAAGGCATGCGGCCGCTCAGATGCAAAATATTATTTTAATAAACTTCAAGTAGATGACTCTGAGCTTAAACACGCTATGGGTACTGTAGCCTGTGCTATGAACGGATTTGCTGTGGTCGAAGTGCTGCCGGAAAGCAAGCCTGTATTAAATAATGATTATCTTATGGTTTATCAGCACCATAATTCTTATGAAGCAGAGTCAAATCTGGATAAGGGCAATAAATCCGACCAGGCTATTTGCTTCATGAATGCAGGATATTCCGCCGGGTGGTGTTCTGAAGCATCCGGAATGAATCTGGAAGCAAAGGAGATCACCTGCAGAGCAACAGGGGATTCTCAGTGCAGGTTTGTTCTGGCACCCCCTAACAGAATCCATAAAAGGGTAGAGGAGATAAGGAAGATATATCCAAGAAACTGATAGAAGGAATTTCAAGCTGTACTAACAAAACTCTGATGCAGCTGTGACATTCAACAGAGCCGTGCGAGTCTTTCAAAGTTATCAGACTTGCACGGCTTTAACTCTACTGAAAATGAACCATACTGATAACATTACTAAAACTAATTAGTAAATGAATATCTGTGCATGTCGTATAATATCTTGAAATATATTTTAGAAATTGTGCGCGCTTGTCGAAAATTTTAACTGGACTCTATGCAAAAAGGGGTATTCTTCTCGTATCATACTCAAGCAGGTAGTCAAGTCTTTGCTCCTGGAATTGAAGGCTCAATATGGCTTTGCCGCTTCAGTTCAGCAGGAAAAGGGCATTTTTCCAGAATCAGGATACACTTCGCCTCCTGAGCAGTAAAATTACTTTACAAATCCGGTTTAAGGTTCAAGGTATTTTTGTTTTCTGCGTTCTTTGCGGAGTTGAACCATTTGCATAACGATGTAAGCAACCTACTTCTCCATCAGCTTATTACGAACTGCTTCGATTCCCTTTTGTCTCACTTTTGCAAAGTTGCAGACTATTTCAGAACGAACATCAGTGATTCAACTGCAGAACGGTTCCTGCGGAGTTCTGCCAGCTTTTCACTGAACCGGTCCTCTTCACCTATGAGAGCTTTAAAACCCGACAGACTCACATGACAGATTCTATCCAGAGTACCTGTTCAAGACATTTGCTTAACGGCAGTCTCGAAGGAAAAAGGGGTTGCTGTTGTTTATGCAGTGGTATTTTTCTGCGAGAATTCACTGCAGTAGCTGTTGCGGCCTTTCAGGTATATCTCTTGCTCTGTTTTTTTGTATTGTAGCGTAGTTTAAGTTTGGATTCTTCAAGAAAGGAGCAAGCTGTAATTGAAAATATTTATATTCCTTCTTAAGAACGAGAATAACAATATTGCGGCTTTTGTTTCTCGTAAAAGAATCCTCTAGCAGAAAGTCAGAGCTGAAAGATGCCGAAATATGTTCATTGTCCAGAGGGGGTAGAGCATCTCTGCAAGAAAGCGGAAGGGCTTATTATTCCGCTTTTTCAGAAAAGAAAGTGGGACTCTGAAAGAGGAGCGGTTCTTTTCAACGGAGAAAGGTATATCATGTACCGCTCTGAAGCTGTTGCTTTTGAGCTTAGAGAGCAGCTGTCTCGTGTTATGGGACAGGCTGCAGACATAGTAATGTACCATTTCGGTAAGGCATGCGGTAAATCAGATGCTATCTATTATTGTAATGAACTCAAAGTTGATAATGCAAAACTAAAGCTTGCAATAGGCAGCATAGCATGTGCCATGAATGGTTTTGCTGTTGCGGAAATACTTCCTGAAAGCAACGCTGTTTTCAATGAAGATTTCCTTGTGGTTTATCAGTATGAAAATTCTTACGAAGCTGAAGCGAATCTGAAGAATGATAAGTCTTTTGAGAGATCAATATGCTTCATGAACGCAGGTTATTCAGCAGGATGGTGTTCTGAAGTATCTGGTATGAGGTTGGAATCCAAGGAGATAACCTGCAGGGCAAAAGGTGATTCCAAGTGCATGTTTGTTCTGGCTCCAGCAAACAGGATTAACAAAATGGTGGAGGAGGTAAAGACAGCTTACAACCTTAACTGATACACTGCTGGGGCTTGCGGAGCTTTTTGAAATCGGTACATTCGGAGAAACTGAACATCCTCTTCCCTCTCCGCTGGGGCTTGCGGAGCTTTTTGAAATCGGTACATTGTTCTTCCGTGAATCCGCCGGCGTAGTATTGCTGGGGCTTGCGGAGCTTTTTGAAATCGGTACATTTGTCGAGCCTGGCGGCCTTACCGCGCATACGCTGGGGCTTGCGGAGCTTTTTGAAATCGGTACATTCTATGATATCGTAGTGGCAGGAGAGGAGTAGCTGGGGCTTGCGGAGCTTTTTGAAATCGGTACATTGTAAGCAGTCAACTCGTTGAGGTGATCGGGCTGGGGCTTGCGGAGCTTTTTGAAATCGGTACATTACAACGACTGTATTGGGCCGATTGTCAACATGTTATGGGGATTGTTGCCGATTCTTAATGGAGAAAAGAGAGCTTTAACAGTTCTCTTTTCTCGTTTTTTCAGAACAGCATCAACTGTTCAGGAGGCTTGTCTTCTCTCTCTTCAGAGTTAAGCTGTTTGGTTCCGCTGAATACATACATTTCACCAAATTGCTTATCAGTTAGCATAGCAACTCTTACATTTCCGTGGGGTGGTAAGGTGTGTTTGATGGTATTGATTACTGCACGGGCTGAATCTCTGGAGGAGCAGAACTTGGCATAAACAGAGAATTGAAGCATGGTGAAACCCTTGGAAAGAAGATGTTTGCGGAAAGCTGCTGCAAGTTTCCTTTCGCTTTTTTTCTTTACCGGCAAGTCAAACATTGCGATTGCCCACATAATCTTGATATTTGAGAAATTCCTCTCATCCATATTCAGTTGACAAAAATACCGTCTGGAAGCATGAGCGATGCATCTTTAAGGCCGCAGAATCGTTTTCGCAAACCTACACATATTCCAGAAAGGGCCTTGAATACTGAGATTCTTTCATCGTTGACCATCACTTTTCCAAGAAGAGCATACAGCAGCTTGGCTTTTCTGTCTCTTGTCAGTTCAGTGGTTTCAGGTTCTTCCTGCCAGATTTTCCATACTTCCCGGTCAACAATTGCCCGAAAAGGTTCCATCACATCACTGGCAAGGCAGAAGGGGTTGTTTCTGTGATGGTGCTGAATACCGATTGACGGGTGAAGACCGGCGGCACAAACCGCCCTTGATGCCATTGCATGCAGAATGGTGTAACCGTAGTTAAGATAGATGTTAGCGTCTGCTTCATCTCTATTTCTTCTGTCCAGGAAAGGCATCTCAGACCAGTAGCGTTGGGCGGCAAGGCTTTCCCTGTTGGTGGTGTCACCTGACTTCACTGACTTGGCAATCTCTCGCAGACCGAAGTCTTTGCCACGAGTAATGGCAAGCAACTCAGCTTGCGAGAGAATCTTTGCCTGTATAATCTCTTTCCATGCTTTTTTGCTAACAGGAACCGGTGCTTTGATCTGCTCCATGAAATACTCAGTCTGCTTTCCGTTGCCCACAAGCGGAAAAAGTATGCTTGAGGGCATATGTTTTCTATCGGTTATCACAACCGGTATACGGCTTTCTCCCAGGGCTCCCAGAGCAGGTTGAGTAATCACCATCTGCTGGTTATCAAGAATGACAACAGCAATATCTTCAAGCGGCACTGTTACAGTGTTTATCTCATTGAACTCAAGCACAAGCAGGTGGTTTTCCAGCCGTACTTTCCCTCCGTAACTTGAAAGATCAATGATTCTGTCAGTCATTCGCCCTTCTCAATCTGCCAAGGGGATCGATGGTGTACTTTACAGGATTGGATGTGCGCAGTGTGTTGGGGTATTTCGTATACCACATATGATTTTTCTTAATAACCTCCTTTTTTCTTGCATCGTTAATTTCAGCAAAGCATAACTGTTTTGTTTTAGGTACTGCTCTAACTATCACAAATAATCTTCCTGCTGAAGTAGCAAGCTCAAAGATATCACCGCACTGTATGGACATTATGAACTTTCTCCCTGGGCCCACATCCCTCTGAATTACAGGTTCGTTATTTTTAAGTCTCCTGCTGGCTTCCAGAAGGGAAACTACTTCGCCTGCCCATTTCTTCTCTTTTCCATTCTTGTCCAGTTCAGCGTAGATAAGCATATGGTGGTTGCTGCCGCTGACAACATTTCTCTTTCTAGGGCCTTTGCCCACAGTTACAGTATCCTGAGAACGCCTGATCTTTACCTTTCTGACAGGAATTCTTGTTTGCCCGTCTTTGCTTATCAGTTCTGGCAGATTTCTTTCTTCCCTGAAAGCTTTCTTTGGTTCGGTTTCTCCAAGCTCTTCAAGTTTGTTTTCTACTATGCGTCTGATTCCATCATCAACAATCTTTGGAATAGCACTTGTTTCCATACTTGCCAGTTCAACTGGTACATGCTTGTATTTCTTTATGTTACCGTTTTCCTCGTGCTCATGATCTATGGAATAGAAGGTTTTTTTGTGCAAAGCGCCACGAATCTTCCTGGAGACATGATGTGAGGCGATTATGTCTTTTATTTTAGCCCTGCACTCCTCCAGCATACCCGGCCAGCATTCCATGCTGTTAAACCTGGAAGTATGGATGCTCTCAGCGCTGCCGTATTGCTCCTGAATTCGAATGTTATCAGAAAGCCGCTTTACCATTCCAGGGGAGGTTATGCCTATGGCTATTGCGTCCACAGCATGGTGGCGATGGTCTTTGCGATCTTTAGAACCGCCATCATTGAGAATGCCGTTAAAACCGTGAAAAGACCTTACAAGGGCAGTCAGCCCTCCAGAGAGCACCTGTACCCTTTTTGTTCCGTCTGCCGACTGGTTTACTCCTCCATATAGAAGTCCAAGATATGCTGCCGCTTCCTTCGAAGCATATCTTGTGTCATTCAACTGTCTGTTGGAGAAGTCTTCATACCTGTCGGTTACCTCTTCCGGAGTCATCATGAACAGCTCAAGCTTTTTCTTAGCCAGGTTACCTTTGAATGCTGATACTCTGTTCAATATCTGATCATACTTTGCTGTACCATGATAGGTCTCGTATGGAGTTCTGTTCCTCTTTACATTTCTGTTCTCGTCATGAAAGCACAGGGTCTTGTTGACAAAAGAGTTATCCATGGAACGGCTTCTCGGAATGATGTGTTCAATGTCAAACTTCGGGTTTTCGAAAAGAGTATCAAAGTTAATTCCTTCTCCGGTATAAGGACATACCCATCCGCATTCCTTTGCAAGGAGTATTTTGGTGATGTCATCCCTGCTTTCCTTGAATCCGGGAAATACTTCGTGTATTTCTTTAAGGGCCTGTTTCCGTTCCTTCTCTCTTTCCCTGTTATTCTTTATTATTCTTTCTTTGGCCTTTTTAGTGTTCTTGATCTCTCTTGCAAGCTCCAGTCTGATAAGCCCGGGTTTTCCATATTCTCTGATTACGGCGTTTACCACCTTCCGCAGTTCGGTAAGGCATCTCTGAACTACAGGATTACGGAGGTCTTCAGAAAAGTGAATAAGCTGAGGAAGGAGTTCTTCTTCTATTCCTGTTGTTTTGAACTGTTCAGGGTATTCCTCTGCGACAGCTTCAGAGTAGGAAAGCCCTTTCCGCATATGAGGAAGCAGTTTCTGTATTGCCGTTAAGGATAAGGAGGCATAGTCAGATTCAAGATTAACCTGAGAAAGCCGTGCAGCGTTTTCTTCAGAAATACCGTATGCCGCTGCAAGTCTTCTTTGAAGATTTTCGGTTTTCTCAAAGCTGTTTAAGTCATGGATAAGTTTTTCCTGTGTTTCATGGTTCATGTCAAGCCATTTTGAACCGATGATCTCCACAATGGCTGAGGTAGTTCTGTCTCCTTTGAAGGATTTCTCGCCGCCCTCCTCAATGGTGAACTTGCTCTTTCTGTTAAGTCCCAGTGCTATTTTAGCTTTAGGCACGGTTAGATTACCATGTTTATTAAGCATACCTGATTCGCCGGAGAGCATATTGATAAGTTCATCCCTTTCCTCGTCGGTCAGTACTCTCAGCTCGCCGTCATGGGTAATCAGGCGCAGATTGTTCACTGTCTGAAGGTATCTGAATTCCTGTGCTTCTCTTCTGTACTTTGAGCATCTGCGCTTGTTCTTTTCAAGAGTACACTTACCGATAAGTGACTTCTGACTCTTTAATTTGCGCTGAAAGAAGATGGCTTTTCTGATCAGTTCAATCTGATCCTCCGGAATCTGGTGACCATTCCTTTTCATTATCAGGTTGAACTCTGTTTCATACATCTTTCTGGATGTCCACCGTTGTCTTATCCTTTTTTCAGTCGGGTCGGTGTATGCAAAGTACTCACCAAGTGTTCTTGCCCCTGCCTGTGCCATCTCTGCTGTCAGGTCAGCGATTCCCTCTTTCACCTGGCCAAGTTCCTTTTCCTCTACCTGGGATTTCCTGTTGCTCAGGAATCCCCTTCTCTGTGCAAGATGGTAGATGGCTCTTCCCAGCATGTGTTTCGGCAGTTCCTGCTGTATTGCCAGAGTTCTGAGAAAGTAAGGTGCAGTATGGGCCAGTATGTGTTTTTCAGGCTTTTCAGAATCAGGTATTGTACGAATGAATTCTCTCACATCTTTGTCCAGAGATTCGATAATGGATGCGATGTCTTCCCCCTCAGGAAGAAGATCATTTCTCTGCAACAGATTCTTGAGTTTGCCCATTCTGCGGCGTCGACGATCCAAACCTCTTCTTATTGATCTGGCTTCTCTTCGGCTGGCACATCTTGATTCTGCCTTTCCTGAAGCAATGTCACCCTTCATTCCGGCCTCGAATATTCTTACACCGGCATCGACTATTCCTTTGATCTCTGTTTTTGATTCAGTATCACATTTAAGCAAGGCCCATCCAAGTGAGTTGGTTCCCAGATCAAGTCCAAGTATTAAATCCTCACGCATATCCATCTCCATTTCAAAACATACTCTTGACATAACAAGATATTATTCATATTATTTGATTGCTCTGCAAGTCCTAGTAAAGATTTATTAGGTCTGCTGGCAACGCCCTGCGGGGTGTCCATGGCCCGACCTAGGCTTGACCTAGTGTCGGGCCTTTTTTACTATCTCTGATGTCAGCATTAATATATACTGGCTATTGTTGTCTTATGCAGTCAGATAGATGGAGTATTGAAGTCGGTTGGCTCAGCTGTCTTGCTGGATTGTTCTGTTCCTGATCGGTTTATGGCATGAACTTATCTGGGAAACAGTTATTCCGGCGAACATAAGCGCTGCTCCTGACAACTCACAGCCTGTCATGGATTCGCCAAGCACAAGCCAGCCTCCCAGGACGGCGAAGGCGGCTTCAAGGCTCATTATCAGAGCTGCTGAGGCAGGTTTTACTGTTCTCTGTGCAAATACCTGAATGGTGAATGCGATTCCTACAGAGAGAAAACCGCTGTAAGCCAGAGGAAGCCAGGCCCTGGGTGTGCCTGCCCAGGATTCACCGGAGAGAAGCGCAGCCGCTCCACTGATCAGGGCAACTGTGCTGAACTGAACCACTGCGAATCCTCCAGGGTGAAACTCTCCTGCATACTTTCCTGTAAGTCGTACATGAATCGCCCACGACACAGCTCCTGCCAGCACCAGCATGTCTCCGGGATTGATTCTCTCAAAACCTTCCGAGAAACTGAGCAGCCAGAGTCCCGGAAGGGCAAGGGCAATTCCGGCCCAGAGTTTCCTGCCTTCTTTGTGGCCGGTAAAGAGGCCGAAGAGAGGTACGAACAGGATATAAAGCCCTGTTATGAATCCTGCTTTTGATGCTGTGGTGTAAACAATACCCCACTGCTGAAGCGCAGCGCCTGTGAACAGAACAGTTCCTGCAAAGATGCCTTCAAGCATGAATTTCCTGCTGATTCTTTTAGCGAACAGAGGTGTAAGAACCAGTGTTCCCAGTGTAAACCGCAGTGAGTTGAAGGCCATAGGCCCCAGATGTTCCATTCCTGCTCTCTGAGCGGTAAATGCCAGCCCCCAGATAACTGCAGTTATCAGAAGCAGAAACCTTGATGAGTTCTTGCCGGGCATATCAGCCGCTGGATATCAGATGAATAATTTGCACATCCGCATTATCCGGAACAGTGGTTGTGCTGTAGTCAGCCCTTTTCACAAGGGTGCTGTTGCTCTTTGTTACCAGCATTCGGAACTTGTGGTTCCTGGCGTTCAGTATGTCGGTTACAGTCATTCCGCTGTGCCAGTCCATGGAATCTCCGTTTACCTTTATCATCAGCGTCCTTTCAATTTGCGGGAATATATCACCGGTTTTGAGGTAACATCACCGAAGAGATTAAACATGAAGGGAGCAAAAGATGACTGGAACAGTGTTACTTATGGCGGCGGCGCTTCTGGGCGCCTCCGGGCAGGATTGGGCCAGAATGGCTGTCACAGGGGAGGACGGGGTGATCGGTGATCTGCCTCTGGAGCACACGGAAGCTTCAATTGCAGTTGAAGGATCAATACAGCTTGTTACTGTCAATCAGGTTTACGGAAATCCGTATGATGAGGCTATAGAAACACTGTATATCTTTCCCCTGCCTGAGAGCGGCGCAGTGTACAGCATGAATATGTACATAGGGGACAGGCACATTGAAGGCGATATAAGAGAGCGCATGGAAGCTCAACGAATTTACGAAGAAGCAATAAGCGATGGAAGAACAGCAGCACTGCTTGAGCAGGAACGCCCCAACATTTTCACACAGACTGTAGGAAACATTCTTCCAGGGGATGAGATTGTCATTGAAATAAAATATGCGGCGCCTGTTGACTACAACAATGGTACATGGGAGGTTGTTTATCCCATGGTTGCAGGTCCCAGGTTCAATCCTGAGAATGTGGTGGATGCTGACAGAATAACGCCTGATATTGTTCCAGAGGGAACCAGAAGCGGTTACGACATAGAACTCTCTCTTGAAGTAAACACAGGCTTTGAAATTCGGGAATTTGAATCGCTCAACCATGAAGTCACTGCTGAGATCGACCACGGCAGGGTGCTGAAGGTAAATCTGACCAGGAATAACGAGATTCCCAACCGTGACTTTGTCTTTACCTATACCACAGCCGGAGATGACATAGGCGCAAGTGTAATATCCCATAACGGAGATATGGGCGGTCACTTCATGCTTATGCTTGAACCGGATGCGGAAGTGAACCCTGATCATGTTGCCCCTAAGGAAATCTTCTTTGTTGTGGACAACTCCGGTTCTATGAGCGGTCAGCCTATGGAGGTTGCCAAAGAGACTGTAAGGCAGTTCGTACAGGGTATGAACCCTTCTGACACATTTCAGATCATGAGGTTCTCAGAGAGTGCAAGTTCAATGAGCAGAGTTCCACTTAAGAACACACCGGGCAATGTTCAGAGAGGTATCGAGTACATTGAAAGTATGAGCGGTATGGGCGGAACTATGATGATAGAAGGCGTAAGAGCCTGTGTTAACCACCCTGAGGATAAAGCGCGAATGAGGTACATCATCTTCCTGACAGACGGCTACATAGGTAACGAAACTGAAATACTGGCTGAACTGCAAACGACCCTCGGTGAGAACATGAGACTCTTCAGTATTGGTGTCGGGTCCAGTCCCAACCGTTACCTTATCGAAGGTCTGGCTGAAGAGGGCCGCGGATACGCTGCATATGTTGGGCTGGATCAGGATCCAGGTTCTGCTGTTGAAGATATTTACGAAAAGATCAACAATCCATATCTGGTAAACATCGAAATAGACTGGGGCGAGCTGGATGTTGCAGATGTCTATCCTTCGGAGATAAGGGACCTTTATACCGGTGAGCCCCTTGTGGTAGTTGGAAGGTACGATGCTCCCGGGAGCGATGAGATAACTGTATCCGGAACAATTGACGGCAGAGAGTGGGAGCGAACCATGAGTGTCAGTCTTGTTGCTGAAGGCGGTACTGAAGCGTCAGACAGGCTCTGGGCAAGGAGCAGAATACATCATCTGAACAGGTTGATTTACAACAGCAGGTTTACAGGAAAACCGGAACCAAATCTGATAGAACAGATTATCGGTTTGTCTCTGGATTACTCGGTTCTTTCAGAGTACACAGCATTTGTTGCTGTTGATTCTTATGCGAGGGCTGACGGCAGTTCTCCTGAGAGAGTTGCCATTCCGGTTAACATGCCTGAAGGGGTAAGCTACGACGGTATCTTCGGGAGCGCCGCAGGTGGTATGACCCGAAGAGCAATACCTGCTTACAGCAACAGCCCGGGCACTGCAGGTGTGACCAGTGGCTGCGAAGAAATGGTGGAATGTCAGGAGATGGAGATTCGGTATGCCCCCTCATACAGTGCTTCGCTTGGGAGCATTGATGATTACCTTGGTGCAAGGCCTTCAGAGTTCAGATCTGTTGTTATGGAAGTTGTTGATGCCCTGAACAAGAACACAGAGATACTGGAGCCTGGAACAGTTACGGTAAAACTCACTCTGAATTCCTCAGGTGTTATTACCGGTGTTGAAATAGAGGAGAACACCACCGGTGTTGACCGAATAGAAGAGATTATTCGTAACAGCCTTTCCGGTAGCAGTGTGCCTGGAGCAGAAGCAGGCAGAACTGAATTCACTATTTTGATCTGATTCAGATTCTTCTTACCGGGGGTGGACTGAATTGCTGCCTCCGGTTATTTTTCAGCTCGTTTTCACTATTTGGAGGAAAAAAATGGACCAGATATGCCCCAGATGCAATGAGAACACTGTAGTAAAAGAGAAAAGCCGTTCAGCTGCAGCTGCTGCAGGTCTTGTGGGATCTATGATAGCCAGTGCGGTAAAAGCATACAAGTGCCCCAGTTGCGGTAAGATCCGTCTCTCTGAGTTCCCTGATGAATTCCAGGCCAGAGTTAAACGAAAGCGTATATTCTCCGCATTAGGCGCAGTTGGAGTACTCATTGTACTGTTTGTACTGCTGATCTATGTTCAGTCCATGTGATCTGAGTTTCTGAAACTGCTGCACCCTGCCGGAACAACCCTGTTCCGAAGTCCCTGAGCTGTGATGTCGTAAAATTAATTCACACAAGGTCTTACAAGGTAGTTGTTTCCGGCAGGGCAGATTGTGCGGAATTGAGCAAGGTCTTTCAGGTGAAACCTGTGGGGATTTATTTTGCATTCTGTTGCATGTACAGATTGCCTCCTGCTGACAGCGAAGTCATGCTTCGTGATTAGTTCCTCCAGCAGGCAATTTCAGAGGAGCGCAAGAATGCCCTGAGAGTATCAGGAACAAGATGCTCCCGGAGGAGACCTCTCTTCTCCCATTCTCCTGGTGACAAATCCGGTATTGAAAGTATATGCCCCGGGGCGACGCGCCTTTTCCCTTCTGTCGCCTCCGGCTAAGTGGTTCAGCAGGGAAACTGCACGAAAAATTGACATTTCCTCAAGATAGGACTGTAGCGCAGCTTATTCCGCATTCAGATGAGATTGTAATCAATCTGTTCTTCGTTTTGCAGCAGAAGTATTTGCAGAAGTTTAAGGAAACCTGAACAGTTCCTTACGGGGAACAGTTCTGCGATATCCCATGCAAAAAACTGTCCAGCGATTCAGACTGATATTCACAGGTTGGTTTCTCCACGATAAGAAGCTCTGGAAGGCCTCCTCCCAGGAGACGGTGATCCAGATATCTGCTTCCGAACCTGTGAAGAAACTCTTCCCATAACAAAGGACAAAGGCAGACAGTTTTTTTCTTCCGGAATGTAATCTCTGTATTAACCGGTTGCTGCAAGTTACTGACATCTTTGAGAATAAGTCGCTCTGTCGCTAGGTCAGAGAATCTTTGAATTTGCCGGTTGCTGCAAGAGCAGATGAACCTGTTGCCGGTACTCTCAACGAAGGGAACTCATCTGAGACAATCTTCAGCAGATAACCAGGGTCAGGAAGTCGGTGAACTTCATAAAACCTTGCTTCCCCTGGAAAGCATACCGAAGAAAGGATTTTCCAGCAGTCGAAGAGTAGAGGGCAGATCGCAGTTCACATATAAACAGCTTCCGGAATCGATTTTGAGAGAACAGGCTTTCCTGCTCGACGCACTCCGGAGAGCCGGACTACAGGTCTGGTCTTTTATGCGTATTCCAGTTTCAGACGCCAGAATACACCATCAATCATGAAATTGTATTTAACAACGGCCAAGTGTCAAATTGCGTTTGGTCAGAGAATCTGTGAGTATCAGAGGTATCAGTACTGTCCCAGCTTGTTCAGCTGTTTTGCCTTTTTCTCCAGAACCTTAAACACCGAGAGCCCCACCATCAGATAGAACAGTCCGTTGCCTGCGATGAAGAGGTACCACCACAACGGGAAGGATTCCCCTCTGACTGTAACACCGTTTATTACAGAGGCTCCTGCTATGAAAGGGAGGAATGAGTAGGGGGTTAAGGGATATGTGGGCAGCAGCATGAGACCTATGAGACCGAAGGACAGTATACTGTTAACTGCTCCGGTTCTTTTGTGAATGAGGCCGATTCCTCCAAGCATGAAACTTATTCCAATAAGGGGCAGCGTTGAGAGAATCACCATTGAGTAGAGGAAGGGCAGATTTACCGACAGCCATCTGCCTGTTGTGAGCATTGTCAGATAGAGCATTACTGTTATCATAACAAGGTTGAAGAGTATTCCTGCCAGGGCCCTGACGAAGAACACCGCATGTGCCCCTGCAGGGGAGAGGTAAAGCTGTTCAAGGGTTCCTCTCTGGGACTCGTTCATAACATCCGATCCGGTTCCCTGAAGAGCCATCATGGCACTGACCCAAAGAACATATCCTACAAGCATGCTGTCCAGAGAATCCCCTGAGACCGACTGGCCTCCTATTGTCTTGATTCCCCAGAACATTCCCATGAATATCAGGAAAAGAACTCCTATCATGGAGAGGGTGTTGAACATGTACCTCTTCATGCTCCAGAGCATCATTCGGGCTTCAGCTCCGGCAATGTTGAGAATTTCCATTATTCTTCCTTCCTTACAAGCTCAAGGAAGATGTCCTCCAGGTTTTTTTCAATGCTTTTCAGGTCAAGCAGCTTGTATCTGCTCCCATGAATAAGCTCCAGAACAGGCAGCAGCACTGAAAGGCTGCAGAGACGAATGTCCAGTAGTGTACCTTCAGCGGAAACCTCTGCAATTCTATCCAGTTCATTAAGAAACACTTCGTCAGGAGGAGAATCAAGGATGAGCCTGAAGAATTTGCCGGAAAACTTTTCTTTCAGTGAGTCAACCGAGTCGCAGAATATTTTCTTTCCTTTACGGATTATCAGTACCCTGTCACAGACCGCTTCTATGAAATCCATGTCGTGGGAAGTTATAAGAATGGTCTTTCCCTTTTTTTCGCATACCGATCTGAGCCATTCCCTTATTTTAAGCCCTGTTTCCACATCAAGCCCCAGTGTAGGCTCATCCAGAATCAGTATTTCCGGATCATGAACCATTGCGCAGGCAATGGAGCATTTCTGCTTCATTCCCGATGAGAACTGCCTTACTTCCTTGTCAGCCACATCTGACAATTCCAGTGCTTCCAGCAGTTCAGGTATGTTCCGTGAAACTTCCCTGTCGGAAAATCCCCTGATACCGGCGAAGTAGAGCAGGTTTTCCCTTGGGGAAAGATACCAGTAGATGTTTCTTGCCCCTTCAAGAACAGCTCCGGTTATTCGCAGAAACTTCCTGCGACAGGCTGCAGGATCCATTTCCTTTACAGTGATTGTTCCGCTCTGGTATTTCAGTATGCCCAGAATGGATTTGATGGTGGTGGTTTTTCCTGATCCGTTGGGGCCCAGAATACCCAGAATCTCACCGCTGTGAGCATCAAAGGAAATATTGTCCACAGCTGCAAGTTCACCGTATCTCTTTGTAAGGTTTCTCACCTGAATGATATTGTCGCCCACTCTTCTCCTGTCTGTGTTATGAACATATACAGCGCTGCGCAGCACAAGCCAAGCTTTACCAGACGGCATTTGTCATGCAGACTGTTTTTCATCCTGGTCAAGTAGATATTTGTGAAAAGTGCTACTGGTGTCACATCATAAGTCAAAGAGAGACAACTGGTTGGAATTATTATTGTTCGCAGGTTGAAGCTCAGTATTCGTAAATAGCTACTGTATATTATCATAACAAAAAGGTGACACGCTCAAAACCTGTAGAATGTTGTAGAGGCTGAACCTCTCAAGGTAAAGGCGTTTTCGCATGAGAACACGAACTGCCTTGAATGCATATCCGTATGCTGAAACGGAAAGATAAGGTATAAAGGCGTTGAAATCGTGCGGGTCCCGTCCGTAGATTGGTGTAAATTGGTTTGAGGTGCAAGTCCCTTTCGTTAGAATTGAGAATCAACCACAACCCATCAATTCAGAAAGGAACCTACACCAATGACAAAGATACCCATGAGCGATCAGATTGCACAGAGGATAATGGAACACTTTCATAACGAGCAGGGCGGTAAGCTGCTCCAGAACATTCTCCAGGACGGTTTGCGCAAGATAGTGACCGAGATGGTCGAAGCTGAGGTGACCGAGTTCCTTGGCGGCAGAGGACACTACGAGCGCAGGGATCCGGACTCAGAGGTTGAAGGATACCGGAATGGTTACAGAGACCGTAAGTTCCAGACTGCTTCCGGGATGATCAATGTTCCGATCCCTCGGGTAAGAAACACCTCCGAACCCTTCAACAGCTCTGTGCTCGATAAGCTTGGTACTCGAACAGACCAGTTGGAGAAACTTGTTACAGAGATGTACGCCAGAGGGCTTTCCACCCGTGACATCGAGGCTGCACTGCGGGACGAGAGTGGTAATCTGATGCTCAGCAGGAGTTCGGTCAGCAGGCTTGCAGAGGTCCTTTGGACGGAGTACGAGGAATTCTCTGAGAGAGATCTGAGCGACTACGACATAGAATACCTTTGGCTTGATGCTGTCTACGAATCAATGCGCCAGCATCTCAGCCGCAAGGAGGGGATCTTTGCAGCCTGGGGCGTGTGCAGGGATGGCAGCAAGGTGCTCCTTGCCCTTGATGTGGGGATCAGGGAGAGTAGCGCATCCTGGACGGAGTTCATCCACGGACTGATCCGTCGTGGACTGCGTGAGCCTCTCCTGGTGATCACCGACGGCAACCCGGGCCTGCTGAACGCTGTAAGCTCCTGTTTTCCGAACAGCTACCGTCAGAGGTGCATATTCCACAAGATGCAGAATGTGCTGTCCAAGATCCCTGAGGAAGCAAGAATCACAGTCAAGGAGTATCTCAACAGTATTTACCATGCTCACTCACCGGGAGCCGGTGAGCAGCGTGCAGCAGAGTTCATTGCGGACTACCGTTCTCAGTATCCTCGCGCTGTGAAGTGCTTTTCAGAAGACCTTGATGCCTGTCTGACTCACCTGAAGTTCCCAGAGAAACACAGGAAGCTGATCAGAACTGGCAACCTGATCGAGAGAGCCTTTGGAGAGCAGAAACGGCGCACCAAGGTCATACCGAGATTCTTTGATGAGAAAAGCTGTCTAAAGCTGGCTTATGGAAGCCTGATACGGGCTGCTGAGAGATTCAGGAGGGTTAAGATGACCCTGTTGGACATACAGAGACTGGAAACCATGAGAAGAGAAAGAGGACTCGCACCGGAACCTACGCTGGATTACAAGCTGGGAAGGGAGGTGAGGAAGTCTGCGTAGTCAGAACACTTTTACACCACTACAGGGACTTGACCATCGTGCGTGGACAAATGTGCTCCTGAATACTTACATGGCTTAATGCTACAAATCAGCTGCCATGCAATATTGGGACAGCAGTGAAAAGTGCCATATCTATTGTCTATAATATCTTATTCTTAATATTATAATAATTTATATATTAAATAAAACAATGAGAATCTGATTAAGGTATCTTCACATCAGTGAAGATGGCAATTGCCGTGGCAGAAACATCCTTACACATACTTGCTTGATAAGCAATCGTGAATGAGGTGTACAGAATAGCCTGCACTATCGGAGATGAAATGGCAGCTGTAAGCTTCACAGCAGCCAGAGCGAATTTCGCAGCTGCCATAAAGAAGGTTTGTGCTGATTATGCTTTGGTGACAGTCACAGGAAAGAGTAAAAAGCCTGTTGTAACAATATCCCGTTAACAAATTGAGGCAATGGAGGAAACTGTGTATCTACCATGGTGCTCTGCCGATGACCGCAGTTTTATTCAGCGTTCAGAACGGCTTCCTGCATTTCCCTTTCCGCTGGCCAACAGCTGCCAATGACTGTGGATTAATGGTCAGCACAGCTTGAAGCCGGTTATTGAGAAGGGGAAGAGCTTCTGGAATGAAGTCGGCGTTTTCTGCACTTGCATGGGAAGACTATCTCTGCCGGAAGCATACCGCAGAGAGATACTCAAAAGAATCAACAGGCTGATTCGTGATACACAAAGATCGCCTTTTGAAGACCCTGGAAAACCTGTAGCTCTGAAACATGGTCTTCCGGTTACTGGTTTTGCAGGATACGATGAACACAGACTGGTTTACAGGATACGGGACCCTCTGTTTTCATTGCTCAGTTTCGTTATCACTGAGGGGAATACGAGTGTTTCAGGTGAAGGCTGCCGGTTATATTGAGTTCTGCTGATTGTTCCTATTGGTATGGACAGTTGCCTGATAGTATTCCGAGAGGCCGGTGCACTGAATGCTGACAAAATATTTCAAAGGCAGATTTTGTTTGCCTGTTATGGTTCTTCTTGTTTTGCTGCTGTACCTTCCAACTCTTCGAACAGGTTTTCTCAGTGACGATTTTCTGGATGCGCAGACAGAGACAGGTGATGCTCATCTTGCCTTCAGTTCAATGATGTCTTCAGGATACAGGCCTCTTATGTCTTACAGCTGGGGTCTGGACAATCTTGTGTGGGGAAGGCGAATGCAATGGGGATGGCACCTGACGAACATTCTGATTCTGTTTGCGGCTCTGTACTCTCTCAGAAGATTTCTGAAACTGTTCATCTCCTGTGAGACTTCGGTGCTTGCCGGAGTGGCATTGTTTGCTCTTTGTTACCCTGTTGCGCTCTCTGTGGGAAAAGTGGTATGGAGAACATCCCTTCTTCCGCTTATTCCGCTGCTCTGGGCAATGGTGCTTGCAGTGGAATACGAAAAGGAACAGCGGTTTCTGTTTGCTGCAGCGGCTTCGTTTCTTCTGCTTGTCTCTCTTCTTCTGAAAGAGACAGCTCTTGCTTCCGCTCCGGTGTTTGGTGTTCTCACATGGTCTGTTTCCAGTGGAAAAGAGCAGGGCAGAGCTTTTCTGAGAGGTTTCGCTGCTGCTGCTGTAGCTACTGCTGTTTACATTGTTCTCAGGCTTCTGGCAGTGGGGCTTGTAACCGGATATGCTGACTCTGCTTCATTTAGTCCTTTGATGCTGAAAAACATAGCTCTGCTTTTCAGTATGGTATGGTCTCCCTGGCTGGACTCTGTTCCGGTGAGAATACTGCTGCCGCTGCAAATAATGGTTCTTATACTTATGCCCGCTTCGGGAAAACTCAAACTTTTTATCGGTAGTATGTCTGTATTTCTGCTTCTCACTGCGTCCAATCTGTCTCCCCGCCCTGATTACGCTGTGCCTGGCGCTCTTGCTGCAGCTTTAGCTGTTGCTGTTTATGGAGAAGCTGTAAAGAAGCGCAGGGCTGTGATACCCCTTTACGGACTATTGCTTCTGGGAGTGTTCCTTCAATCCAGAGATCAGCTCAAGATACTGGGAGAAGCATCAGATATGGTAGTTTCTCAGACAGCACTTATGGCCGAAATAGCAGACGAAGTTCCAGGAGAGAGCCCTCTTTTTTTCAGAGGAGTTCCAGAAGCTGTTGCAGGCTATTCAACTTTCTGGGGCGAGGAGTACATGCAGCCTCTGGAGTATGCAGGCTATAACCCTGGACGATTCGTAACAGGAGTGTCAGGAATGTGGGAACTGCTTCTTATTCATGGAGAAGGGCATATAATCTTTCTGAAAGAGAACAGCTGGCAGAGTTATTCGGTTTCAAGTACAGGATATGATGAATCCCTTTCAGATACATCTGTTGTTTTGAGGCAAAGCCTTCAAGCAGGTCTGTTGGCTCAGTATCCGTCCTGCGTTGTCGGTTCTGCTGATGCGGCTGTTTTCCTGCTCAGTCCAATTCATGGAGACTCTCTGATAAGACTGGAAGCTGAGAACATCGATCATCAACAGGTGATTGATCTTGCCTCTGTTCCTGAGTGGATTGCCGATGGAAGCAGTGCTGTTCTTGTTTCTGACAGAGAGGTTGAACTTGTTTTCTCATCAAGAAACATTGCTGCTGAGAATGCTGAAGAAAGGCTTTTGCGAAAGGCTTCAGAAGGCCATTGATTCCCTGAGACAGTTGCTGAAATACCGCAATTCAGACGAGCTTCGGCAAACAAGGTATCATGCGTTCAGCTTTGCCGAGTCTGGTTGCTTGTGATTCAACACAGGCTTGATAGCCTGTTAAGGCCTCTTCTTCAGCAGTGTTCTGTGCCTGTTGAAAGAATATTGAAAAGCCTCCCCCAGGATTAACCGCAGGCATGTTTTTTCAGGTTATTTTTTTACCGTCGTGCTTCTGCACAAGTTCAATGACATCAGGGAAGCCCATTCCCAGAGCCTTGAGCTTTTCTGTGGTTGGAATTCCATCATTTGTCCAGCTTCTTCTGTATACTGCGTCAAGAACTTTTCGCAGCGGTCTTCTCTGTATTTTCAGGTGGCAGCAACCCTGGTTGCACTAAGGGTCGATAGGTGTGCCGTCCAGGGGGAAGCAGGAGATACATACACCGTTTCTCGTTGTGTATGGTTAACTTCCTGCCTCAGGAGCCAGAGATCTAATCCTTACCCTTCTGTATATTTCTCCCTGATATCTTCAGTGGTGGGTATGATACTGAAAGAGCAGTAGAGTATATCCACTCTGGGAGTTTCACCTGTGCAGTTCTTCACAGCCGGTTTCTGCTTGTAACTGAAAGAAGCCATAACCTTCTGTGCTTCAATTATCTCCCTGGTGGAATACTCGCAGGGCATGTATATCCTTCCGGTTTGAGTTAGAAGTGTGGAATTTTCTCTTTAATCTTTATTGAAAACGCAAAATGCAATGATTGCAGTAAGTTGCTCGTTCCGTTATCCCCGAAATGAATAACGATCAGCTGTTACGCAATTCAGAGTTGAATGCCTGACCGGAAAGCTCTAAATCCTTGAATAGTCTGGTGTTCTGCAGTGCTTTCAGTTCAATTCAATCAAGCTGCGATGCTGGTTTTACTTATAATAAGTACGATACCTCACATTTCTGTACAGATACTCAGTAGAAGTGTGGTGGCACCTGCAAAGGTATTATGTAGTTAAAGGATTTACATTCTGTATTGATTTTATGGTTTAATATTGTTGATTCAGGTGTTTGGTGTAATGGCTGAATAAAATGCGCTGTCCTAATTATTTTAGTATTATGATATATACTATCATATAATATAGTATGTAGTAGTAAAATACATTAGTCTTTGATTCAGACCCCGGTTGGGATTGTCAGCTTACTCAGTTTTGTTATATGCTACTTCTTTATGGTGGCAGGCTAAGAATTCAAGCAATATGCCGGGAGTATGAAAACTGGGTTATATATGATCATTAATAATAATATATTCATTCCTCTTATTTTACTCGTAATGATTGGAGGAACACTCCACATTTTGTCCTTTGGGAACTGTTTACAGGATGATGCTTACATCGGTCTTCGCTATTCAAGAAACCTGGCAGATGGAGCAGGTTTAGTATTTAACCGCAATGAGAGGGTTGAGGGGTACACTAATTTTCTCTGGATATTGCTTGGCGCTTTTCCTTTTCTGACTGGAATTGATCCTGTCGTATACCTGAGAATTCTTGGTGTGATCAGTGCTCTTCTGGCAGCCTGCGCTGCTGGCCGACTGGCTGCATTATTATCAGGTGGTTCGGTGATTGCATCGGCTGTTTCTGCATTGCTTGTGGCCAGTATGCCATTTGCAATGGCAGAAGCTTCTATGGGTCTGGAAACTCTTCTTTTTACATTTTTTGTGATTATTGCCTTTGCAAGGTGTATTGAGGAGGGACAGGATTTAAGCCGGAAAGGCTATCTCTCAGGTGCTTTTATGGCTATGGGCGCCCTTACAAGACCGGAAGGATACGGAGTCGCGCTGTTTATCCTGGGAATTGATCTTTGGCAGTTGATCAGGTCTGACGGAAGCGCTGTGCTGAGAAACCAGCTGATTCAGCGATGGTGTGTCTTTGGAATTGCTTCGCTTTCACATCTTTTCTTCAGATACTTTTATTATGGTGATATTGTTCCGAATACCTTTCATGCAAAGGTAGGAGGAGGCATCAATTCGCTGGAAAGAGGTTTCAGATATCTGGTAAAGTACATTTCTGATGTTATCCTGCTGGCGGTTTTTTCTTTTATGAGTGCGTTGCTTATGCTGATAAAGGGAAGCAGGTTTCAGAGGCGGTTAACTATACTGTTTACTGTTTTCATGATTTGCTACCCTTGGATATGTGGTTTATGTTGGAGGAGACTTCAAGCCCACTCACCGATTCTTCGTATTGCCATCAGCTGTCATGGCAGGTTTTTCAGGTTCCGGAGCTGCTTTTGTATTCCGATTGAACAGAGGAAAACTGTTGAAGATGGTTGTTTCAGCAGTTCTGGGGCTGACAGTTGCTCAGCTCATCGTTTATGGTGAAGAAGTACATGAATTTGCCCGTTGGCGAAGCTCTGTTCTTCCAGTGCATATTGCTGCCGGCAGGTGGCTTGGCGAATCCTTTCCTGATTCAACCCTGATAGCCACAGGAAATGCTGGAGTTATTCCATTTGAATCAGGGCTGCCTTGTATTGATATGCACGGGCTATGCGACAGAACTATTGCGTCAAGACCTTTATCCAACATGGGAGAAGGGCTTCCAGGGCACGAAAAGGGAGACGGGCTTTATGTACTCAGTCGCAGACCTGATATTATTCTTTTCATGCGTTCCCGTTTTTCCGAGGAACCTGCAACAGAAGAGAATATTGCAGTTAACCTGTTCGGAGTAAGTGAATTTGAGCTATGGAACAATCCTGTATTCCACCGGAACTATCGTCTGGAATCTGTGGAGCTTGATTTTGGTTATTTTAACTACTACCGGCGTATCTGACAGGAACAGGTCGCAGTTTGTGATTCTGCTGAACAGATGGGCCTGAAACAGCCAGTAACCGGAGGTAGTTTATGAACCGCTATTCTGTTTTGCCGCTTCTTCTTTTTTTTCTTCTGAGTCTTTCCTGCGGTGGAGAATCAAAACCCAATGTGGTTCTTATCATAGTGGACACCCTCAGATCTGATCATCTCGGCTGTTACGGATACCACAGGAACACAACTCCCGCAATGGACAGCCTGGCTGCGGAAGGTACAAGATATGCATGTGTTACAGCAGGCGAACCGTGGACACTGCCTTCAATGGCAACCATCTTTACCGGCTTTTATCCCCTTGAGCACAATGCCAGACGCAGAGGTGATTCATATTTCGGTATAGCTTCTGAGGCATTTACTCTTACAGAACTTATGCACAGTGAAGGGTACGCAACAGCTGCTTTCTTCAATGTTATCTTCATGAATCAGGATTTCGGTTTTCATCAGGGTTTTGACCATTTTGACTGCTACTCTTCACTGGGAAGCAGCAGTGACAGAAACGCAGAGCAGACTGTTGACGCTGCTCTGGAGTGGCTTGATGGGGAATATGGCGGTGAACCGCTCTTTCTTGCAGTGCATTTCTATGACCCGCATCTCACATACACACCTCCTGACTCATTTGCTGATTTATGGCGTGATACCTCATATGCAGGAGAGTTTGATTCTTCATGGGGTGTTCGGGAAGCTGTAGTTAATGTCAATAAAGGTGTAATAGGGTTAAATGATGATGATCTGTACAACCTTGAAGCACTCTATGACGGAGAGATAGCCTATACTGATAATGAAATAGGCAGACTGCTTGCAGGTTTGAGGGAACGGGGTATTACAGATAATGCTATTGTAGTTCTTGTTGCAGATCACGGTGAGGAATTCAAGGATCATCAGAAGATGGGGCATGCCCATTCACTGTACCAGGAACTGCTGAATGTGCCTATGATTATTTGTGGAGAGGGTTTTGAGCCTTCGTCGGTCTGTTCCCTGAATGTTACTCAGGCTGATATTTTCCCCACTGTATGCGCTTGGGCAGGTATAGATTACGAAGGTGCTACTTCCGGTGTTAATCTGCTTTCAGGTGATGTTTCAGCTGAAAGAAGCATACCTGCCGGAATGAACATGGAAACAGGCTATGTTGTTACTTCAAGGCGAAGAAATCTGAAACTGCATCTGTTCGATCATGGAACAGTCGCATTTATGTTTGATCTGTCAGATGATCCCGGTGAACATGAGCCTCTTGAGGATGTGGATGAAGAACTCAGAGAAGCTGCTGCGTTTTACCTTGCCACTCCTCCCATGTACAATCCTCCGGCAATCCCTGTAGAAAACTCGTTTACTGAAGCTCTGCACAATCTTGGATACATATAGGAGATAATATGGAAACGGTCGGCCGCAGTTCTTAAAGGACTGCTGAAGCTCTGTTGAAAATTTCCGCTGGAATTGCCGGTACAGAAGGAATAGGTTGTGGCCATGCTTCTTGCTTCTTGCCAGAGCAGGATCATGAAGCATTACCGCAGCAGATTTTGATATTGTTGAACCCTCTAATCTTAACAGGCAGTCCTTTTTTGTGGATCAGAAAGGTATGCCCAGGGTGGAAGCCCTTAGGAAAACCTTTTAAGAATAAATCCTGAAATGGTTTTCAATCCTGTTACTTACAGGATAACTGCCGATAGCATTAATGAGATATTCGGTGAGTGCAGGGTGCTGGTGGAGGCTGTGGACAGAGGTGAAACCAAAGCCATGCTTATTGAACAGTGGGTCTTCCTTTATTCTGAGCGGCCTTTGATCGCCTGTTCCGGCATATCCTGCTTCGGTGATTTTAGCGGAATAACAGTTGCCAGAACCGGTAAGCTTTCTGTTGTTGGAGATCAGCATTCAGAGCCTGAGGAAGAGGTTTTTCAGCAAAAGTTACTGCTGCGGTATCATGGAGCTTCTTTGCGCTTTTACTGAGGAGAAATGCAACAATTGTCAGGGATGCGGGAATAACCCTGTAGTGCTGAAGACAAACGGAAAACAGATTCCGCTCACCGGTTTTCAGGCAAGGCTGGTTGAGGAAGTTGCAAGAGGAGTGCTGAATACTCTTAAAAGTGCTGACGCAAGCATGGCGATTACTCTGGAGATAAGTCATAAGGTCTGAGAGAGTGGCTTCCAGCAGTCTTGCTGCAAGATACAAACAGGTCGGTTACTCTGGAGCTGAGTCAGACCCGAAGTTGAACATCAATCACCCTTTCAGCCATTTCTTCAGCTATTTTTTCCAGGTATTCTGCAGGATAAGATGGAGTGCCAAGGAGTTCCCGGGATAGAGTCTTGTCGCTTCGGAATCTCTGAATTGCGTACCTCCGAATCTTTTTGGGGCCCAGTATGTTCAGCAGTTCCATGATGTCCTGTTCTTCCACTATTCCAGGAACCATTGTTGACCGGAACTCCCACGCAACCTTGTTCTGCTCCATAAGTATTCCGGCAGCTTTCAGAACCGGTTCTATTCCAGCCCTTCCTCCGGTAGCCATTTTGTATTTTTTCGGGCTGGTCTTAAGGTCCATTGCAACAAAATCAACATAGGGAAGAGCCTGCTGAAGCCTTTCAGGAAAGGTTCCGTTGGTATCCAGTTTTACCAGAAGGAGAGTTTCCTTCTTTATTCTTTTCAGAAGTTCCAGATTCTCAGTATAAAGAAGAGGCTCTCCTCCGGTGAGAACCACCGCATCAATGAACCCCTCCCTTTCTTTCAGCTCTTCAATAACTTCTACATTGCTCAGGCTGCATGTGCTGTCAAGAAGATCAGGGTTTACAAGATCCGGATTATGGCAAAAAGGGCAGGCAAGATTACAACCTGCAGAAAAAAGCACAGTGGAAATCTTGCCTGGATATTCAATAAGGCTGGTGCCCTGAAGGGATCTGATCAAATTCAGTCGTTTTCAGTGTTCAGCTCAACATAGCTTCTCTGGGAGAACTCTTCCTTCTTGCCCTTGTTCCAGTTCTGAACAGGTCTGTAGTATCCAACCACTCTGGAGTAAACCTCTGCCTTGACTGCCTTAACCTTTTTTGTGTTTTCGCTCATAACACATCCACCTTTTCTATGCTGAGAAAGAGACTCTGCTCCTTCTCCTGGGGTTTATTGAATTCCTCAATTTCTCTGTAGCTTCCATGTTGAAGATTTCCGTTGAAATCCACAAGCTCTCCGAATTGGTTTATCTCTTCATCGGTATGGGGATAGGGGCAGCTGAAATGCTCACCTGCTATATATCCGTGAACCGGGCAGATACTGAATGTCGGAGTAAGGCTGAAGTAGGGAAGTTTAAACCTGGTTACTATCTTCTTTGCCAGCTCTCTTACCATTCTCCAGTCGCTTATGGCTTCACCTATAAACACATGTACAACAGTTCCTCCGGTGAACATTGCCTGAAGATCGTCCTGGTGCTTGAGAAGGCTGTAGACATCCATCTGTGTGTTAACCGGCAGATGCACTGAGTTTGTGTAGTAGGGGTTTGACACGCCCTGGCAGCACGCATCAGGGAACTGCAGCTTGTCTTTGTTTGCAAGACGGTAGCTGGCGCCTTCAGCAGGAGAGGCTTCAAGGTTATAGAGGTTTCCTGTTTCCACCTGGAACTCGCTGAGTTTTTCCCTCATGAATGTAAGTACCTTGAGCGCCCATTCCTTTCCTTCAGCGGTTGCTATGCCTTTGCCTATGCAGTTCTCTGCTCCTTCATTGATTCCTATAAGACCTATGGTACTGAAGTGGTTTGCCCAGTATGTGCCGGCTTCTTCCTTTACATGCCTCAGGTAGTATCTGGTATAAGGATAGAGCCCTCTTTCCGTCAGTTCCTCAACGAAGTTTCTTTTCAGCTCAAGGGATTCTCTGGCGGCTTCCATAACAGAACTGAGCCTCTGAAAGAAAGCTGTTTGGTCACCTCTTGTTACAAGCGCGATTCTTGGAATGTTGATTGTAACCACTCCGATTGAACCGGTGAGAGGATTGGAGCCGAACAGTCCGCCGCCTCTTGCCTTCAGTTCCCTGTTGTCCAGGCGAAGCCTGCAGCACATTGATCGGGAATCTTCCGGATTCATGTCTGAATTGACAAAGTTGCTGAAATAGGGAATACCGTATTTGCCGGTCATTTCCCAGAGAGGCTGGAGATCATCATCATCCCACTGGAAATCATCCGTCAGGTTGTATGTGGGAATAGGGAATGTAAATATTCGGCCCTTTGCGTCACCTTCCATCATCAGTTCGCTGAATGCCCGGTTGAATGTGTTCATCTCCTGCTGAAATTCGCTGTATGTCTCAGGCTGTTCAACTCCGCCGATTATCACATGCATATCTTTGTGGGTGGAGGGAACCTTCAGATCCATTGTGATGTTGGTGAATGGAGTTTGAAAACCCACTCTGGTAGGAATGTTCACATTGAAAAGGAATTCCTGAACACACTGCTTTACATCTTTGAATGACAGGTTATCGTATCTGATGAATGGGGCCAGAAGTGTATCGAAATTGCTGAAGGCCTGTGCTCCGGCTGCTTCACCCTGAAGGGTGTAGAAGTAGTTAACCACTTGGCCGAGAGCGGTTCTCAGGTGAGATGCAGGTTTGGATTCTATCTTTCCTCTGGCGCCGAGAAAACCGCCTCTCAGAAGCTCCATAAGATCCCAGCCGACACAGTAGGGGCCAAGAATGCCCAAATCGTGAATGTGCATGTCGCCGTTGTCCTGGAGTTCCTTGATTCCTGGGGTGTATATCTTTGAGAGCCAGTATCTGGCCGTTATAGAGCTGGAGAGGTAAAAGTTCAGACCCTGAAGGCTGTAGTTCATGTTGGAGTTCTCGTTTACACGCCAGTCCTGCTGTCCGATGTAATCCGTTACAAGATTGTCCATTCCCTGAAAAATAGCCTTGACTTCACGGGCCTCATTGCGCTTTTCTCTGTATAGGATAAACTGTCTTGCAGCTGCTGTAAGCTTTCTGAGGACGAAGGTTTCCTCAATGATGTCCTGAATCTGTTCCACCATGGGAATTGAACCTGGCTTGAAGTAGGCCATGTAAAGGGCTGCCTCCACCTGATCGGCCATTTCGCGGCTTGAGCCCTCTGTGTCTGATGCTTTGAGAGCACGATCTATGGCACTCTCGATCTTTCTCTTTCTGTACGAAACTACTCTGCCGTCTCTTTTTCTTACCAGCCAATCCATAAAGACGAAAAACCCTTCCCAGTTTTCTAAGATGTTATACCATAAATTCTATGACTTGATAATAACAAATAGGTAGTGCCCTGGCAAGCGCAAAAACACAATATGTAGTGGTTTTGAGATTTGAAACTGCTATATGTTGGCTCATCACCTTAGTCTGCAACCAATTAGAAAAAATACTCCGCTGCAGATGATCAATCGCCATACCCGTTCTGTTCTCCTCCTGAGATACCTGAATGATGGTTAAAGACTCTTAAAAAATGTATGTTGGCATTTATGCCCGGAGGTTGAAATGAGAAAGCTGGATCTGAGTCAACACTACTTGCTGCTTGCAGTTGCATCGGTTTCTCTATGGTCTGTGGCTGCAACTGCGTTCAAGGAATCCCTGGCTCAGGCAGATCCCTGGCAAGTGGTTTTCTTAAGCTCTGCGGTTTCTGCAGTTGTTCTTGGTATTGGTATGATTTTATTCAAAAAAGCTCTCTCTCTTCAGGATGTAAAACAGGGTGCCTGCCTGGGACTGTTGAATCCGTTTCTCTACTATCTTGTATTACTACATGCATATAACGGGCTTCCTGCCCAGATGGCCATGGTTGTTAATTATCTCTGGCCGGTGGTTCTTGTTCTTCTTTCAGCACCTGTTCTGAAACAGCGAATTACAGCAGGTAGCATATCAGGGATACTTATAAGTTTTGCAGGAGTTGCTTTCATGGCCCTTTCAGGAGGAGGTTCGTTGAATGTAAAGGTACTTCCTCTGGCTCTTGCTCTTCTAAGTACTGTTATATGGGCAATATACTGGCTTCTCAATGCAAGGGCCCGCGGAGCTGCTGAAGTGCTTTTCAGCAGTTTTATATGGGGAACAGCATACCTGGGTCTTGCAGGGGCAGTTTCATCACAGAGCTTTGCTGTATCAATGAAAGCGCTTCCCTGGATTCTGTATATAGGTGTATTTGAAATGGGACTGACCTATATGATGTGGAGCACTGCATTGAAGAATGCTCCATCTGCTGCAGCAGTGGGCAGCCTTATCTTCATCACTCCGTTCCTTTCACTTGTGCTTATTTACCTTGTAGTAGGTGAACCGATTGCAGGATCAACTGCGGGAGGTCTGCTCCTTGTTGTTGCCGGTATCTTTGTGGAACGGTTTTTCAGGGAAAGGAAGGGGAGTTTTGATAAGAATTGAGGTCTGTACAGCTACTGTGGAAGATTCGGTAAATGCCTGTAGAGCAGGTGCATCAAGAATAGAGTTGAACTCTGCGCTTGAGGCTGGAGGGCTTTCTCCATCTCAGGGGCTGCTGGAGGAAGTAAGAGATGCTGTTGATGTACCGCTTATGGTTATGGCAAGGCCGGTATCCGGAGGATTTGCATATTCAAACCCGGTTAAGAAAGCCATTCTCAGAGATATGTACCTTTTTCTTCAGAAAGGTGCTGATGGGCTGGTATTCGGGGCACTGACGGAAGATGGAACCCTGGACATGCCGTTTATAAGACAGATAAGAAAAGAGTTCTCTGATACTGTTCTTGTTTTCAGCCGGGCTTTCGACTGCCTGACAGGCTCGCTTACAGAACATGCCTCAATCCTTGCCGAGAACGGTATAGACCGCATACTGACCTCAGGTGGAAAGCCAACTGCTGAAGAAGGCTTGAAGGTAATCAGGGATCTCACAGGCAGAGGCATAGATATACTTCCAGGTTCTGGAATCTCATCGTTGAATATCTGGAGAGTAGCAGAAGAAACTAAATGCAGATGGGTTCACGGTTCGTTTAAAGGAGTTTCCGCGCCTGTTGCAGCAGGGCATATAATTCCCCCTTCGTTTCCTTCAGTTGATGAGCATGAAATCAGAAAGGCACTGCTCCTGACTGAAGGAATGTAGTTACTCACTGGTTTCATAGTCAGGAGTTGTCATATTCTTCTGAAAATGAGAGGTGTCTATGGTAGCATACAGTGCAGCTGAGAAACTTCTGACAAGCAAAACGGTGCTGGTTGTGGATGATGAAGATCAGGTCAGGGAGTTTATTGCGCTCTCTCTTTCAGATATGTCTAGCAATGTTATTGAAGTCAATTCAGTCAGCTCAGCTAAAGAAGTAATTGAGAATTCAGATATAGATGTTGTCATAAGCGACATTGCAATGCCTGGAAATGAGACAGGTATTGATCTTCTCAGCTGGTGCAGAGAGAGGGATGTACCTGCTCCTTTCATTCTTATCTCAGGTTATGTAACCCCTGAAGCCGCCAGATTTGCCCTCTCAAAAGGTGTTCAGTTCGTAATTCACAAACCTTTCAAACGGGAACAGCTGCAGGAAGCGGTTATGTCTTCTTTCGTTATCAGGGATTCCTATGGAAATCTGGTTGAAAGATATGTGAAAGAGATAGAACGAAGCAATGAACTCTTTCTAGCAACTGTAGATGGTTTTGCTGCTGCTGTGGGAGCAAGAGACGGTTATACTCTGGAACACTCCAGGCAGGTATCATGGTTAGCGGTACTTCTCTCGAAGAAACTGGGGTTGGACGAAAAATTTATCAGAAGCGCAGGCATTGCCGGTCAGCTTCACGATATTGGAAAAATAGGAGTTCCAGAGCGGATTCTTCTCAAGAGAGAACCGCTTACCAGGGCTGAGTTCAGCATCATGAAAACTCATGCAGAAAAAGGTGCGGAGATATTGAGTCCGGTGCCGAACCTGTCAGATGTCACATTGGCAGTAAGGCACCATCACGAGAGGTTTGATGGAAAAGGATATCCTGACGCTCTGAGCAGGAGTGGAATACCGCTCCTTGCCAGAATACTTGCAGTATGCGATGCTTACAGCGCAATGATTACAGAGAGGCCTTACAGATCTGCAAGGCCGGCCAGTGCCGCAAGGGAGGAAATCAGAAACGACAGAGGAAAACAGTTCGACCCTGAAATAGTGGATGCTTTCCTTTCTATTCTGGAGATACTTGCGCTGTAAGAGGGTTGCCTCCATGTGATATATTTCAGCTTTGACAATGATCCCTCCAAGGAAGGAACTCCTCTATGGGCAAAACCCCCGGACATCTTTTCATTACAGGAGGGAGCGTATCCTCTCCTGGCAGGGAGATAGCAGCAGCGTCTATTGCCCTTTTGCTCAAGCAGCGCGGTTACAGTGTTTTTCTTCAGAAGTTTGATCCCTGTCTGAATGTGGATTATGGAACCATCCCTCCGTATCAGCATGGTGAGGTTTATGTAACCGATGACGGCTCTCTTATGGAAGTACTTGAGCGCCAAAGCCATCCCTGGTTCATGGCAGTTCAGTTTCATCCGGTATTTAAAAGCAGACCTCTGGAGCCACATCCGCTCTTCGCTGCTTTTGCTGAAGCAGCCTTCAAAGGAAAGAAACTATGAGAAAGTACGGGGAGTATTGCGGACTATGCGGTGTGACAGGTTCTTCCGAGCCGGCTGCAGCACTTGTTGCTGAAGGCCTTTTTGCCCAGCAGCACAGAGGACAGGAAGCTGCAGGGATTGTTACTCTGAGCTCCTCAGGGGAGCTTAAGCTGCACAAGAGACGAGGTCTGGTACCGGATATGATGGCAGACATACCTTCGGAAATGATGTCAGAAGACATTCATGCTGCAATAGGCCATGTGAGGTACGGCACCTTCGGCGGATCAGGTGTGGTGAATGCACAGCCGATAAAGGTGAGAATGGCTGATATTCCTGTTGCCATTGCCCATAACGGAACCATAAGCAATGCTGGTTCCATAAGAAGAAGTCTTCAGAAGAAAGGTCACATCTTTCAGACTAATACTGATACTGAAATAGTTCTTCATCTCATGAGCAGGGAACTGGAAGACAACGATTACAACATTGAAAAGTGCTTTCAGCTTGCTATTTCCAAATTGGAGGGGGCATTCTGTCTGCTGCTTCTGGTGCCTGAAGGAATGTATGTGGTAAGGGATTCCATGGGATTCAGACCTCTGAATCTGGGCAAAATACAGGATGGTGGATGGGTTGTAGCAAGTGAGACCATTGCCTTTCCAGTAACCGGAGCTGAGTATGTGAGGGAGATAGAACCTGGGGAGATGCTCTTCTTTTCCTGCAGTAAATCAGACTGTTCCGAGCCTGTTGTACTGGATTTTGATATGTCTGCCAATTCCTTTTTCAGCCCTGAAAACAGAAGGGCTCACTGCATATTTGAACATGTATACTTTGCTCGACCAGGCAGTTATGTGTTCGGTGACAGTGTGTACGCCACCAGAATAGAGATGGGAAGGCAGCTTGCCAGAGAGGCCCCTGCTGAGTGTGATATGGTGATGCCTGTTCCAGACAGCGGAATGTTTGCTGCCATGGGTTTTGCCAGGGAGCTTGGGCTTCCTCTTGATATGGGATTTACAAGAAATCACTATGTAGGCAGAACATTCATTGACCCGGGGCATGCAACCAGAGCAGCTATGGTAATGAGAAAACTGCAGCCTATTCCTGAGGCGATTCAGGGTAAAAGGGTATGTGTAGTTGAGGACAGCATAGTGAGGGGAACAACCAGCAGAGCCAGAATAAAAGCCCTCAGAGAAGCCGGAGCAAAAGAGATTCATATGCGTATAAGCTGTCCGCCACACAGGCATGCCTGCTTCTTTGGAATAGATTTTCCTGAGGAGAAAAGTCTGATAGCCAACAGATACTCTGTTAAGGAAATATCTGAGATACTCGGGCTGGACAGCCTGGGATACCTTACAACAGAGGGAATGCTAAGCTGCGTTTCCTCCCATAAGCCTGAAGATTACTGTACAGCTTGTTTCACCGGTGATTATCCTGTGGCTCCACCGGTAAGCATCGGCACCGGAGGAGAGGAATGATTAAAGGGGGAACTGCAATACTGGACTTCGGCAGCCAGTACACCCAGCTGATAGCAAGAAGGGTCAGAGAGCTGGGGGTTTACTGCGAGATGCTGCCTGGCAACTGCAAGTGGAGCGATGTTGAGAAGTTGGAGCCTGGCGCTGTTATTCTTGCTGGAAGTCCTTACAGTGTTTACGGCGAGGATAGTCCCCAGCCTCCTGAAGAGGTTTTTACTACAGAAATCCCTGTTCTCGGCATATGCTACGGTATGCAGCTGCTTGCCTGGAAGACAGGAGGAAAGGTAGAGGGCGGACATCACAGGGAGTATGGCCCTGCCCTTCTCAACCATGACGGCAGCGCTCTTTTCAAAGGTATTGAAAGCGGTCTTCAGGCCTGGATGAGCCATGGAGACAGAGTTACTGAAGTTCCGGAAGGGTACAGAGTAACCGCCTCCACTGACCTTCTTCCTGTGGCGGCAATGGCAGACCCTGAAAGAAAAAGGTACGGAGTTCAGTTTCATCCTGAGGTACATCACAGTGTTTTCGGAACGGAGCTTCTCAGGAATTTTCTATTTGATATTGCATGTCTCAGACCAAGCTGGAATATGAAGTTCTTTCATGAACAGGCTGCTGAGCACATTCGAAGTGAACTTGGGCAGTACGGCAAGGTAATTCTGGGGCTCTCAGGGGGCGTTGACTCCTCTGTTGTGGCTGCGCTTCTGCACTCTGCGGTTCCTGACAGGTTCGTTCCCATCTTTGTAGATACCGGACTGCTCAGAGCTGGAGAAAGGGAAGAAGTTATCTCCACCTTTGCCGATCATTTCGGAATGGATCTGAAGGTGGTTGACGGAGAAGACCGCTTCCTTGATGAGCTGGAAGGTGTTTCTGATCCTGAGAAAAAGCGCAAGATAATAGGACGGGTTTTCATAGAACTCTTTGAAGAAGCCGCTGCGGAAATACCAGGTGTTACACACCTTGCCCAGGGAACTCTATATCCTGATGTGATAGAAAGTGTAAGCTTCAAGGGGCCAAGTGCCACCATAAAAAGCCATCACAATGTGGGAGGTCTCCCTGAAAGGTTGAATCTTCAGTTACTTGAACCGCTCAGGGAACTTTTCAAGGATGAGGTAAGGGAACTTGGAAGGACTATAGGGCTTCCGGAGATTATGGTGGCAAGGCATCCTTTTCCGGGCCCGGGCCTTGCGGTAAGAATCCTCGGCCCTGTCTGCCGTGATGACAGGGATCTGCTTCAGAAGGTAGATAAGGTTTTTATCGACTACCTGAGGGAAAACGATTTGTATGATCGAATTTGGCAGGCATTCAGTGTTCTGCTTCCTGTACGAACAGTAGGGGTAATGGGTGATGAAAGAACTTACGACAGGGTGGTAGCTCTGCGAGCTGTGACCAGCAGAGACGGTATGACTGCCGACTGGTACAGAATGGATCCCAGACACCTTGCATCTGTTTCAAGCAGAATAGTAAATCAGGTCAAAGGGGTAAGCAGAATTGTTTACGACATCAGTTCAAAGCCTCCTGGGACGATTGAGTGGGAATAGACAGTAACGCCCTCTATACAGCAGCGTAAACAAGATCTGATATTAGCGTTAACGAAATTGAAGGGAAAAGAATTTCCATGAAACTTAAGGCAGGAGATCCCGCAAGGGATTATCTCGGAATAACAGCAGGAGCCATACTTTTCGGTATGGCGTATTCCTGGTTTCTCTTTCCATTCCGCGTCTCTCCAGGAGGAGTCGGTGGTTTGGCACAGATTCTCTACCATATCACAGGCGTAACTGAAAGCGTCTGGATGTTCGGTTTTAATATTCCTCTTTTCATCATCGGATACATTTTCGTTGGAAAGCAGTTCGGTGTCAGAAGTTTTGTAGGAATGTTTCTTGCGAACATGATGTGCTGGGTATTTGATCCTTCCCATATGAGTCTCATTCCCGGCGGAATGGATCTGGTTTATAATGTGGCTGAAACAGGAGAACTGCCCAGGCTGGCTGTTTTTCTTTCCGGATCATCTGAGATGGATATTCTTCTGGCTTCAGTTGCCGGTTCCACCCTTCTCGGTATCGGTCTTGGTCTTATCTTCAAGTTCAGGGGTTCCACCGGCGGTACTGACATTCCGGTAGCCATACTGAAGAAGTACACCGGAGTGAGCATCAGTACAGGCTACTGGATGGTGGAAAGCATGATAATCCTTTCGGTAGGTCTTGTCTTCGGAGATCCGAAACTGATGATCTGGGCCTATCTTAACCTCTTCCTCACAACCAAGATGACTGACCTTTCAGCAGAGGGTATGCCTTATGTGAAATCAATAATGATAATTACTTCCAAACCGGATGAGGTCAGGGATTCGATTTTCAGAAACCTTAACAGAGGCGTAACTTTCCTTAAGGCAGAAGGCGGTTACCGAAGGAAGAAGCAGGATGTCATCTATGTCTGTGTGCACAGGCGGCAGGTAATGATACTTCAGAGAATGGTCAGAGATATTGATCCGGATGCCTTCATGGTGCTTCAAGATGCCTACGATGTGATGGGTTACGGTTTCAAGCAGAGAACTCTGACTTACTAGACTAATGAGGCTTTTCGACACCCACTGCCACCTGTTCATGACACCTCTTGGAAACCATCTTGATGAGGTGCTGGGGAGATCAAGGGCAGCTGGGGTTGAAAGGCTGATCATTCCATCAACTGACAGGGATTCCATTTACCGGTGCCTTTCTCTGAAAAGCCTTCCTGGGGTATCCCTTGCCCTGGGAATCCATCCATGGCATGCAGATGAAGGGGTGGACATACCATTTCTGAGAAAGTCAATCAGAGAAGTCGGAGCCTGTGCAATTGGCGAAATTGGTCTTGACTGGAAGGCAGGCGCAGCCGGAAAACTGCAGAAGACAGTTTTCAGAAGCCAGCTGGAACTTGCAGGTGAGCTTGCTCTTCCAGTAATTCTTCATTGCAGAAATGCTTTTGAGGAGATGCTTGGAATACTCTCGGAATATGAGCTGAGAGGTGTTATTCACGCATGGTCCAGATCTCCTGAACTTATGGGCAGGTTTCTTGATCTGGGATTTCACATTTCCTTCGGAGGAGCTGTTACCAGACAAGGGGCTGTAAGGGCAGGGAAAAGTGCCTGCCAGGTTCCTTCAGACAAGTTCGTTCTTGAAACTGATTCACCGTCAATGGGAATGAGCGGCATTCCCTCCGGAGAATCTGAACCTGCTCACCTGAAGCAGGTGGCTGAGGCTATGGCTGCCCGCAGAGGAGTATCTGCGGAACTTGTGGCTCTTCAGAGCTGGAGAAACTCAGTTGAACTGTTCGGAAAACTAAGATGAACAGATTCAAAAGAGTGAAAGACTTCTACGGAGAAGAGGGTTTTGAATCTATACGGAACTCCACAGTCTATGTTGCCGGCGCAGGAGGCGTGGGAAGCCACTGTGCCCAGGCACTTGCCAGATCAGGCATAGGCAAGCTTTACCTGGCAGATTTTGACGCGGTTACTCAGTCCAGCCTGAACCGAAGCACTCTATGGACCCCTGAAGACGCAGGAAAAAACAAGGCTGAATCCCTCGCTCAATACCTGAAGAAGAGCTGTCCCGATACCACTTGTGTTCCCATACTCTCATTCATTTCAGGCGAGTATCTGGAAGAGAAGGGAATACCTGCCGGAACAGACATAGTTGCCGATGCCATAGACAGCGTTAATCCGAAAACTCACCTTCTTCAGTATTGTATTGAGACTTCGATTCCCGTTTTCAGCAGCATGGGTGCCGCAGGAAGGCGGGATGTTTCCTGCATCAGAACAGGAGACATTCAGGCAACAGGCGGATGCCCTCTGGCGAGAATGATTCGCAAGTACCTTAGAAGACGGGGAATCAACTCAGGTGTAACCTGTGTATGGTCTGTAGAAAAGGCAGTTGATCCACTTCCTCCTGACGACGAACCCAGGCTGGACAGACGGGGCAGAACAAGAAACAGCCTTCCCAGCCTCATAACAATGCCCGGCATCTTCGGATATACCCTTGCCCAGCTGATACTTGACCACATAGCACAGCAGAGCTGAACACTACCGCTGACCATTCACAAGCTCCGTAGAAAACTGCAATCACTATTCGGTAATTCAAAGAGTTATCATAAGAGCTAAAGGGAAAGATAATGAAGAAGTATCTGACAGAAATTCTGGAATGCCCTGAATGCCACGGAAGAATAATTAGGTAGACGGTGTTGCGGGTAATGGAGCGTAAGCACCATTCACGCCATGTTTTTCGGAACGCTGATCGGTGAAACGGTGTTGCGGGCAATGGAGCGTCAGCACCATTCACGCCATATTTTTCGGAAGGATAATTAAGTAGACGGTGTCGCGGGTAATGGAGCGTCAGTACCATTCACGCCATATTCTCGGAAGGATAATTAAGGAAACGGTGTTGCAGGCAATGGAGCGTCAGTACCATTCACGCCATGTTTTTCGGAACGCTAATTAAGTAGACGGTGTCGCGGGTAATGGAGCGTCAGCACCATCCCCGCCATATTTTTCGTTCCGAAAAATATGGCGGGAACGTGTGGGAATCGAACCCACCCAGGGTGGTTCTAGCACCCGACGTCGGATTTGAAGTCCGAGAGGAACACCAGCTCCCTTCCGCTCCCGCAGAATCTTGACAACTACAAAAAAACAGCGCAATTGTCAAGTATCATAAATAATAGTATTAATTGCCAATCATCTTTTCAGAAAGCGGAGGAATATGGAAGATGCTCTGAAAAGTGTTATCGAAGCAGTTGCCGGAGCTTCGGATGCCAATGAGCGAATAGAAGAGCTTATTTCCAGAATGCCTGAAGGGCATCAGGCTGTGGAGCTTCTGGCAGGTATTGACTCCAATGCCCTTGCTTCCCCTTCATGTTCGCTGGCTTTCTTCACAGTACTTAACTCCAATAAATACGCTGACAGACTTGTCAGGATGAAATATGACCAGCTTCTTGTGGAGATGGCTCCCCTTTCTGCAGAATTGGTGATGCTATGGAAAGCCCTTGCTCCTTTAAAGGGAGATTCCAGGTCTGGATTTCTGGCCAAGGCCTCTCTTCTGCTGGAAATAGCATGTCTTGCATGGCAGGACTCCAAGCTTCCTGGAAAAATGAGCGGTTCTTCTGTTCTGCTCCCTCTCTGCTCTGATGACATAATGGAAACCCAGTCCCTCAGCACAGAATCAGGTGCCTGGCCCAGAGCAATCTGGAGCAAAATGGAAGAGGTTCTGGAAGAGCTGGATTTCACATGCAGCAAGGATGGTGTCTGGAGTTACAGAATAGATCTGGACAACAGAGCCAGGCTGATGTCAGGTGCAAATATCAAGGCTTATGTGAAAAGTGGTGCTGTAAAGCTGTCGCCTCTGGCCCTGGCCCGTCTTTCTCAGAATATGGTAACAAAACTCGCTCTTCTCCAGCGCACTGTCAGTATGTATCCGGCTGACCATCCTTCTATCGCCCCTGCACTTGGTTCTTTCATTGAACTTATTAGTGTCTCCTCCGGGGATGGTGGAAACCCCTCGCCTTCAGGCGAAGCACATATTACATTTTCACAATGAGAAACTATAGACTCGGTTCCCATACGAAGTTTGACCTCAAGGTCCACCTTGTCTGGATTCCGAAGTATCGAAAGAAAGTTCTGGTTGGCGAGGTTGCACTTCGAGTGCGTGATCTCATCCGTCAGATAGCAATGGAACATGAGATACAGGTCATATCAGGCAAGGTAGCCAGTGACCATATCCACATTCTGATTTCCTATAGACCGAATCATGATATCAGCAAGATAGTACAGTGGCTTAAGGGGATAAGCTCCAGAGTCTTGCTACAGGAGTTTCCTCATTTACGAAAGAAGTTCTGGGGCCGACACTTCTGGGCGCGTGGCTACCTTGCCGTAAGTACTGGCAACATCACCGACGAACTGATAAAGGCTTACATTGATGAACAGGAAGGTGAGCCCGTACAGGATGATAGTCGATTTCAAATCGACGGTTCATGAACCCCTCGACTTGTAGTCGAGGGTCGTTCAGTTCTCAGTCAGATTTTTCTGCAGGCAGAGACACCGGCCTTCCAGCCTTGAATCATTTTTTTGCAAACTACCTGTTTTTCCTTAGTGCATCCTGTCAGCGAGAAATGTGTTAAGCACAGATAATGCAGAAACGCAGCTGCCATGGCAAACGGCGCATCTGTCTGTCAGATCAGGAATGGTGATTTTCAGTATTATTAAGGTTTCCTCCCTTTTACCGGTCTGACAGCGGCTCACAGTACAAATTGCTGTAGAGGTTATTCCTGTTTCAGATAGGTTTTCAGCCCCTCTCTCAGTATGTGAAGCGCTTTCTTCATCTTATGATCCGAGAGAACATATGCTATTCTTATCTGATCATCTCCAAGGCCGGAAGTGGCATAGAACCCTGCAGCAGGCGCCACCATTGTTGTTTCGCCATTCATGCTGAAGTCGGTGAGCATCCATGCTGCGAATCTGTCAGAATCCTTTACAGGCATGCGAAGAGTTGCGTAAAATGCTCCCTCAGGTTTCAGAAAGAACACTCCGTTTACTCCGGAAAGCTCGTCTATCATCAGATCCCTTCGGCCCTGGTATGTTTCCCGTACATTTTCGTAGTAATCTTTATGGAGGTTTTCGTAGATAAAAGCTGCTCCATACTGAGCTATTGTAGGAGGGCAGAGCCTGGCCTGTCCCAGCTTAAGAGCACTATCCATTATTGTTTTATTCCTGCTGATAAGGTTTCCAAGACGGGCTCCGCAGGAGCTGAACCGTTTGCTTATGGAATCCATTACTATCACCCTGTCCTGTATCTCACTGAGTTCCAGGGTTGATGTATGGCTTCCGCCGTCAAAAACAAAGTCTCTGTAAACTTCATCAGAGAGGAGGAAAAGATTATGCTTTCTTACAAGGCCGGAAAGAACCGCCAGTTCATCAAGGGTTAGAACTGTTCCTGTAGGGTTGTTCGGTGTGCAGATAAGAATGGCCTTAGTACGATTTGTTATCTTTTCCTCTATCTCATGGGCAGGAGGAAGGTGGAATCCGTTTTCCGCCTTACTGGTAACAGGAACCAGCTTTACTCCTGCCATTGCCGCAAAACCGTTGTAGTTTGTGTAGAACGGCTCAAAGCATATTACCTCGTCGCCTGGATCACAGGTTACCATGAAAGCGAAAAACACAGCTTCAGAGCCGCCTGTGGTTACTATTATTTCCTCTTTGTCAATTGGAATGTCTGCTTTGCAGTAGTAGGATGATATGGCTTCTCTGAGAAAAGGAAGCCCCTGGCTGGGACCGTAGGTGAGAACCTCAGGACAGTTTTCCTTTACTGATTTCCAGTAACCTTCCGGAGTGGGAATATCCGGCTGTCCTATGTTGAGATGATATACTGATATTCCCTTTGCCTTTGCCTTGTCAGCAAGCGGAACCAGCTTTCTTATTGGGGAAGGCTGCATTGCGCTGACCCGTTTTGAAATAGCAGTCATTTTCATGCCTTTCGAAATCGTTGATACCAGAGAATGATTGTACCCTGAGTGGTTTCAGATTCTACTTAAACCTGTTAACTGTGAACAGCCTGCACCATTCTGAATGCAGGCTGTTATTCTGTTCAAAAGATAACTCAGTCTGTCAGTTGAGAGAGCGCGGTTTCTATTCTCTCTCTGGATATCTTACTGCCGAGCCTTGAAGCTGCAAGGGCATCGTAGAACGATTCAACAGGGATTATTCCGCTTTTCTGAATGAAGTCGGCAGCACTGAGAAGGCTTGCTGTCCTTGCGCCCATAGGTTTTCTGTAGTCCAGCTTTCTCACTTCAGCTGATGTTTCAGGGGCTTCCAGAGAAGAATCCAGGAAGAGGGTTCCCTCCTTCATGGAAGTTATCCTTGAAAGGGCTCTCTTCATTCCTTCTTCTGAGGTTACAAGAGCAGTGTCAATGGTCTCTATTCCTGTAAAGTCAATTTCTTCAGTTGATATAATCAGTTCTGAGAGGGAGAAACCTACACCGACTGTTACAGGATAGCTTCCCTTTTTGGTCACAGAAAGACCACATGACATTGCTGCCTTTGCAAGAAGTTCAGCTGCAGACTGCACGCCTTCACCGGCTGAGCCTGCAAGAAGCACAGTAGCTCTGCCTTCAAGGTTGTGGTTGTACTTTACGGTTATTTTCTTCACCGAGTCGAGCAGAGATTCGGTGTGATACCTGAGAGCCTGGGAATGGGGTTTCTTGTCCTTGTTCTCCATAAGAACAGGGAGGAGACCTGCAGGTTCAGTAAGGTCATTGAGCTTTTTGCCGGGATTGTGCTTTACGCCGTGGCTGGGGCAGAACTCCACCGCTTCAACCAGAGAGAAACCGTCTACTCTCAAGGCTTCCTCAAGTGCGTCTGAGAAGTCTCCAAGGGCATAGATGCGTCTGGCATATGCAGCGCCGGCGCTGTGAACGAGACTGCATATGTCTATTCCATTATCAATTCTGCCTTCAGGAACAGCAGGGGTCTTGAATCCAAGAGGAGTAAGTCCTGAAGACTGTCCGCCGGTCATTCCGTAGAGCATGTTGTTGTGCACAATAACTGTCATATTGATGTTAAGATGTGCCGCCTCGATTATGTGCTGCATACCTATGGTGGCTCCGCCGTCGCCAAGCATGACAAGTATCTTCTTGGAAGGATCATTCAGCCCCATTGAGATTCCTGTGGCAAGGGCAACTGCTCTTCCGTGAAGTCCGTGAACTGTGTGGCAGTTAAACTGCTTGTCTATTATGCCGATACATCCTATGTCGGTTACAACGATAAGATCAAGCAGATTAAGGTTCTCAATGTTGCTGAGAGCTTTCTCAAGGGCTCTGCTCACCATTGAATGACCGCAGCCTCTGCAGAACGGCTGGTTTTCAGTTGAAAGGTAAAGGCCGCTCATTTAGAGACCTCCTCAATAATCTCTTCAGGGGTGATGAGTCTGCCGATGCAGTTCACTCCGGAAACACCTTCTCTTCCGTTTCTGCCGAACAGGATTTCTCTGTATTGTCCAGAGAGGTTTTCTTCAGCCAGAACAACCTTGCGGTATCTTTTTGTTATCTCAAGGTACTCAGGAAGAACAGGGAAGAGGGTTTTGGCAGTAAGGATGGAAACACTACTGCCCATCTTTCTCATGGTACATACAGCTTCTCTGGCAGCGGCGGCTGTTATTCCGTAGGAGAATACCAGAGTGTCTGCTCCCTGCTGCTCGTCAAGGTCATAGAGGGCATATGCAGAGAGATTATGCTCCATCTTGTACTTAAGTCTTGCGCTGTTGGCAAGAGCCTCCGGTGTTGAGTGCTGAAGTACGGCATTCTCGTTGTGGGTTGAGGCGGTTATTCTTACCTGATGGTCAGGTGAGCCTGTGGGAAGAAACCTTGGAACTCCGTTTTCTTCAGGTTTGTAGGGAATGTATTTTTCCCCTTCGTACCAGTTCTTATTCACCTTTTCAACCTTCTTCAGAGTGGAAAGGTCGAAGCTCTTCAGGGTCATCACCATTTCCTTGGATGTGAGGAGGAAAACAGGAGTTCGAAGTTCAACAGCCAGTTGCACAGCCCTGGCTGAGAGGTCGAAGCAATCCTCAAAGGAAGAGGGGCAGAGGGTGGGAACCGGATAACCGCCGGAGTTGATGTTTCCCAGAAGACCGATATCTCCCTGGGCTCCGCATGTGGCTGTGCCTGTAGAAGGCCCCATTCGCTGTGCCAGTATTACCACCATTGGCAGTTCCATCATGTAGGCCATACCAATGGATTCCACCATCAGAGCCAGACCGGGAAATGATGTGGCTGTAACTGGAAGTTTGCCTGCTGCGGAAAAACCGCTCATGTACTGAAGGGTTGAGATTTCGTCAGGTGCAGGAAGCATCATGGGAAACCGTGCGCTTGAGTAAGCATAAAGGAGGTTGGCAGGTGTTATAGGATACCCTACGAAAACCTCGCCTCCTGCCTGAACGGCTCCCTCAATAAGAAGCCTTGAGGCATCCATAAGAGAACGATTTTTTGTTTGTTCCATTCTAGGCATTCTTTCTGAAGAGTTTGTCCCCGAGAGAGGAAAGTGAGATTACTGCTATGGTTGTAATAACTGCTCCGTAGGTTTTGTCTATGCTGAACCAGCCCTGATTCTGTGCATGCATTGCAAAGAATACAGAGAGGGTTCCCAGAACAAAGGAAAGCTTCACACCAAGAGGAGTAACAAACTTGCGAAGATAGAGGCCGGTCACAATAACTATGGCGCCGATAGCTCTGATTGCATAGCTGATATAGGCGGTTTCCAGCACAGCTCCCTTCATGAATATTGCAAGAGGTACAGTGACTATGCTTACAAGCAGCACCAGCTTTCGTGCTGTGGAAATAATTTTTTCGTCATTGGCCTTCTTGTTGATTATGCCGTGGTAGATGTCTTTGGCTGCTATTGTAACCACTGCAAAGTTCACAGGCCCCACAGTGGAAAGTATTGCGGCAATTACACCTGCCAGAGCCAATCCCCCCAGTACCGGATGTATGAAGCCTGGAGTCTGAAGAAGTGTTGGAATGGCAGTTTTGCCCACTACTTCAGTCTCAGGGCTGAAGAAAAGACCTGTTTTGGCCATAAGGCCGAGGAAAGCGGTCATTACACCGAATGGAGCCACCAGAAACCCTGCCACAACAGAGGCTTTTCTGGCTGTCTTTACATCCCTTGCAGCGAAGATAGGCTGAATGCTCGCCTGTGCGGCCATTCCTCCGAGAAGTCCTCCGAGAAGCAGAGCGAAAGCCTTGTTCATACCTGCACTGAACGGGTTGTAGAGGTTTTCAGGGGCGCCTTGAGCAATAAGTGTGGCGCTGAGACCTTCAAATCCGCCGACTTTGTCAAGACCTATTACGAAAGCCATTCCCAGCCCTGCGAACATGGTAATAAGGTAAAGCATTCCTGTCATTGCCAGGGCGTGCATTCCTCCAAGATAAGTGTAAAGCATGATAAGCGCTGCTGAGATTATTACAGCCCAGTTCCAGCTCACTCCGAAGAGAGGTGCCATGACGCTTGAGCAGGTTTGAAGCTGTACATATGCCAGCACAAGATATGCCACAAGAAAAGCTATAGCTGAAACAGAACGGGCCTGACTGCCGAAAAGGGTCTCTATCATTTCACTGACAGTGTGCACATTCTTGCTGCGATAGTGTTTTGCAACAGTGAATCCGATGATAACCATTCCTATGGAAGTTGAGATATTGTAAAGGATAGGCTGAAGGGTCATGGTGTTGAAAGCTTTTTCGCTCACACCTATTGTGCTCATGCCTCCAAGCCATTCCGCCGCCACCACGATGGCGCATACCATGGTTCCCAGGTTTCTTCCTGCAACCAGATAGTCACTGGCAGATTTGCTGGCAACCTTTCGCGAGAGAAGTCCCAGGACAACCACGATGGCAAAGTAGCCCAAGATGGTGATGCTGTAGATGTTCATAAACTCATACCTCTGACTTTACTGGGTTTAACTGTTCTTGTCTGCAAGCGATTTGCTGTGGACGATAGCCCTTGCCATTGCCATGGAGTTAAGCCTGTTCTCCATGTTGTCCGAGCGGGAGTTAAGTACAGCAGGTACCGATGCTCCGAATACCAGACCTCCCCATTTGGCGCTACCGTGGAACTTGTAACTTTTTCCAAGAGAATTTGCCGTTTCCAGGTTGGGAGCGATTATCATGTCTGCCTGGCCGCAAACCTGTGAATTGAGCAGTTTCTTTGTTTTTGCCGATTCAGCTGAAATTGCCGCATCATATCCCAGAGGCCCCTCAACTATGAAACCGGGGAGCTGCCCCCGTTCAGACATTATCTGAAGCGCCGCCGCATCAACTGTGGACTGGATTCTGCTGTTAACTGTCTCTACTGCTGAAAGGGCAGCCACTCTTATCGGAGCAATGCCCAATGCCTTCCAGAGGGGAAGGGAGTTCTTTATGACAGCAGCTTTCTCCCTGAGGTCGGGAGAGATAAGGATTGCGTTGTCTGTCATGGCAATAAACTTTGGAAGGGAAGGCATTTCAAAGAGGCTCAGGTTTGAGAGAACAGGGGAAACCTTGATTCCTCTATCCTGATGAAGAATGGCTTTGAGATAACCGTCAGACTTAACCTTGCCTTTGACCAGTATTTTAGCGCCGTTTTCCCTTACAGCCTCTACTGCAAGCCTGTTCATCTCAGGTTCGTTGTTACAGGGAAGTATTCTGTAGAGAGAAAGGTCATCACCTGATTCGGTGATTATCTTCTTGAGTGTTTCCTCAGGGCCGGTTAGATAGCAGGTTCCCAGGAATCCGATTTCATGGCCCTGTTTAATGCTCTCAACCACGCTGGTATCAGCACCGCCTGCAACGGATAAATCAACTGGTGAAAGATTTGCAACAGCCTGGTGAAGCTCACTGAAATTACTGATGGTCATTACATGCTCCTGACGCCGAAGGGTACCGAATGGAACTCTCCGTTTTCATCCCTGAAACTGAGCAGGGGATCCATTTCGCCACCGGTTCTTATACAGTCCGGCCACTGAAGAGGTTCTTCTTTTCCACTCACAACCCTGAGAAGTCCGGAGGCTATCGCCTCATTCTCATTTCCGCCAGGGAAAACATGAACCTCAGACAGGGCACTGCACTTCTTCTTAATTCGTTCTACAACGAAAGGAGAGTTGGCAACACCGCCGGTGACAATTATTCCGTGAATATTAAAGTCCAGCACCGATGCCATAGCTCCGATCTCCTTGCATATCTGGTAGATCATCGCATCAAGAATGAATGCTGCGAAGCCGTCACCTTCAGCTGCTCTTCTGCCAGCCTCCCGAACATCTTTAGTGCCAAGATAGCCATAGAGACCTCCGCCGCCGTAAAGCTTTTTGTGGAGTTCATCTTTGGTGTATTTTCCAGAGAAGCAAGCCTCGAAAAGGGGAATAGGAGGAACGCCGCCTGCCCTTTCAGGGGTGAATGGGGCGCCTTCCATACGGTTGTCGCTGTCTATGATTTTTCCACCTGCAACCGGCGCAATGGAAAAACCGCCTCCAAGATGGCATGCCACGCATCTGATTTCCTCAAAACTCATTGAGAGCTGTTCCGCCAGTTTTCTCACAGTCGCCCGAATATTAAGTGCATGTACATAGGAGAATCTGGGAAGCTCAGGTACTCCGGATATTCTGGAAACAGGTGTTATCTCATCTACACCCACCGGATCTGCCACGAAAGCAGGAGCATTCATCAGGGCTGCGATTCTGAACGCTATAGGTGCGCCAAGGTTGGATGCGTGGTGATAAACAGGGGTATTAAGGCTGAAATCAGCCAGCTCCTGATTTACTGAGATAAGTCCGCTGGGAACAGGCGGCAGCATTCCTCCCAGTGCGCCCACTGCAGCCACAACTGCACCAGCAGGCAGATTGTTCTGGAAGTACTCTCTGGTCAGTTCCTCACGGTAGTCTATCTGGCCGGATATGGTTGAATACCTGGCGTAGAGATCGTCAGGGTGTTCTATGGTTTTGCTGTTGTAATGGTCCAGTTCACCTGCTGAGGTGATTCGGTAAATGGAACACTTGGTTGTGGTAGAACCAGTGTTCAGAACAAGTAGGAACCTTTTCTGCAATGTACTCACCTGCATTCTTCTGAAACAGTATTCCAGCCGAATAAATACGGCTTTCAAATGTCGGTCAAACATATTGCAAAGCCTTTAAGGGGAAAAGGGTAAATCTTTCTTAAAAGAGCATGTTATCCACACACGGTTGTGACTTGTATATTTTACGCCTGAACCTGTTTTCAGGAGGATGGGAATTGAAGATTACACTCAGACTTGCAGAACTTCCAATCACAGGAAGCTGGAGCCTGTGCATGGAGAATGCTGTTAAAGCGTCTGCGATAAAACCATTGCCAGATGTGCTTCTTCTGCCGGAGCTGTTCACCATCGGTTTTGTTCTTGACTCAATTGCATCTTCTGCGATCGAAAGGGAAGAACTCCCTTACCTTCCTCTTGCTGAAGCAGCAAGAAACAGCAAAATATGGATTGCAGGAGGCTCTTTTCCTGTAAGGGTATCAGGCGGAATTGCAAACCTCGTTCCTGTATACAACAGTTCAGGTGAACTTGTTCACACAACCTGCAAGGGACATCTCTTCAGGAATATGGGTGAACACACTGCTTTTATTCCGGGAAATCCTTCAGGGGTGTTCGATCTTAAAGGTATCAGAACAGGTGCAGCTGTCTGCTACGACCTGAGGTTTCCTGAGCTGTTCAGAAAACTGACAATCAAAGGAGCTGAGCTGCTGCTGCTTCCTGCCCAGTGGCCTCAGGTCAGAAACGGGGTTTTCAGAAGTCTTCTTGTTGCCAGATCCTCAGAGGCTCAGGTATTCACTGCAGGGTGCAATCTCGGAGGAGAACACCTGGGAGTTTCCTATAACGGAGGCGGCGGTGTGGTTTCACCTTCAGGTCAGTTTCTGGATTATGATGAAGCAGCTTCAGGAGTAAGGGATTTCTTAATTGATACTGATCTGGTGCAAAGAGAAAGGGAAAGAATAAACTGTCTTAATGACAGGAGACCGGAGGTATATGAATAGTGGAACTGAAAAACTCAAGTCCCTTCAGAGTCTCCATTTCGGTAATTGCTGTCCTTCTTTTGGCGGTAATTCTGAGGCTGGGCGCTCCCATACTTGTAAAGATATCAATTGCACTCTTCTTTGCTTTGCTTATATCTCCTTCTGTCAGGTCCACCACCAGGAATGTAGACCGTCTTCTTCAAAAGCTGTTTAAACGCTATCGCAGGAGGGGAGACCGCAGCCAATCAAATCTTGCCAATGTGATAGGTACCTCTCTGGTGCTGGTTATGGCTCTTTTACTGATTTCCCTGTTTTTCTTCCTCATGTACGGAACTCTAAGCCTTCTGGTGAGCAGAAAAGACGATATGGTAAGCAATATCGTTCATCCTGTGGTGGAATTCGTTGAGAATGCTCAGAACCAATGGATTCCGGGAATGTATGACATGCTCGGTCTGGAGAATGTGGGAGAGGTAACTGCTGAAACCGATCGAATAATTGAAGGCAAAGAGGACTTTCAATCCCACAGACCGGTAGAAGAGGGATCCTTCCCGGTCGCATCAATAATTCCAACAGCAGCAGGACTGGTAGGTTCAGTAACAGGTTTCATGATTAATACGGTTATCATAACAATGCTTACTGTTTTCATGGTGAACGGAAGAAGGCTCTTTGCCGAGAAGCTGCGAGATATGGATATGGAGGAGTATGCCAGATACCTGAAGGTAATCAGAGCTGTGGAGAATGTCCCCAGGAAGTACCTCATGGCAAAATTGACTACCAGTTCCCTTACAGGACTTCTTATAGGTGCAGGTCTTGTCATAATGGGTTTTCAGGTGGATGAAGCCTTCATCTGGTCCATAACTGCAATGGTTCTGAACTTCGTACCATTCTTCGGCTCAATTGTCGCCGGTGTAATGATCGCTCTCTATGTGATGAGTCTTGGCGGCTTTCAGCTTGGGCTTATTGCAGCGATTATGGTTACTGTTCTTAACAATGTTGTTTCCAATGTGATAGAACCAAATTATTTTGGAGATGTACTTCCCATAGGGAAGGTTACCATACTGCTCTGTGTGATAGTATGGGGCTATCTCTGGGGTGTGGTAGGGATTTTCCTCGCCGTTCCTGTCACCATAATAATCAAGGTTCTTCTTGAGCAGACCACAGGCAGGAACGCCCTGGTCGCAGCAATGGAGGTATGATGTTATTCCTGTTTCTTTTAGCAGCACTTACCGCTGGAACCGTTCAGCTTGACTGGACAGCGTCTTCAGAACCACAGGTTATCAGTGGTGTGCTTGGCGAGCGAATTGTTATGGAAGGGGCTGTTCCTTTCGGTAGCCCTGGTGACCCTGCTGTACCGGTTATACCGGTAACTGCAGCTATTCCTGCCGGAGCGGTAGTGGATGGTGTTGAAATCATCAGCTCTTCATGGGAAAGACTGGACATGAGTTTCAGGCCTATGGCTGTACAGAATGCTGCTCCCGTATCACGGCCTGAGGAGTTCACCATAACTGTTCCCAACCCTGATGCCTTTTCCCGAAATATCAAAACTGAAGTACTCTTTTCAGGGCAGGGCACTCTCATGGGCTATCCTGTTGCTGATTTCCTTATAAGACCTTTTGCCTGGGACCCGGTTACAGAGAACCTGACCTTTTCAAGATCAGTCAGCTTTGAGATTTCGTATCACCTTGAAGATCGGGCGGAGCAGATTCCCTCAAGGGGTATTGCAGGTTCTCAGGTAATTAGTCAAATCATGAACACAGCAGTACTCAATTCCGGCGACCTGCCGGTAGTGTCTGCTGCCACAGATCTTCCCTACGGCGAATACCTGATCATCGCCGACGACAATCTTGCTGCAGCCTTTGAACCATTGGCTCAAATGAAAACCTGGAAAGGTGTTCAGACTCAAATAGTCACAATGTCATCAGTACTTTCAGGAGCTTCAGGAGTTGATAATGCCCAGAAGCTGAGAAACTTCCTCTTTGACATCTATCAGAATAATCCTCCTACATACATTCTTCTTGCAGGCGACACTCCAGGTGTGCCTCACAGGAACTGCTACGCAACTGCGGAAGGATACACAGGGGATCCTTCAAGTGACCTGTACTATCAGGATATGAATGATACAGCCCCCGGCGTGGATGCCTGGAATCTGGATGGTGATAATCTCTGGGGAGAACTGAACGGTCAGGACAACATGGACTACCACCCTGATTATGTTCTGGGCAGGGCTTCTGTGGAAACAGCAGCTGAAGCTGAGACATTTGTAAACAAGGTACTGGTCTGGGAGGATGCACCGGATACCGATGACTGGTACACCTCCATGGGGTTCACCACCGGTGTTCTCTGGAGCAGCCCGTACTGTCCCGGTTCTGCCGGCAAGGAGAAGGTGGACACTCTGTACACTCCTTCCACCTGGACTATTACCAAGCTTTATGATAGTGCAGGCACTCAGAGCTACACAGCGACAATGGCAATGCTCAACCAGGGCAGGCAGCTTGTGAACCACGCAGGACACGGCAGTGAAGACGGTGTTTCAATTGGAACCGGTTATCTGGACACAGACGATTTCATGGGGCTTACCAACATCTCGGTAAACGGCAGACCTACTATCTGGAATACCATTGCCTGCCTTTCCGGTTCTTTCGATACAGGAACATGTTTTGCCGAGGCATGGATAAGGTCTCCAGGCGGCGGCGGTTTCTGCATAATGAATACCCGCTACGGTTGGGGAGAGCCTGCGGAGCCTGGTGACCAGTGGAGTGAACTGGTGGACCAGGAGTTCTTCGCGAAGTTCTTCAATGAAGACATGTACAATCTGGGAACGGCTTTCATGATGGCCAAGGACGAATTCATACCTCTGATTCCCTCAGACACCCATTACGACTGGATAGCCAAGAGCAATACCCTCTTCGGAGATCCTGAGCTTCCCATGTACACACAGGTTCCTGCAGAACTTCAGCTGACAGGTGTGGATGTTGTCCAGGGCATTCAGGAACTGACTGTTACAGTCACCTCTGAAGGATCACCTGTGGAAGGCGCACGAGTATGCCTTCTTCAGGGACAGTGGGATCAGCCTGTAACCTATGCAGTGGCCCTCACAGATCCTTCCGGAGCAGCAACTCTCACATGGACCGATCCTCTTCCTGCAAGCCCTGATCAGGTCAGAGTAACTGCATGGGCCAGGGATCATATAACCAGCACTGACCTTTACGATATAGGTTCAAACGGTGTTGAGGAGGAGCAGGGCTCACAGGTGCCGGCATTCACAGTGAACGCTTCCAATCCTGTAACTGGAACTGCATCCATAAGCTGGGAACTCCCGTCAGTACAGATAGCCTCCATTGACATAGTAGACCTTTCCGGAAGAACAGTTCACAGTTACCGGCTGCATGGCACTTCAGGCTCGTTCAGCTGGAATACTTCAGCTGACCCTGCAGGAGTCTACTTCATCAGAATGATAACTGATACAGGCAGCATTACCCGCCACATGGCAGTGGTGAGGTAGAAAGGACGAATCCTGAAGGAACTCAAGAGAGAGAATGGCCTTGCTGTGCTCAGGTTTGACAAGGGGGAGGATTTCATCCCTTCCTTCACCGCCTGGCTTGAGAAGAACAGTATAGAATCTGCTACGGTCATCTGCGGTATCGGAATGCTGAAGGATATGGAGATAGGGCGCTATGACGGCAGGGAATACACCAGAATGACCGAACCTGAATCCTGTGAAATACTTTCCCTTCAGGGCAGCGTTTCCATGAAGGAAGGGGCCAGGTTCGTCCATATGCATGTTTCCTACGCCAACCATGATTTTCAGGCGATAGGGGGGCACCTGTTCAGCGGAATCGTCTCAATGACCATTGAGCTGGTGGTTGCTCCAATGACTCCCGGACTGGTCAGAAAACCTGCCGGAGGAGTTTTCTGGCAGATGGACAGCTGAGACTTGACTTATGCGAGGCTGTTATTATCTTACGCAGGCTTCGCAAGGGGGCTGTAGCTCAGTTGGTATGAGCACTTGACTGGCAGTCAAGGGGTCACGGGTTCGATCCCCGTCAGCTCCACCAGAATACCGCCGTCCTTTCGGGCGGCGGTTGCTATTTCCTCAAGCGAGGCAAGGGGTTGCACCCTGTGGCTTTATTGTCTATCTTACCTGCTCCAAGAGTAAACACAGCATTTTTCACCAAGTGCTAAATGCGTTTGTTGCAAGTAGTAACATCGTAAAAAAAACAGGAGGAAGAAATGACCAAGGCAGATATCGTTGCCAACATTTCGGACGAGACAGGACTTACCAAGAAGGAAGTTGCCTCTGTCGTCAACCAGTTCTTCGCAGAGGTCAGAGACGCTCTCTACGGACACGAGCACATTGAAATCAGAGGATTCGGAACATTCAAGGTTGTTGAGCGCAACCCCAGAATGGCACGGAATCCCCATACAAAAGAAGCTGTTGCGGTTCCACGCAGACATGTTCCTTTCTTCAAGTTCTCAAAGACAGTGAAGACAAAGGTTGCAAAGGCGGGAAAGTAGATGCCCAACGGAAAAAAGCGCAAGCGTAAAAAGATAGCTACTCACAAGCGCAAGAAGAGGCGTCGCGCCAACAGGCACAAGAAAAAGGTCCGCTAAGGCTTGATAGCAGCGGTCATTTCAGATACCCATATCCCGGTAAGGCTTAGAGCCTTACCGGGACAACTGTATGAAGCAGTTGCTGAAGCAGACATAATCATTCATGCAGGCGATATTGAAGAGACTGATGTAATAAGGGATCTTGAGCGCTTTGCTCCGGTGAAGGCTGTTCACGGTAACATGGATGGCTGTGACACAGCAAAAAGGTACCCTGACAGGTTTCTTATGGAACTTGAAGGTTTCACAATTGGCCTGACCCACGGATCAGGCGCAAGGTGGGGCATAAGGGGCCGTATCAGAAAGATGTTCGAGCCGGTACAGCCGGACATCATCATTCACGGCCACACCCACCGGTTCTTCTGGGACAAGGAGAACGGAATATGGTTCCTCAACCCTGGAGCAATCGCCGGCCCAAAGGGAAAACGCTCCATGGCCATGCTCACACTGGAAAAGGGCACAAAGCCTGAAGTACAGCAACTGACCTTCTGATCCGAACCTGGGAAAACGACTTGAAGAAAACTCCTTGATCAACTATCTTCAGGCCACACAAATTATCCCGGTGCCCCCGTAGCTCAGCTGGATAGAGCGTCGGCCTCCGGAGCCGGAAGCCTGGGTTCGAATCCCGGCGGGGGTACCACCTGAGATTCGTCAATGTCAAACAGCTCTAAGATGTTGAACGCCTTTGGTTGGGATTGGAAGATAAAGTGTGTATGCTTGAGAGGGCATCTGGAAGTACTGCCAGCTTTCGTTCCCCTGGTGTTGAGATACCTGATAGAGCAAATCACTAGTCAACTTGCAGAACTTGCCGAACAGATCAGCACTACGCACACGGCCTTCAACAAGCATAGATACTACTACAGAAATCCCACATTCAAGGGGGCATCAATTTATGTCATGATGGCTATGTTAAGTAACTATGGTGAGTTACTGAGCAAGAGTATTGATTCGCAATAGTATAGAAGATGTTGATGTTATGCGTCTGAAAAAATCTGTTGTTATTGCAAGAAACAGAATTGAGAAGAGATCCATAACTGGCGTAGAAACGCCAAACCTTTATAATAGCATTCGGCCATATGTTAATGTAAGTGATAGTGACTATGAGCAATGGGACAAGTTGTACATGTACGATACTGAAACTCATTTCATGATACGAATGCCAGGATTCACACATGATATTGTTTCTCTCTTTATATCGTGGACTAGTATCAATGATGTAGTTGAATCTATACAGGAGTATATAACCGGAAGGAAAGGGGATTTCTATACAGTTGTCAGAAGAATTGTGGACAACATCATTGCATCGGATATGATGGAGCAGAGGCTTGACAAGAAAACTTAGAGAATACGCAGAACTCGAGAATCAGTTGCTTGTGATCGATGAGCGTCTTGCAGAGTGCAGCTACAATGTAATGACGAACCTGCCATGCCAGAGTAAGCAATATGCCAGGAGTAAGCTGGCAATACTAATGGAAATGATGCTCTTACTTGATGAAGAGAGTGCAGGAATCAGCGACCGACAGAGACAACTAATTCAAGCACAGTATCAAGTTAGTGCTATAGAGCACCAAGACAATATCAGTGACTTAAAGGAGGAGATCAATGAATGTGTCTGCTCCTATTGGAGAAAATCCGGTCTTGGGTTCTCGGAAAGACACAGTATCCTGTGTGAGAGTACCTGCGAGGCAGAACGAAGAGATGCATGGGAGCATGTGTACCCATTGGCAAACGAAGTGAGTACTAAGTACAAAACTCTGGTGGAGCTTAGGAATGAGAATGCTAGAAAACACGGATATGTTAATTTCAGTGCTATGAAGATGCTAATTAGCGGTATGTGTCCTGATGGTGCTACTAAACTCTGCAGGGAGTACCTGGGAGATACAGAGGAGGAGTACACAGTTGCATTGACTGAAAAGGCAAGATTGCTGGGGGTTACTAAAGAGTCGCCCTGGAATACTTCATACCTTTTATCTACTGGTTTTGAGAGGGAACATCGCACACAGTTAGATATTGAGAATGCCATCGATTTGGTGTTCGGGAAACTTGGTTTCCAACTGCGCAGTATGCCGATTGAGATCGAATTGACTGATGTACCCTATGGAGCTGTATGCATTTCATTCAGACCTGGAGGAAAAACAGTAGTATTGATTAACCAATGTGGATCTATTGAGGATTTTGGGTATACTCTTCACGAGGTAACTCACGCACTTCAAAATATTATCATTGTATAGTGGTCTGAGAAAACTGGAGAGCAGAATAAGGTGGATTTGCCTATGTTTGAGAATCAGCGTAGAAAGGCAGATCCATGCGAAAGAATTACAGTGCCGAGTTCAAGGCAAGAGTCGCCCTTGAAGCCCTCAAAGGAGATAAAACCCTTGCAGAGCTTGCTTCACATTACGAAGTCCATCCCAATCTCATCCGGTCATGGAAGAAGAAGCTGCTTGAAGAAATGTCAGGCATATTCTCCGACAAGCGTAAGCGGGAGAAGAAAACCAACGAAGACGATAAGACTCGTCTCTTCGAGGAGATTGGTCGTCTCAAGGTTGAGAACGACTGGCTCAAAAAAAAATCTGGACTTAACCATAAGTGAGAAGCGCTCAGCAATCGAGCAGGGTCATCCGGAGATCAGCGTGAACAGGCAATGCGAGCTCCTCGGTCTTGCTCCATCTACCTATTACTATCAGCCCAGGGAGCCGAAGAAAGACGATGTAC
>PDSZ01000013.1 GCA_002748705.1 Candidatus Fermentibacterota bacterium
CATCGGCTATCCCTGGTATAAAGAATTCTGTCAGATCCACCGGAATATATGTACCATCCCACTGCGCATCTGAGAAATCCTGTGATCCTGCAGAGTATGCCTGAAAAGGCAGTAGGGGGAGTGTAGCCTCATCACTTGAGTGCCGCATTGAAGCCGGTGATTGGGTCCGAAATCTCTATGAAATGATACCGAATCCTATCCATTGACGAGAAGTGAACCAGAATCAGGCAGAATTCAGTGAAAAATCAGCCCTGAACGAGGGGATATGAGAAATCCGGGCTATGACTCTGAAAGGCTTGAAAAGACCTGTACCGGAGCTATTCATTACAGTGACTGGAGCTATATATGGGTAAAGACCATTCTGTCTAATGGTATGGAATCTGTTCCCATAGAGAGCGATGAATTCATCCCGCTGAAACAGAACGGATATGACAATGCCCGTCAAATCGGAGGTGTCCTGTAATGATTGCTGCGGATATGCTCCCAAGGCTCAAAGCTCTGCGAATGGGAGGTATGTTCCACTCGCTTGAGGAGCGGGTAAAGCAGGCTTCCGACAGCGATATGGGTTACCTGGAGTTCCTTGAGCTTTTGCTTAATGACGAGATTAATCGTCGAGAGAGCAGCAAGTATCAGAGACATCTTACTGATGCCTGTGTATATCCCGGCAAGAGATATGATTCTTTCAATTTTAGAATGTCTTCCACTGTATCCATAGGCACGAGAGTTATCCTCTTCCGGAAATACCGGTGAGAGTGATATCAGATAATAGGAAAGTAGTACTACCCCCTGGCCATTGACAATTGTGATCTCTTGACATATAATATTATCAAGATGATATACCATTCATTTATTAGAAAGGATGTGTGATAATGAAGTTTACTTTGATCACTCTTACATTAGTCTCCGATGGTGGGACTGATGCGAGCGGCTGCTACGGCGGTTGGGGCGTAGGATGCGACCTTGAAGCTGGTTCAGGATGCTCTATTCATTGGGGAGGTCCTTTGCCATGCAATGACCCCTGTGATATTGAAGCCTGGTGTGAAAATGGCAGCGACTATACTGGAACTTAGTTAGTTATAAGGCTGAAGCCCATGGAAATTCCCTTCTCCTTCTGTGGGCTTCCTGTCAATAGATAAAGGATGGATCTTGGATCTAAACACAATAATTCAATCTGCTATTGGATTTCGGTTTTTACACAAGGACAGCACCTACTATTTCTACCCGGACACTGCTTCGTTTCTGAGTGTCGACCAGGCAACAAGCGATTTGCTAAGTATTCTTAGCACGCCAGTTTCTGTTGCATCTATCCTTTCTCTCATGTCTTCCAAACATTCTTTGTCTCATGACGAAATACTGAACGCAATCAAAGAGATGAAAAAAAACGGCATACTTCGAGCGAACCCAGAAAAGATCCCTGAGAGGGCGGCAAGAAGGATGCGGACACCAAAATCGCCTAAGACTGTATCTATTCATATTACTGATAGATGCTCTTTGAGATGCATATACTGCATGAATGCTCATGAAAGGGATACTAATTCAAAGCAAGAACTTTCGAGCGATGAATGGAGCCTGATTTTCCAAGACTTACAAAAAAACGGAGTCGAAGAGATTTGCTTATCTGGTGGCGAACCTCTACTTAGAAATGATATTGAGACTCTGATCCTGAATGCAATTGATTGTGGACTTACTGTATCTGTTATAACGAATGGTACCTTATTTGATCGTATACCTATTTCTACATTCAAAAAGAATGTCAAAATAACCGTTAGTCTTGATTCTGCAGTACAAGAGGAGAATGACTATAGTAGAGGGGAAGGAGCTTACATAAAGACTCTCAGGTTTATGGATATATTAGAGAATAATTCTATATCTTTTGGTATAAATATGGTGCTTACAACCGTGAGCATTGAATCTTTTTTTGATAGTGCAAGATTTCTATTCAATAAATATAACTATCTTGGCTCAATATCACCTATTCCACAAGAATGTTCCGAAGATAGACATGAGATTTCTAAATGTACTAACTCACAATATGAAGTTTTTTTAGATAACTTACTGGACCATGCTCTGCAAAAAGATGATGGTGGCCTCAGAATCAACAGATCACTAATAAACACACTTAGTCTAAAGCGAGGATGTGGAGTAGCTAGATTGGAGTGTATGCTAGGCCCTGATGGCTCTATATATCCCTGCCGAGCATTATATTCCGATCAATACAAGGGCACTCAGCTTGATGGTGACAATTTTAAAACTGTCTGGACCAGCGATTCAATACTGACAAGATTACGAGAAGCAGACGATAACAGAGCTAGTACTTGCGCTAATACCGGTTGCTACTTCTGGAAAATCTGTGCAGGTGGTTGCTTTGCTCAATCATACAAAGTTTTGGATAATTCCGATTCTTTGATGTCTGATAACTGCTTTCGTGAGATAGCTCGTGTTAAGAGGAAAATTGTCTATGCTCTGGAAAAGGCAGGTAGGCAGAGTGTTGCAGACTGACATTTCATACATCCTGGTTATTCTTATCATGGCCCTTTCCCTGAGCTGTGAAAAAACCGGGATACGAGTTATAACAGAATATGATGCCAATGAACTTTCTTTCATTGACTCTTTTGATTTGGAGTTTATTGCGTTTATGCCTGACTGCTCCCATTCACCAAAGAATCCTGTAGTTAAATATGGTATCTGCGCATTCCCTACAACTGTGGTAAACCGAGATGACTCTGTCTCTTCTTACCCACCTGGCAGCACTGGAGTAGCAGGAGTCGATCTGGCTATGCAGGATACATTGTGGCAAAGGCTTTACTCCACAGAGAGTGGAACAGTATGGCCCCTGATCGGCAGCATTGGTCTGATTGATTCAACCGTGATTATGTCTCTTGAGGATGGCTTACACGAATTTCATATTGCAACTGGAAAGGCTCGGTACAGATCATATACCGATGCAGAGAGAATTGCATGTACCTCAATCAGCAGAGTAAGGGGGGAGTTATTCAGATCACTTGTGTTCACAGCTTCCGATAACAGTCTTTTCTACTTCCAGTACCCTGACAGCTACGACGCTGAGAGAAATAGAATGATTGATATTTATCGGGATGTATCCAATGATGAAGAAGTGGAGTATACCATTAACTTCTCCACTAGATCTGTTCTCTCATCCTCTGTGGAGTACATTTTTCCAGGTAAGATTATTTCTCATGCGACTACAGACAGCAGTATATGTGTTCATACTTCAGATCCGGAAATGTTTATAGAGATTGGTAATGATGGCTCATTGCTCAATACCCTGCTTATTACTGATAGCTCAATAAGTAGTTGCACTCTACCTTTAGCTCCACCATACATTGGGCACACTATCAGCCCACACAGATACAGCTCCAGTTTTCTATATCAGGATGGCAAACTTTATCTTCTTCATACTGGTATTGAGTTAGATGAACATGGTACTGCTGCTATTCTTGATATTGAGGTGGAGTCCGGAAACACAGTTGTTCACCGTTACGGATCAACACTGCATTGGAGCAACTTCTGCGGTGACGGCAGCTGGTTTGTGGCAAAAGAATTCGATTTAACAAATGTCGATTCCCTTGGAAGATATATGTGGCATGGTAAGGAGGACTATGTTGTTCTGCAAATTACTCAGAGTGCTGCTGGTGGTAGTGCTGATAGCAGTATGTGCATGCAAATCGAACAATAGCGAAGCAACTTATCTGGATGACGAGTATGCCTGGAAAAAGTGGCTGGAAGAGGGTGTTGCAGGGGTCTCCGCAAATGATGGACCATTCTATGTACTCAACGATACAATTCTGAACATTGCCACTATGGATAATGCTGGAATTGGAATTATAAGTGATTTTGCTGTTTCCAATGGGAAGATAGCTATTGCGGATAACATTGCCAGCAAAATCCATCTGTTCACTCTTGATGGACATCATTTATGGAGTTCCGGGGAATCTGGTGAAGGCCCTGGCTGCTTTGCACATATCGGCGGTATTGATATGAACGCCGGTGTGGTGGCAGTATGTAACACGGATCTTGGCAGAGTTGATTTGTTCGGTATTGGAAATGGGGAATACCTGGAATCTCTTCCGGTGCAATGGCCATTTGATGTTACAGTTCTGGATGATACTACCGTTCTTGCAGCAAGTATAGCTGAAGCTGCTTTAATTACAGCTTTTTCCTCCGATGGCAGTATTGAAAAATATGGCGAATGGGATCCTGAAGAAACCGATGGAATGGTGGAATGTCCATCTGCATCTAATATAAATCTTAAGATAGATTCATTTAATAGTTATGTTGCCGTAACATCTGTATACTATAATAACTATCAAATTTACGATACGGCAACACAAGAAATAGTATCTGAATTCCAGAGAGAGCCACCTTTACCTATTGAGCAGTCATCTGAATCAAGATACATCCTTAGAGTTAACGATTGCACTTTTGATGACAATGGTGATGTATGGGCTTTACTTGCACCCACCAGGCCAGAGTGGGTAGATGGCCGTTATAGCGATATTCCACTTGAGAACATCAGCTACCAGGGTATTGATGTGTTTTCTGCACAAGGGCGATATTTATGCGGCATTGGGGTTGAGGCATTGTGGGATACATCAAACCTGACATTCTGTGACTCCGTTCTTTACCTTGGGAGTCCTACCGCAATATGCAGATTTCGAGAGGTTTCCTATTCATCTGAATAGCATAATAGATAGCTTTGTGTTCAAATTCGTAAGTATTACTGAATTGATATCTCCACCAGTAGACATTGGTGATTGTACTTCAACTAATACTGTTCCAGGATAAGGCAGCCCGGATTTCTCACCAAACCTTCGATCAGGCTGAATTCTGTCAGGATTCAGCCTGATTTCTTCTTCCGGCCGGTGTTCTCTCAAAGAAGAAACTGAAACAAGTAAGGCTAACTCCGGAAATGCCAGGCTTTCTCTTTCTGTAACGAATGTCGATCACATCAAAAAGCAAGGTTGCAGCCTTGTTGTCCAGAGGGGTGTACCCGATCTCGTCCAGCACCAGTACAGAGGGCTTAGTCAGGTTGGTCAGCATCCTCGCCGGCATATCCCTGCGCAGGTAATCGGAATGCTTCCTTATCAGAGAGCTCATGGAGATGAAGCAGACCCTGTTACCTGCCTCAAGAGCCTTGAGCAGCAACTGCAAGATGCACACTGACTCTACCAACACGCAAGCCACTTGACTATATCAACATATAGTCATATAGTACTGAAATGGAAAAAATCTTCAGAGCTTTAGGAGAGCGAAACAGGCTCAGAATGGTCCTGCTTCTGGATCGCAGTCCGCTGAATGTATCAGAGATTGTGCAGATCCTCGGTATTACCCAGTCCAACGCAAGCCACCATCTGAGGCAGCTTGTTAATTCAGGTCTTCTCAGAAGAACAGGAAGAGGCAACTGGGCTTTCTATTCACTTAAAAGGGATACTCCCTTTGTTGCTGATGTAATTCGGGCAGCGTTTGATAACCGAACTCTGCTGAATGGTTTTAAAGACGATCTGAACAGGCTGGCAAGATGCCTCTGCAGCCGCAGCAGGCAGGTTCGTGAGTTTTTTGACTCAATGGATGAGAAGGACGCAGGAAAACTTTTCGGAGAACCGGCAGAGCATCTTGATTATCTGCCATTCATCAGCCGGAACCTCTCCGATCCAGAGCTTGTGCTTGAAGTGGGAACAGGTACCGGCAGGCTTATCCCTTTTATTCTCGGCCGGGCAAAGGCAGTTCTTGCTGTAGATTCCTCAAGAAGAATGCTTGAATACGCCTGGAAATACCTTTCTTCTCTCAGCATGGAGGATCAGGTTGAACTCAGGCTCGGTGAGGCGGAACATCTGCCTGTTGAGAACAGTGCGGTTTCTGCAGTATTGATGCACATGGTTCTGCACCACTGCGCGGATCCTGCCCAGGCTGTAAGAGAGGCATTCAGGGTGCTTAAACCTGGAGGCAGGCTTATCGTTGCTGATCTGGAAGAACATGAGGATACCGGTTTCAGAGAGGCCCGCGGCGATATGTGGCCGGGGTTTTCAGCTGAAACCCTTAACGATTTCGTTTCAAATGCAGGTTTTACAATAAAGGAAACAGGAAACTATCACACCATTCTCGCCCTTGCGGGACTGAAAGGAGATATCAGTTGAACTACAAAGTCAGAAACATATCACTTGCGGATTTCGGCAGAAGAGAGATAGAGATAGCCGAACACGAAATGCCCGGGCTTATGTCGGTAAGGGAAAAGTATGGAACAGAAAAGCCTCTGAATGGTCTTCGAATTACCGGCTCCCTCCACATGACAGTGCAGACCGCAGTACTGATAGAGACTCTAAGAGAACTTGGCGCCAGTGTGAGATGGGCAAGCTGCAACATTTTCAGCACCCAGGACCATGCAGCTGCAGCAATGGCAGATGTGTGTGTGCCTGTATTTGCCTGGAAAGGTGAAACCCTTGAAGAATACTGGTGGTGCACAAGACAGGCTCTTACCTTCGAAGGAAAACAGGGGCCGAACCTGATAGTGGATGACGGCGGAGATGCCACACTGATGATTCATCTTGGGGCAGAGCTGGAAGCCGAGTATGAGAAAACAGGTGTTCTTCCTGAGGTTGGAGAAGGGCCGGAAGATCTTGTCAGGCTCAGAGAAAACCTTATCAAAGGTCTTCAGGAAGCTCCAAATTTCTGGCGGAGCTGCGCTGAAAACATGATAGGAGTCAGTGAAGAAACCACCACCGGTGTTCACAGGCTTTATCAGATGCTCAAGGAGGGAAAGCTTCTCTTCCCTGCGTACAATGTTAACGATTCGGTTACCAAGAGCAAGTTTGACAACCTTTACGGATGCAGGGAATCCCTTGCTGACGGCATAAAGAGGGCCACTGATGTAATGGTGGCAGGGAAGACTGTTGTAGTCTGCGGTTACGGCGATGTAGGTAAGGGATGCTGTCAGTCAATGCGGGGGTTTGGAGCCAGAGTAATTGTTACTGAGATTGATCCCATCTGCGCGCTTCAGGCAGCAATGGAGGGATACGAAGTAACAACTGTTGAGGATGCTCTCAGTGAAGGTGACATCTTTGTAACCACAACAGGAAACTGCAGAGTGATAACAGCAGACCACATGAGCAGAATGAAGGATCAGTCCATAGTTTGCAACATTGGACACTTCGACAACGAGATAGAGGTTGAAGAACTTGAAAAATGGCCCGGCATTGAAAAGACAGAGATCAAACCGCAGGTACACAGATTCCGATTCAGTGAAGGCCATTCCATTTTCCTCCTTGCAGAAGGAAGGCTGGTAAATCTCGGGTGTGCCACTGGTCATCCCAGTTTCGTCATGAGCAACAGCTTCACCAACCAGTGTCTTGCCCAGATAGCCCTTGCAGAGGAAAGGCCTGCTGTAGGAGTCTATATGCTTCCCAAGCTGCTGGATGAAGAAGTCGCCAGGCTTCATCTGAATAAACTTGGTGTCAAACTGACTACCATGACACAGGAGCAGTCTGCCTACATAGGAGTACCTGTGGAAGGCCCCTACAAACCTGAGCACTACAGATACTGATAACAGCAGAACAATGGTCAGGGTCTGTCGCAAGGCCCTGGCCGTCTGCCTGCCGGTTTGAACTCCGGTTTTCTTCGGTTAAGAGTTTGCTTTTGAAGACCGAAGTTTTTCGCTTTGATCATATGTATAAGGTCAGCAGGACAAACAGGTAAACAATTCATACTGCATAGGTATGATTAAGCCCTGCAATAACTTTGACAACTGAGATTCCTTTAGGCATATTGAGCATTCCATTGCTGGTAATTTGAAAGGGGAGAAGCAGATGGCAAAGAAAATAGTCAAGGTAGAAGGCGTACAGGACAGCAGCTTCAAAATGGAACTTACAGCAGGTAATCACACTGTAACCATCGATCAGCCCAAACCTATGGGCGGCAGGGATCAGGGGCCTAATCCTCTTGAGTACGGTCTTTTTGCCCTTGCAGGTTGCATAGGCGCCATAGGCAGAATCATGGCCAACCAGAGAAAGATGGACATCAGAGGTTTCAAGATAAGCTGTGAAGCTGAGCTGAACACTGATAATCTTCTCGGACAGAGCAAGGCAGAGAGAGCCGGTTACAAGTGGATTAAGGTAATTACTGAAATTGATGCCGACATGACCGCTGAAGAGAAGGCAGCTTTCCTGGCCGAGGTAGATGAAAGATGCCCTATCTCTGATGTGTTTGCCAACGGAACCGAAATAACCTTTGAAACCGTTTAAGAGTTATCAGGCCCCTCCTGTTTCAGGGAGGGGCTTTTCATTTAAGAGAATACCAGGGGTTCTATTGTGGTAAACATTCTTTACTCTCTCGACGATTTTTTGCGGGTATTTCCTCAACAGCAGTTACCTGAAAGATATGTCCATTGAGTTTTTTGGTTGTAGCAGCAGAGACTGAAAGGGTTGCAATGGCAGAGGGAATAAGAGTTCTGCTTATAGACGATGATGCTGATTTTATTCAGTTAAACAGTATTATTCTAGCTGTAGAGGGCTTTCAGGTCATAACAGCTTCCAGTTACGGTGAAGGGCTGGAGAAGGCTTCTAAAGAGAGACCTGCTGTTGTTGTTATGAATGTAATAGTGGAAAACAGCGATCAGGGGTTTTCTCTGGCAAGAGATATACATTATGAGCTTGGCGATTCTGTCCCTGTTATCATGCTCAGTTCAGTAGAAATGGATACAGGGTATACCTTCAAGCCTGAAGACCATCCTGACTATTTTCCTGTTCACTGTTTCATTGAAAAACCTGTTTCTCCAACTCTCCTGATTGAAGAGATAACCAAAGCCATCTCCTGAACAGCTCTTTTCGTCTGAATTTCACTTTTCTTAGAAAAGTTATGCAGTATTGGAGAGATGGCTCTTCGGAAATTCTGCAGCATTGTTATGGTTTTATGGAGAGATTATTTAATTAACCTGCGGTTTCTGAAAACACATTCTTGCAAGAATACTGTTGACGAATTCATGTTATGATCCTATGATTTAGAGGTTGCTAAAAACATAAGAAAAACCTAAGTTTTGAGAGGAGCAGTTGTATGAAAAACGAGATCAAAGTGGCTGTGCTGTGGTCAATTATTCTTGCCGGTCTGATAGTGCACGGCTTGATTGAGCTAATCCCTCTTTTCTATGGAACCAGTGTGGTTATGGCCGGAGCAGATGGCACAATGCCTTCAGGAGACATGTGGATGATGCTTGTTTTCTATCTGGTGCCTATGGTCTTCATGGCATTTACAGTTCTTTTCACCTGCAAGTATCTGAGGCTGTTGAATCTTCTCTTTGCCGGTCTTTACACCATTGCCAACGCTTTTCACTTTTTTGAGCATATGGGTATGGGCTTCGGTGTTCAGGTTATTCTTCTGGGATTTGTGTTTCTTGTCTCAATAGCCCTGACTCACAGTTCGTTCAGATTGTGGAAGAATCCTTCTCTTTCAGAGTGAGACAGGCTTTGTGCTTTTTTCGCGCTGTCGTAAGAGGCCTTTTTCTCCATTTAGAAGCGTGAAAAAAATACGAATGGCGTAACTGAATGACATAACCACATATATCGTCTCTGTTGCTGTCTGCTGCCGGGGATTGGTTTTCTTCGGGCAATAAGATATTTTAGAGTTGTATTCAGAGATTTCGGCTGTTCCGTCAAAGGGGTTTGCCGGGCCTTTTTCCTCTCTTGGGAGTGCCGCATTCTTCCGTGAGCGGCGGAAAAAGGAAAACAACCTGAAGAAACGGATAAGACAGTACCAATACACAGTGGACAGTAACCGGAGGCGAGGTAGTTAATGGCAGAGAACCTGGATAAGACAATAAGGGAAATCTGTAGCCGGTACGGCAACGATCACACGCGAATGATGGACATTGTGTGTGATGTTCAGAAGTTGTACGGGCATGTTTCCGATTCGGCAATGGATTTGATTGCCGATGCTGTGGATTCACACAGAGTGGAAGTGGAGAGTGTTGTCTCCTTCTATTCCTTCCTCTCTGAGAAGCCCAAAGGAAAGTTTGTCATAAGGCTGTGCAACGATATTATCGACAAGTACCAGGGAGTAGACAAGGTCGCAGACGCTTTCAGAGAAGAACTGGGAATAGACTTCGGTGAATCCACTTCCGATGGCAGGTTTACTCTGGAATGGACTCCATGTATAGGAATGTGTGATCAAGCCCCTGGAGCGCTGGTTAACGACAAGATTATGACCAGGCTTTCAAGCGATTCAGCAAGGGAAATAGTGAGGTCGCTGAAGGAACACGGTAACACAGATCACCTGATTCATCTTCTCGGAGACGGCAACAATGCCCACCCTCTGGTCAAGTCCATGGTCAACAATAATATTCGCGAGCGAGGCCCTGTTGTTTTCGCCGGTCTGGAGGAAGGCAAGGCATTGCATAAGGCCCTGGCAATGTCTCCGGTTGAGGTCATAAAGGACATCAAGGCTGCAAGACTTCGAGGCAGAGGCGGAGCCGGTTTCCCCACTGGAATGAAGTGGGAGTTCACCAGAGGAGCCGACGGTGATGACAAGGTCGTAATATGCAATGCCGATGAGGGCGAACCTGGAACCTTCAAGGACAGGGTTATTCTCACCGAAGTACCTGACCTGATGTTTGAGGGTATGGCAATTGCAGGTTATGCAATCGGCGCAAGTACCGGAGTGGTTTACCTTCGGGCTGAGTACGCATATCTCAGACCTTTCCTTGAGAGTGTTCTGGCTGCAAGGAGGGAAAAGGGCCTCCTTGGAAAGAACATTCTGAACAGCAAGAGAAACTTTGATTTCGACATAAGAATTCAGATGGGAGCAGGTGCCTATGTGTGCGGTGAGGAAACTGCTCTTATCAGCTCATGTGAAGGTCTCAGAGGCGACCCCAAGAACAGACCTCCTTTCCCTGCCCAGAAGGGATACCTTACCCGCCCAACTGCAGTAAACAATGTTGAAACCTTCTGCTGCGTGGCCCAGATTCTCGACGAGGGGGCAGGATGGTTTGCGGAACTGGGTTCGAAAGGCACTGCAGGAACAAAGCTGCTCAGTGTATCCGGTGACTGTTCCAGACCTGGTGTTTACGAAATTCCTCTGGGCATAAAGATCAGCGAATTGCTTGAAAAAGCCGGAGCGGAGAAGCCCTATGCTGTTCAGATAGGAGGCCCATCAGGGCAGCTTCTAGGTCCCAGTGATTTCAACAGAACCATCTGCTACGATGATGTTGCCACAGGGGGTTCTGTGATGATATTCAATGAAGACCGTGATCCTCTTCACATTGCCCATGAGTTCATGGAGTTCTTCTGTGATGAGAGCTGCGGTTACTGCACCCCTTGCAGAGTGGGAAATGAACTGCTGAAGGATCGTCTCCAGGTCATAATGAAAGGTGAGGGTGTTCCTGATGATCTGGACTATCTGGAGCGGCTTGGAAAAACCGTTGCTTTTGCCAGCCGCTGCGGTCTCGGGCAGACTTCTCCCAATCCTGTGCTCAGTTCTCTCAGGAACTTCAGGGACAGATACGAGCTTCTTGTGAAGGACAACAGTGACGGCATGCAGCATTCTTTCGATATTCACAAGGCACTTGCCGACGGTGAAGAGCTTCAGGGACGCAAGTCCGTAATCTACGCTGACTGAAAAGGGGTTGGAAATGAGTGAAAAGTTCACATTCACCATCGATGGAGTAGAGGTTGAGGCAACCCCCGGTCAGACGATCATGGAGGCTGCTGATGAAGCTGGGATCTACATACCCAGACTCTGTGCTCACAAGGATCTTCTTCCTTTCGGAAGCTGCCGTGTATGTACTGTTCTTGTCAACGACAGACCACAGTCTGCGTGCACACAGCCTGCTGCTCCTGGAATGATAGTGGAAAACGAAACAGAAGAGATTCACCAGATAAGAGTCAACATTGTTGAAATGCTCTTCGTGGAAGGCAATCACTACTGCCCGTTCTGTGAAAGAAGCGGCAACTGTGAACTGCAGGCAACTGGGTATCGTCTTGGAATGATGGCGCCCAAGTACACCTACATGTTCAACGATCACAAAGTGGATGCCAGCCATCCTGATATCTACATAGACCACAACAGATGCATTCTGTGCGGAAGATGTGTGCGCTCATCCAAAGAGCTTGACGGCAAAAATGTCTTTCAGTTCGTAGGCAGGGGTATTCACAAGAAAATAGCCTTCAATTCTGATACAGACCTCTCTGCGACAAATGTCTCAGTGACTGACAAGGCAATTGAGAACTGCCCTGTGGGAGCCATTCTCAAGAAGCGTGTTGGTTATGCGGTACCTATCGGACAGCGCAAGTATGACAACCAGCCAATCGGGTCCGAGATCGAGGCCCGCAGAGCTGAAGCAAAAGAATAGGGAGAGGTTACAGATATGGCAAAACCCAAAATAGCTACCGCGTCCCTTGCCGGATGCTTCGGTTGTCATATGTCACTCCTTGACATTGATGATCGTATTCTGACCCTTGTAGATCTGGTTGACTTCGACAAGTCTCCGGTTGACGACATCAAGAAGTTCTCCGGCAGGTGTGCTGTAGGCCTCATTGAAGGCGGCTGCTGCAACGAGGAGAATGTACATAATCTGCAGTATTTCCGTGAGAACTGCGACATTCTTGTTTCCATGGGGGAGTGTGCCATAATGGGCGGTATTCCTGCAATGCGGAACACCATTACTCTCAAAGAATGTCTTGACGAGGCTTACTTAGACGGCCCGACCATATACAACCCCACTGGAATGGTACCAGGGGACAAAGAGCTTCCTCTGATACTTAACAGGGTATATCCATGCCACGAGGTTGTTAAGATGGACTACCACCTGCCAGGTTGTCCTCCAAGCGCAGATGTACTTTGGCAGGCACTGGTAGCACTCCTTGAGAACAAACCTATGGATCTTCCCTACGAAGTTCTCAAGTACGACTAACGAAAAGAAGGAGGATAACCTTGGGTGCAACAAACAAGGTAGTTATAGAGCCTGTAACCAGAGTGGAAGGCCACGGAAAGGTCACAATTCTTCTGGATCAGGACGGTCAGGTGGAGCAGGCAAGGCTTCACATAGTTGAGTTCAGGGGATTCGAGCGATTCATACAGGGCAGGCCCTACTGGGAAGTTCCTGTAACAGTACAGAGACTCTGCGGAATATGCCCTGTTTCCCACCATCTGGCTGCTGCAAAGGCCATGGATGTAATAGTCGGTGTGGACAAGCTTACTCCCACCGCCGAGAAGATGCGTCGGCTGATGCACTACGGTCAGACATATCAGTCGCATGTTCTGCACTTCTTCCACCTTGTCTCTCCTGATCTGCTTTTCGGTTTTGATGCTGATCCTGCTGAAAGAAACATCATAGGCGTTATTGAGAAGCATCCTGAGCTTGCAGTTCAGGGAGTTATGATGCGCAAGTACGGCCAGGAGGTCATCAAGGTTACAGCCGGTAAGAAGATTCACGGCACAGGTGCCATTCCCGGCGGTATCAACAAGAACCTTACAATTGCCGAACGAGACATTCTTCTGAAGGACATTGACCAGCAGATTCAGTGGTCCCTGGGGGCGCTGAAGGTTGCGAAAGACTACACCATAGATCACATGAAGGATCTGGCTGACTTCGGTTCGTTTGACTCCAACCACCTTTCTCTTATCAGGGAAGACGGAGCCATGGATCTCTACCACGGCGGAATCAGAATGATTGATTTCGAGGGCAACAAGGTCATAGATCACTTCGACTACCAGAACTATGTTGACATTATCGCTGAAGAGGTCCGTGACTGGTCCTACATGAAGTTCCCCTTCATCAGGGAACTGGGCACAGAAAAGGGCTGGTACAGGGTTGGTCCCCTTGCAAGGGTTAACACCGCCGATTTCATTGACACACCTGAAGCCGAGGCTGCTAGAAAGGAATTCATGGCAGTAACAGACGGAAAGCCCAACAACATTTCCATGGCCTACCACTGGGCACGGATGATTGAGGTTCTCCATTCTGCTGAAAAGATCAGGGATCTCCTTAACGATCCAGATCTTCAGGGAGAGGATCTGGTTGTCAAAGGCGACAGAAGGCCTGAAGGTGTCGGTCTGGTGGAAGCTCCCAGAGGAACCCTGTTCCATCATTACAAGGTTAACGAAGACGATCAGGTTACAATGTGCAACCTTATCGTGTCAACCACCAACAACAACATTCCCATGAACAGGGCAGTTGAGGGGGTTGCCAAAAAGTATCTCTCAGGCACTGAGATTACCGAGGGGCTTCTGAACCGTGTGGAAGTGGCCATAAGGGCTTATGATCCCTGCCTTTCCTGCGCCACCCACGCACTGGGCAAGATGCCTTTGACGGTCAGTGTAGTGGACCACAACGGTGAAACCGTTTCCAGGAGATCCACCAGATAAAAAATGAGCGGAAAAGGAAAGAAAAAAGTCCTTGTCTTCGGTTACGGGAACCCAGGCCGTCTTGATGACGGTCTGGGGCCCATGTTCGCAGAGAAAATGGAGAAGCTGAACCTGGATGGTGTCACAGTTGACTCAAATTATCAGCTTTCAGTTGAAGATGCTGCGGTTATAGCTGAAAACGACTTTGTGGTATTCGTGGATGCTGATGTTGCATGTACTGCTCCGTTCAGTTTTCAGAGGGTCATTCCCAGGGAACACGTGAGTTTTTCCTCCCACAGTATCAGTGCCGATGCGCTGATGGCTTTGGCTGAGAATCTTCTTTCCAGCAAAGCTGAGGCGTTCATGCTGGGCATAAGAGGCTACGAGTTCAATGAGTTCGGTGAAGGTCTCTCTGCCAGGGCAGAAGAAAACCTGGAAGCAGCTTTCATCTTTCTCAAAGAGGCTATCGAAGAAGGAACGCTTTCCTGTCATGGGGATTTGTCAGGAACTAAAAAGCAAAGTGAGGGCAACCAATGAAAGACGGAAAACATGTAATCCTGTGTGTCGATGATGACAGCGATATGCTGGATGCCATGAAAATATTGCTGGAGAGCCTGAATTGCACAGCAGTATGCGCCTCCAGTGCCGAGGAAGGTCTGAAAAAATTCAAGTCGGAGAATCCTGATCTTGTCATAGCCGACCTGATGATGGAGGAAGTTGATTCCGGTACAGGGCTTGCAAGGGACCTGAAACTGGCAGGCTGCACAGTTCCGGTTTATCTCCTGAGTTCTGTGGGAGATGCTCTGAGGAACAACACCAGTTATGCTGATCTTTCCCTGAGCGGTGTGTTTCAGAAACCTATTCAGAGGAGTGTGCTTGAGAGAACTCTGAAGAAGGAGCTTGGGCTCTGACAGAACCCTTTGTTCGTCTGACAGCTGACCTCAGCGGTATTCTGCAGGGAGTGGGTTTCAGACCGACAATGGCCAGGATAACAGAAGCAGCAGGCCTCACTGGCTGGGTACGGAACCAGTCAGGCACAGTCCGTCTTGTGCTGGAAGGCCCTGTTGAAGTTGTGGACCGATTCATGAAAAGGCTTGAGAGTGAACTCCCTCCCAGAGCCAGTCTGGAGGGAGTTCATGTACTCAGCAGAGAATTTGTGAAGCCCTCTCAGGTGTCAGAGATGTTTACCATTCTTGACAGTGCTTCAGACCGCTCAATGAGAATATCCATACCTGCTGATCTTGCCATCTGTCCGCAGTGTATGAAAGAGGTTCTCAGCCCCTCTTCCAGGTTTTACAGGTATCCTTTCACTACCTGCACCGACTGCGGTCCCAGATACACAGTTGTCGAGACAATGCCTTACGACAGAGAGCGTACTGCACTCAGGGATTTCCCCCTTTGCAGTAAGTGCATGGAGGAGTATACAGATCCTGGCAACAGGCGGTTTCATGCTGAGAGTATAGCCTGTCCGGTATGCGGTCCTGAGCTGGCCTGGAGAGGGCAGGAAGGGAATCTGATTTCTGCTGAAGATCCCCTTGAAGAAGCAAGAAAGGCTATTTCAGAAGGAGCTGTGGTCGCGGTCAAGGGCCTTGGCGGCTTCCTGCTTGTGGCAGACGCATCAAACAGAGAAGTACTCAAGAAGCTGAGAAAGCGGAAGAACCGGCCTGCTAAACCCTTTGCTGTCATGGCATCAAATCTGTCAGTGCTTAAAAAACAGTGTCTTGTTTCAGCAGAGGAGGAGGAACTGCTTTCTTCTCCGGAAGCGCCTATTGTGGTTCTCAGGACAGCGGACAATCCTTCCCTTCCTTTGGATCTCCTTGCTCCAGGTCTGAATAATCTGGGAGTTATGCTTCCCACCACACCGCTTCATCTTCTTCTTGCAGAGAGTACCGGCGATGATTCAACAGGCTCTTTTGATTTCCTTCTTATGACCAGCGGTAACAGAGGAGGTGAGCCTGTCTGCACCTCCAATGAAGAAGCCCTGACCAGACTGAAAGGAATCGCGGATTTCTTCCTTCTGCACAACAGAAGAATAAACCTTCGGAACGACGATTCCCTTGCTGTGGTGAACCATTCAGGTGTTCAGATATGGAGGCGGGCAAGAGGGTATGCCCCCAATGCGGTTAGCCTCTCTTTCCCTCTTAAGAAGACCGTTCTTGCCATGGGAGCAGAGCTTAAGAACACAATTTGTCTGGGTTTTGATAATGAGGCAGTTCTCTCACCTCATACAGGAGACCTGGAAACACCGGAAGCGCTTGACGGACTTGAGCAGGTTGTAAAAAACTTCCCTGAGTATTTCGGCAAGGCTCCTGATACAATAGTTACAGATCTTCACCCTGATATGCATTCCACAAGGCTGGGAATGAGGCTGGCAGCGGAACTGGGTGTGCCTTTGCTTCAGGTTCAGCACCACTATGCTCACGCTCTCGCGATTATGTGCGAGCACCGGCTGAAGGAAGCTGTTGCCCTTGTATTTGACGGAACAGGGCTGGGAACAGACGGAACCATCTGGGGTGGAGAACTGTTGCATGTCAGAGAGACTGAATGGACACGGCTGGGCACTCTGGCTCCTGCTATACTTCCAGGAGGTGACGCTGCTGTTCTGCGGCCTGCAATTCAGCTTATCGCAAGGTTCTGGCAGCAGGGGCTGGCAGTAGATAAGCGCTGGCAGCGAAGGCTCGGTGTAACTTCCGAGGAGCTTCGCCTCTGGAAAACTCAGTTTGAGAGAAGAATCAACTGCTACACCACCCATGCTGCAGG
>PDSZ01000014.1 GCA_002748705.1 Candidatus Fermentibacterota bacterium
TCAAGGATGACATACAGGTAGTAGTAGGTCCATTTCTCAGGTCCCTTCAGCTTGGTAATATCCCAGGACCACACTTCGTTGGGTCTTGTGGCAAGCAATTCAGGCTTGCTGTACTTGGGATGACGCAGCTGGTTACGCCGTTCCTTCACTTCGCCATTCTCTTGCAGAATCCTGTACATGGTTCTGATTGAGCAGAGATATTCACCATCTTCATCAAGGAGAGTGGCATAGACTTGTGCGGGCGACTTGTCTACAAAGCGTGGTGAATGAAGCATTGCCAGGACTGTTGCCTTCTCTGCAGGGCTGAGAGCCCTGTGAGAGGTTCTCACGGGTGTTGGTTGGTCAACAGGAACTTTCATGCTGAAATGCCTGTAATACGAGGATCGGGGCACATTGAGAGCATCACAGGCCGGGACTATCCCTACTGATTCAGAAAGATCTTTTGCAGCTTCCATCAGTTGCTTTCGCTGTTCCTCTCCGAATCCAGCTCCAACCCCAGCAATTCCGAAGTTTTTTTTTGAATCTCAATTATCGTCTCGGCTTTCTTGAGCTTGTTCTTGAGTTGTTTGTTCTCCTTTTCAAGCTCTCGCAGCCTGAGCTGCTCTTCAGAAAGCTCTTTACGGCCACGCTTTCTGCCGGTCATTCCTTTTCTACCTATCTCAGCTCTCTGGCGCCTCCAAAAGGCCAGATGAGATGAATACAGCCCTTCTCGCCTGAGCAAGACTCCGATGTCTCCATCCCCTTTACAGGCATCCGCTTCCTCAAGTATCCGAAGCTTGTAGGCAGCGGTAAACCTCCGTCGAGACGCTTTTTCTTTTACTTCAGGATCAGGTGCAGCTTTTCGGGCCGAAGAGCCGTCGGATTCTTCACTCGCCCTCCGGGCTTCCTCATCATCCGACGGCTCTCTCTTGAAACTCAATACCTTCATCGGTAAAACCTCCCCGCCCTTCTACACTAATAATCGTCAGGGGATATGTCTCACCTATACTGTCACAGAGGGACGCGCAATTGCCCGCGTTTGTTTATACACAGGCGTGCAAAAAAAGTGGAGCGGGGATTGTGCTGTCGTTCAATTGCCCGCATTTGTTTATATACAGGCGTGCAAAAAAAGCGGAGCGGGGATTGTGCTGACGCGCAATTGCCTGCATTTGTTTATATACAGGCGTGCAAAAAAAGCGGAGCGGGGATTGTGCTGACGCGCAATTGCCCGCATTTGTTTATATACAGGCGTGCAAAAAAAGCGGAGCGGGGATCGTGCTGACGCGCAATTGCCCGCGTTTGTTTATACACAGGCGTGCAAAAAAAGTGGAGCGGGGATTGTGCTGACGCGCAATTACCCGCATTTGTTTATACACAGGTGTGCCAAAAAAAGCTGAGAAACCTGGTACATTCGTTCAGAAGGATAAGGCTCTGTCTGAGATTGGAAGGTTCTTCCATCTTATCAGGCAATGATTCCGGTTCTCTTGTTCTGTTTTTGTCAGCTTGCTCAAATCTGCCGGCTCTGTGGCAGAGCGTATTCTGTTTGTATAATGTATCTGTTCGGCGGTCTTTCAGACTGGTGGTTTTGATAACTGTTGGGCATAATGGCGCTTTGCCGCTGCCGAATATGGGGCTGAGGGATCATTTTCAGTGGCTTTGAGTATAACGGAGTAGCTTCACTCCTGCGGAACAGGTGAGATTGGGTTTGACCAAAGTCAGTTTCCGAATGCGCTTCAGGTGTATCGCAATGTGAGAGGCGGTAAGGTGTATGAGAAATAGAGTGCTGATGCTTGTTGTTGCCGGTGTTCTTCTCTTATCCGGTTGCGGTGTTACAGATGTTCTCAACTTTCTGAATGCAGAGTTCAGAATAGAGAACACCAGTGAGTTCAGAATATGCGGAATCAATATATCCGACCTGGGAAGCCTTACACCCTTTCAGATAGCTGAAGTGGTATCGGTACTTGCCGGTGGAGTATGCCCTATGGACTTCACAATGGGCCTTGGAATAAAGAACCCCAATACCGGTGTTTCAGGCCTGCCTAAAATGTCCATTACTCTCACTTCACTGGATTACGATCTATTCCTTGACACTATTGAAGGATCTGAGGAAGACACCGTTCAGGTTGCCGACGGGCTCTTCACCGGCGAGTTCGGTATAGGAGACGACGGTGTGGTTGCAGTGCTTGACCTGGGAATAGAATTTGACGGAATTGAGGTGCTTGGGCTGCTTGAGCCTATGGATTTCATTTCCCTTGCTCTGGCAATAGGAGGAATAGACAGTAATCTTCGTGATGAAGATCATCTGGGGCGGCTGCTTATGTTCGGTGTGCCTGCTATTGAAACACCTCTGGGAGACATGACCTGGGAGGAAGGCTTCTGGATAGGGCTGGACTGGACAGACGGCTCTTGATGAGCGCTTTCGGTTTTTGTATGATTGCCCACCAATAACGAGAAACAGAAAGGCGGCGTAGCCAAGTGGGAAGGCAGTGGACTGCAAATCCACCATTCACCAGTTCGAATCTGGTCGCCGCCTCCAGTTTTGTAAGATATCTTCTTCTCTTTCTGGCTCTGGGAATGCTTGTTGCCGGCTATTTTTTCGGTAACCCTTATGCTATTCTCGCAAAGGCCGCAAACATCTGTCTGGAATGCATAGGAATAGGCTGAGAAATCACGGTCTCATCAGAAAGACCGTTCAGTTCGGAGCTCTGCTGGCCTCAAATCTGCATCTGTCAGGCTGGGTCTCAGGGTCTATTTACACCGGTATGTCAAAAATTACTTTCATACCTGGACTGCATTGTTACAGCTGTCCTTCAAGTGTGCTTGCATGTCCTGCAGGAAGCTTTCAGTCAATAATTGCCATACCCGGCTTCTGGCAGCTTCTGGCAACAGGGCAGCCTGATGCGCTTGTTGTTCTTTCTGTGCTTGGTTTTTTGGGGCTTTGCGGTTTTCTTGCAGGACGCTTTGCCTGCGGTTGGCTCTGTCCCTTCGGTCTGGTTCAGGAGTTTCTCTACCTTGTTCCTTTTCCAAAACTGAGTTTCAATGATTCCCTGCGGCCTGCAAAGTATGCAATACTCCTGCTGTTTGTTATGGTACTTCCCTCAATGCTTCCTCTCTTTACCGGAGGCAGTGGAGATCCCTGGTTCTGCAAGGCCATATGTCCTGCAGGTACCTCCCTTGCCGGTTGGCCTCTGGTTTCAGCTAATCCTGATACCTTTCAGCTGGGATTCCTTTTCTGGTGGAAGTCTTCTCTGGCGGTGCTGATACTTCTATGGGCTGTGGCTGTGGAAAGGCCTTTCTGCCGGTCACTCTGTCCTCTCGGGGCAGTATGGGGAATAATGGGAAAGGTATCTGTGGTTAGAATGAAGGTCTCTTCCTCGTGTGTTTCCTGCGGCAAGTGCGGAACTGTATGCCCCATGGGAATAGATATTTATAAAAATTCCAGTTCCGGTGAGTGCATAAGGTGCGGAAAGTGTATTCAGGTCTGTCCTGTGAATGCCATTTCCCACAGTGCAGGACGGTGACTGTGAAACGATTCCTCTGGATACCTGTTGTTCTGGTGCTTCTGGTGCCTGTTTTTGTTGTGAATCTCTCCCACTCAGGAGGCTCTGATTTTTCAGGTGAAAACGGTGTGCTTCTCACGAGTGTTTCTTCTCTGGACAGTCTTCTGAATGCTTCCAGAGGAAAACCTGTTCTTGTAAACTTCTGGGCAACCTGGTGCGGTCCCTGCGTGAGGGAACTGCCTGAGCTGGATGAACTGAGTGGTGAAATGGAAGGCTCTGCTGTTTTCATTGCTGTGGACATGGGGGATCCTGACCTTGCCACACTGGAGAGTTTCAGAGAGAACAATCCGGTTTCAATGACAGTTGTGTGGCTTGAGCCTTCTGAAGCTGCGGATGTTTCAGAGAGATACTCCCTTGGAGATGTGCTGCCTGTTACGGTTATTCTGAATGGTTCAGGAAGTGAAACTGCCCGGGCAGTTGGAGCAAGAAGCGGTGAGTGGTTTGCCTCTGCCCTTGAAGGAGCCGATTCAGGATTTGTGCCTGAACCGGAGGAGAGCAGTGTTCATGTTTATGTTGTGGGTTATGCGGATGATCCACTGGTTCATGAGCTAACGGCTGCCGCTTCCGAGCTTGCAGGAGAAGAGGGATATGACCTTCTTGATCCTTCTGTGCCTGAGGATTCTCTTTACATGGAAGAGGCCTATCTGCCAATGTCCGGCTGGCCATACGCCCAGCTCTGTGTTGGAGGTGCGTGCCGTCCTCCGGTAAGGACTTCAGAGGAGCTTATCAACGCTTTCCAGGGTATGATTTAGTGTTCTTCCGCACCTCAATATTCTTCCGGCGCTCACTCGCTGAGCCTGTTTTGCCTGTCAGGTTGCTTAAAATCAATTTCTTCAGTCTCTTTTCTGGCCATATAATAATTTGGTATAAGCTCAGTATTCAAAGCATTTCAGGATACCTATGGCTTTACCTGTGATTTCAGTGGTGATGCCTTTTCGGAATTCAGCGGAATGGATTGCCCGAGCCCTTGATTCCCTTCTGCGTCAGTCGTTTTCTCATTTCGAGGTACTGATGATTGATCACGGTTCAAGCGACAGTTCAAGGGAGATTGCTGCTGAATATACTGCAGACAGCCGATTCAGACTGCTGGACGGGAATGGCTCCTTCGTTGAAGCTCTTAATTACGGGCTCAGGGAAGCATCCGGTCAGTGGATTGCCCGAATGGACAGTGACGATATCTGCCACCCTGAAAGACTTGCGCTGCAGTATGAAGCCGCATCGCGTTTTGGCAGAAGGTTCATAATCACTTCCAGAGTTCGATGCTTTCCAGACTATCTGGTTACAGCGGGATTTCGCCGTTATGAGCAGTGGATTAACTCTACAGTTGAGCCGGAAGAGATAGAGAGATCTCTTTTTGTTGAGAGTCCTGTGCCTCATCCCACCGGGTTTTTTCACAGGGAATCTGTTCTTCAGCAGGGGGGATACATGGATATTCCGCTGCCTGAAGATTACGAACTGTGGCTCAGGCTCTGGAGCAGAGGCTTCTCCTTTTACCGGGTTCCCAAAGTTCTGCTGGGCTGGAGGGAACACAGGGAAAGGCTTTCCAGAACATCATGCCGGTATTCTCTCACAGCATTCTACCGGACAAGAGCCATGTATCTCGCCCATGTACCTGCATTGAAGGGCAGAGATGTTTTTATTGCAGGGGCAGGGCAGTGTGCCAGAAGGCTATCTGCGGAACTGCTTAAACAGAGGTTTACAATAAGGGGGTTTATTTCTCCTGTTCCTGTGGAGTCAGGGCGTAAACTTAAGGGCATAAATGTGATAGAGGCCTCAAAGTGGCATAGTGATTGTGGCGTTCCAGTGCTTGTGGCTTCCAGAAAACAAGGTGCCAGAGAGAGAATATGCACCTACCTTGACTCCCGTGGTCTTGAAAACTGGAAAGACTATGTGATTTGCTCGTGACAATGGCCTGATATTTTTCTATTCTTCAGGAGAAGTTAATTTCTTTTATCTGTACACAACCGGAGGGAAGCAATGAAGATCAAAGAGGAGATGAAAGACGGAATCAAAGTTATTCGTCTTAGCGGAAAAGTTATCAGCGGGCCTGATCTGATGAAACTGAAGACAGTTTTTCAGACAGCTGTGAATAACGAGAGCGGCAATGTGCTCCTTGACCTCGGAGGCGTGAGCTGGATGGACAGTTCCGGCCTTGGAGTTCTGGTAGGTGGTCACACATCCATCTCCAGAATCGGAGGAAAGATAGCCATACTCAATGCAACCAGGAAAATACACGAGCTTTTCATCATCACGAAGCTCATAACAATTTTCGAGACCTTTACTGACGAGAGTGAAGCTCTTGAAAGCCTGAAAGGCTGATCTTGCTCAAAGGAATCACACTTACGATTCCCAGTGATGAATCACTTCTTGAGACAATTCAGGTTTTCATCGAAAAGGTAGGTTGCACTGCAGGGGTCTCCAAAGACGATGTTACCAGTCTTTCCATCGCTGTGATGGAAGTGGTGAAGAACGGTATGGAACACGGAAATCAGGGAGATCCGGAAAAATCTGTAACCATTTCAATTGACGCGTTTCCCGGAAGGCTGCAGTTCCTTATTGATGACTGCGGCAGCTGGAAGCCTGATTCTGAGCTTGGTCATCGCCCTGGAGAAGGGGAAGATCTTATGAGTACCAGAGGAAGAGGTGTGCTTATCGCCAGGAATCTGTCAAGATGGCTCGACTACAGTCTGAATCCTGAGGGAAAAACCAGAGCTACACTGATCTGGCCTCTTAACTGACGGAGTTCGAATGCCTGACAGTTTCGATCTTCTGGTCTGGGCGGATACTTCTGTTCTTGAAGCCGGGGTCGATTCGGTAATCCTCTCTGAAACAGGTAATCTGCGTCCTCCAGGCTGGGCGGACAGAGTAAAAGTCTTCCAGGAGGAATCCGAAGTACTTCCAGATGCTATTCTCTTTCTGCTGGGGGAGAGACCTTCCGCATCGGCCAGAGCCATGTTTTTCAAGATGTTTCGTCTCGGTGTTCCTGTGGGGGCCCTTGTTTCAGCAACAGATCACAGTTCTGAACCGGTATTCTCAAAGCTTAAAGAGTGGGAGCGTCTCTGGCTGTGGCAGACCAGAGGTGACCTTATTGCACTTCTGCAAAACACAGTTGAGCAGTGGATATGCAGTATCAACAGAGACCTTGACTCATACCCTTCAGGGGAAGAGCTGATTCAGTCATGGAACGGTGTTGCAGGAGAATCAGTGGACATGGAGAGTCTGCTCAGAGCATTTTCCATTCTCAGGAACAGAGGCTTTGTGTGCCTGTCAGGCTCAATGGGCGCAGGAAAAACTACTCTGGCACGACTTCTTCTGATGGAAGCAGCCGATGAGGGACTTGTACCTATGGAGCACATTGACAGCAATGTGTCGGCATTCAAAATAGAGCGGCTTCTTCGAGGGCCTGATGACTGTATACTGCTTTTTGATATCGACTCAATAAGAAGGCAGACTGAGATTCACCCTCTTCATCTTTTTCACTCTGTGCTTACAGTTATTCTCAGGGCTACCGATTCCAGAAGAAGAGTTGTTCTCACCTCATCTGATCCCAGAATGGCAGGTCTCTTTTCCCTGTTCGGTGATGCCCATGTGATTCTTCCGGCGCCTGAGGAAAACAGACAATGGAGAATAGAAGAGGGCGAGAAGGCACTGTCTGCCTTCAAAAATCTTGATCTGTTCTCAAAAGCCGAACTGGTTCTTCTCTCTCTCTTTGAACCTATTGTTTCCGAGACACTGTTCAGATCTTCTCTCTTTGAAATATGGTCCCGTCTTCACTTCCTTTTGAGGGAGACCTTTCCCAGAACAGAGACCCTTGAGGAAATGTACTCAAAGACAAGGGCCTCAAGGGGAGTAACTCCATTCAGAAGGCTCTCCGTAGATGGGGTGATTCATCTCTGCAGTGGCGATACACTTCTTCTGTCAGCCGTTGACAGAGGGCTTGCAGACCTTTCCGGCGGCGGAAGTCCTCTTATTCGAGTGGTTATGGAAACTCTGCTGAACAGTTCGGTTCCAGAGCAGAGAAGAGCAGGATACAGTATTGCCCATATGTACAGGCACCTCTCTTCATCGGAAAAGTCAAGGCTGCTTTTTACAGCATCAAAAGAGACCATAGAGGAAAATGTTACTGATTTCTTTGCGATGCTCCTTTCTGACAGAGAGGCATTTGACAGGGCATCAGAAGGTCTTTGCAGGCACATTCTGGACTCTGGACAGGTTGAGCTGAGAAGAGCCCTTGCTCTGGCTCTGGGGAACCCATGGCTTCGAAAAGACCACTACTTCAGAGACCTTGTGGAAGCCGCTGCAGCAGACGAAGACGAACTTGTGCGCGGTAATCTGCTCCAGTCCATAGATATGTGGGGTGTGGCAGGAGACCCTGGCGGATTCGTGGAAACATTCCTCCTGGACAGGTCACCGGTGGTGAGAAGAGTTCTTCTATTCCTTTTGGGACGCCGTTTTCCAAGGCTCTCAGAGGGGGAAATGGCCATTGTTAACGATGCTCTTTCCGTAGGCAGCAATGATGATGAACTCACAGAGCTTGTGAGAGGTCTGATGAACAGACAGATGGGAGAATTTGACCAGGAGTCCTGTGATCTTCTCTGGCTGCTTATGCATAGGCTTCCTGAGGGAGGCAGAGGTATAGTGGCCTTTACCGTGGGTGCCAGAATAAGGTTTTTTGATCCGGAAATCCGTAACGCGCTCTTCACCGATATAGGTAAGAACGATATTCACACAGTAGCCCAGTGCATGCTGATGAGCTACGAGGATCTTTCCACAGAAGAGAAAAGCATACTCTGGCATCTGATAGCGGAGCATATGCCTGTGAGCAATGAGATGGCTGCCATGGTGCTTCCCTATGTAAGGATACTTGAGGAGGACGAGCAGCGTACACTGCTGAAACTTGCCTTGACAGGCGAGGGTTTCGGAGGCAGAGAATCTCTCTCTCAGCTTCTCGCAGGCGGCAGGGAGGATGTTGCCTGGATAACCCTTGATGTGGTAAACAGTCTTCTTAACAAAGGTAGCGTTGAGGAGCGTTTGCGGTTACCCTGGTTCCTTCTCTGGAACCGGGACTCTCTTGGGGAGCCTGCATGGAATATGCTGGGCATGCTGGCTGCAGATGATGACGCATCTGTGAGGAAGGCTATGGCTTTCGGTATAAGGCGTCTGGGGCTCTCAGGGGAAAAGGAGCTAAAGTTCCTGAACAGGCTTTCCGGTGACTCTGAAAGATCAGTTCGCGCTGCTGCCGGAGAAGCTCTGGCTGAACTGGCAGAATCTGAAGAACTGTTCGCAGGGCAGGTGGCAGAAATGTGTTCCGACAGTGATCCCTTTGTAAGAATGAGTATTCTCAGAGGGGCCAACTGTGCGGAGAAGCCTGATATTCAGGCTAAAACACGCTTCTTTGTCAGTTTTCTTGATGACAGTGACTCTTCTGTAAGGCTTCAGGCTGTGAACTCTATCTCAGAGCTTCAGAGTATACCTGAAGTTCCGAAGCTTGCAGAAAAACTTGCATCGTTGCTCAGCGACAGGTCGGAAGAGGTAAGGGACGCTGTGGTGACACTTGTTACCGGTCATCCGTCTGTAACAACATCAAGAACACTCAGGGAAAAACTGCCGGATCTCTATCTGGGAAGGCATTCCGGAGGTGATTCACTGGCAGTGGAACTGAATACAGCGAGACAGTTGCAGATGGGGCTTCTGCCTGAAGCTCCTCCTGAATTTGACGGCTATGATATCGGCGTTTACTACAGCTCAGCCAGAGAGGTAGGAGGGGATTACTACGACTTCTTCAACCTTCCCGGCAGAAATCTTGGTCTTGCAGTTGCAGATGTATCCGGCAAAGGCATTCCTGCTGCACTGACAATGGCAGGAATGAAGGGAACTCTCGGAGCAAGTGTTCAGAGCATTTTCGATATCACAAAGATAGTTTCCCAGGTAAACAACGAGCTTACCATGAAAGGGGAAGCATCAAGCCTTGTAGGAATGTTCTACGGTGTGCTTGATACAAGGAACGGTCTTCTTACCTTCTGCAATGCCGGTCATAATCCTCCTCTTCTTATAAGACGGGATGGTTCAGTGGAGGAACTGGAGACAGGCGGTATTCTCATGGGTGTGATGGAAAACGCACCATACAGTATGGGCACCAGGCAGATACATTCCGGTGATGTACTGGTTATGTACACCGACGGTATAACTGAGACAATGGACGAGAATGATGTGGAATATGGTGTTTCTGGCCTGACAGATACTGTTCTCAGACACAGAGACCTGGGGGCCGATCAGATAGTTGACAGAATACTGAAGGCAGTTAAGCGCCACGGAGGTTCTGCTGCCCAGGCAGATGACAGAACCCTGGTAGTGGTTAAACACAGGTAGGGTCTGATGTATACAGCTCCGGTTTTTCTGCTCTCGGATTTCGGCCATGATGATGCGTATGTTGCCCAGATGAAAGCTTCTGTTATCAAAGTGACCGGAACCGAGGTCCTCCTTGTTGACATTTGTCATACTGTACCTGCTGGAGATATTCTCTCAGGAGCATTTCACCTTAAGTCTTCTCTTGAGCATCTTCCTGAAGGCTCGGTGGTTCTGGCAGTGGTGGATCCAGGTGTAGGCAGCTCAAGAGCAGGGCTTGCTGCAAGATGGAAGGGCAGGTATGTCATAGCCCCTGACAACGGTCTTATATCACTTATGGGAACCCTCGATGACTGCCGAAAACTGCCAGAGGCTCCTGAAGGTTCCTCATCCACCTTTCACGGAAGAGACCTGTTTGCCATTTGCGCAGCGTATGCAGCAGTGGATCCGGACTGGATGCAAACTCTGAAAAAGCTTGAAGAGCCGGTAAAGCTTTCTTTTCTTAAGAACACAGTTTCCGACAATGCCATTGAAACTACAGTTCTTCATGTGGATCACTTCGGGAACTGTATTCTGAATATTCCAGATTCTCACAGGGAAATAACAGGTGTATACGACAGAGCATTCTCAGCGGCTTGTGATTCCTCTCTTATTCATACAGATCATTATCAGCAGGGAGACGCGAAAGAACTCATGCTTCTTGCAGGCAGTCAGGGATACCTGGAGCTTGCTTTGAACGGAGGATCTGCTGGGGCATTTATGGGTATCAGAGCTGGAGACAGGGTAACACTTTCATCAGAAAAAGGCGGTTTGCAGTGAAGCATATAGGACTTCTTCTTCATTTCTATCAGCCGCCTACTCAGGATCCGAAGATTGTGATGAAGATTAACAGGGAGTGTTACCTGCCTCTCTTTGAGATGCTTCAGCGTTCAGAATACGAGATTACAATCAACATAAACTATTCCCTTACTGAACAGCTTGAGCGGTTATCCCCTGATACTCTGAGAGCTGCTTCCAGACTTGCCGGATGCTCCTTTACAGGAAGCGGTGCTTATCATCCTATTCTGCCCCTGATTCCAGATGATGAGGTTATAAGGCAGCTGGAACTCAATGACTGTCTTAACAGCAGGGCACTTGGTGAAGTTTACCGCCCCTCAGGGGTATTTCCACCGGAGATGGCTGTTAATGAGCATACAGTGAGAACAATAGGGTCAAAGGGGTACAGATGGACCATTACCGATGATGTACCCTGGGTCTTTTCAGGAAGAGAAGCGCCTTTCAACTGGATACCTGCTGTTGACGGAACTGCGGTATTTCTGAGAAGCAACTTCTGGTCGAACCGTATATCTTTTCATGGTAATGACGGTTCTGCAATGGCAGACAGGATATACGAAGACCTGAAAGAATGGACAGGCGATGATGATTCCTATGTTATTCTTGCGATGGATGGAGAAACCTACGGACATCACAGGACAGGTGCCATTGAGTTTTTTCTTTTTCCCTTTCTTGAGCGAATAACTGAACTGGAAGGCATCAGGCTTTCATCACTTGACAGAATCTGCAGCAGTTTTCCACTCAGAGAATCTGATATTCCCGAAGGAAGCTGGTCTACAACTTTTCCTGATCTTGAAGCAGGAGAGCCTTTTCCACTCTGGTCACATTCAGCCAATCAGGACCACCGGGCATACCTGAAGCTTCTCCGCTTTGTTATGGAGAACTCCTCTTTTAAACACTCTGAAGGGGTTGCCGATGAGGGGGATAAGATGTTATACTCGTGCCCGCTGTGGTGGGCTTCTTCGGGCCGCGAATCATATTCGCAGGTTCGCAGGGGTATACTGATGATTATTAAAGCAGCCCTTGAAGGGCTTCCTGCAGGTGAGCTTCTTGACAGAATGATGGAGCTTGCAGGGAAGATACCTGCAATGGCGCGAAGGGATAGATAATGCCTAAGAAAGACAGAACATTTACTGCAAAACTTGCCCACGAAAGCCGTACCGTTCTCAAGGAAATGTGCCCTGCATGCGGCAAGGAAAAAGTTCCTGTCGTTTATCTTGCTTCTCTTAAGGGGGCCCAAGAGACATGGCGTTCACAGAGACGCAGAGTCAAGGTCTGTGACTGCAACAGAAAAGAGATATACGGCTAGTGTCCTACTCCGGCTGGAGCATCACAGGTCTGCTCATTTGTCATGCAGCCTGGTTTGACGCAGAAGAGTCTCCAAAGCAGATGTTTCTCTGAAGAATCTTCTGTTCATACCTGTACTGTCAAGACAGGCTAAATTATTGTATGAAGTATCACTGAACTAAAGACGGAGTCAGACATTGATTACAGGGGTTCTGTTCCTTACAGCCGGTTATGGCATCAGGGCGGAACCCTTTTCTCTGTATCGTCCCAAGTGTCTTCTTCCATGGCAGGAAAATACAGTACTTGGCAGTCTGGCATTGCAGCTCACTCAACTGAAACCTGAAATAGTAGCCTGCAATGCGTCCAGATGTCCTGAGCTGATACGCAGGGAGATGAAGAAGTACTGGAATGGCAGATTTGAGCTGCTTTTTGAGGAGAGACCACTGGGAACCGCCGGCACTCTGGCCAGAAATGCAGAGCTTATTCAGGGAAACTGGATTATCTGCAACACAGATTTCTGCATGGATATTCCCCTTGATGCCCTTGTGAAGACTTACTCTGAAAAAGATACAGGATGGACTGTTCTTACAGGAAAAATGCCGGAGTACGGCAGTTACAGGGCACTGGAGTTTGAAGGTGAAAAAAGGCACTACACAGGAATATCAGTTATTTCCGGAGAGGTGGCATCTGCTGCAGCCGAAGAACAGATTAGTGGAGGTGTCTTCAGTGATCTGCGCAGGGCAGCATATAAAAAGGGCATATCACTGAGCCAGTGTTTTACCTGTAACAGGTGGCTTGACCTTGGGGAAACTGAGCTGTTCAGAAAACATACTCTGGAAAAGGGAAGCTATATACACCCCTCTGCTGTGGTGGAAGACGGTGCTGTTCTTCAGGGCTTTTATTATGTAGGCGCAGGTTGTATTATCAGAAATGGTGGTTTCGTGCGAAATTCCGTTCTCCTTGAAGGATCAGAAGTCGGTGCTGGCTGCCAGGTGGAGGGAAGAGTGTTTTCCGGACACTTTTGCAGGGGGAAATAATTGACAGAAAAAATGGATGATCTGACATTCTGGATAGAAAACAGCTTTGGCAAACTTGATTCAATAGAACCTCTTGCCGGTGATGCCTCATGCAGGGAGTTCTACAGAATTCACTCCAGCGGTGATGTCTTTGTAGCAATGGACAGTTCAAGAACACCTCTGTGGCCCTGGCTCGATATTCACAAGCTTCTCAGCGAAATGAATTTTCCTGTTCCTGAAATTGTGCTTTGCAATGAGAAGATGGGTTATGTGTTACAGGAGGATATTGGAGACTGCAGGCTTCTTGATGTTGAAGACCAGGATGATTATCTCAGGTATCTTCATAAGTCTCTTTCTCTGCTGAGAAGGCTTCAGAGGGAGATTACACCTGAAAAATCAAGTGTAAGCATTGCAGGAAGAAGGTACTTTACTTCCAGCTTCTTCATGGCTGAGATGGAGCATACCCTTGAACACCTTTTCTTTACGCTTCTCAAGGTTCCTGTTGAAGAACTGGTTGTAACCCAGAAGCTCTTGAGAGATCTCTGTGACAGGGCAATGGAATCTGAAAGCACAGTTTTTACCCATAGAGACTATCATTCAGCCAACCTGATGATAAAAGATGACGCTGTCTATCTTCTGGACTGGCAGGATGCTCGCCAGGGGCCTGCGTGCTATGACCTTGCCAGTATACTGAGAGACAGTTACCGTGACTCAGGGGACCAGTGGCGAGGCATGGCTCAGGCACATATTCTGGGAATAAACGGAGCAAACCTTTTTCAGTTTGTGTTTTCAGCGCTTCAGAGAAATCTTAAGGCTATGGGTACCTTTGCCTATCAGTACAGAGCCCTGGGCAACGACACCTATCTTAATCACATTCCCAGAACACTCAGATACCTGGAAGACTATTCCAAAGTCTGTCCTGCGGTTGCTGAAACTGTGGATAATCTTATAAGACTTGTTGATAAATACACAGGTCAGATTGATCTGAGGGACTTCAGGGATTCGGATAATCCTCTTAAAACTAACCTGTAAGGATTGGAAATGAAGAGAATTCTCACCGGTGACAGGCCCACAGGACCGCTTCATCTTGGGCACTTTGTCGGATCACTTCGAAACAGGGTCAGGCTTCAGAACGATTTCGACACCTTCATTATAGTTGCTGATGTGCAGGCTCTTACCACTCACTGGGAATCCCCTGAACTTCTCAAGACCCATGTACAGGAGGTAGCCCTTGACAATATCGCTGCAGGGCTTGATCCGGAAAAGGTCAGCATTTTTGTACAGAGTATGGTGCCGCAGATAGCTGAGCTTACAGTGTTCTTCGGCCTCTATACCACTGTAAGCAGACTCAGGCACAACCCCACAATAAAGACTGAAGCGAAGCAGTACGGCTATACAGACATGACCTACGGATTTCTGGGTTACCCTGTAAGTCAGGCAGCGGATATTCTTTTCTGCAGAGCAGAGCTTGTTCCAGTAGGTGAAGACCAGCTTCCTCATGTGGAGGTAACAAGATTCGTTGCAAGAAGGTTCAACGAGCTTTACGGTCAGGTATTCCCTGAGCCTCAGGCAAAAATCAGTGATGTCTCAAGGCTTATTGGCCTTGACGGTAATGCGAAGATGAGCAAATCCCTTGGGAATGCCATTTACCTTAAAGATGATCCGTCTGAGATAAGAAAGAAGGTAATGAGTGCGGTGACCGATCCTGCCCGAATACACAAAACGGATCCTGGTCACCCGAATATCTGTACCATTTTTGCCTACCACAAGGCATTCAACGCAGCTGAGGTGCCTGAGATAGAGGAATGCTGCACGAAGGGCACTACAGGATGCGTAGCCTGCAAGAAGAACCTTATGGCAAAACTGGAGGAGACCCTGGCTCCCATCAGGGAACGAAGGGCGGAGTTTGACAAACCTGGAAGGGTGGAGGAGATACTTCGCGCCGGGACCGGCAGGGCCGTTGCCGCAGGAACGGAAACCATGGAAATGGTCCGTGAGGCGATGCAGACTGATTACTGGAAAGAGAGATAGAGATGTTAACTCTTTACAACACGCTTACAAGGAGCAAGGAGCAGTTTGAACCGCTCAACCCGCCCTTTGCGGGTATGTATGTGTGCGGCCCCACTGTTTACGGACACAGCCACCTGGGGCACGGCAAGAGTTATGTGAGTCTGGATGTTCTCGTACGGTATCTCAGGTACCTTGGCTACAAGGTGCGATATGTACAGAACATCACCGATGTGGGCCATCTCACCGATGATGCAGATGCAGGGGAAGACAAGCTGCAGAAGCAGGCACGGCTTGAGAAGCTTGAACCGATGGAAATAGCAGAGAAGTATACTGCCAGCTATTTCAGGGATATGGATGCTCTTAATGTACTCAGGCCCGACATATCCCCCAGAGCCAGCGGACATATTCCGGAGCAGATTGAAATGGTCCGTAAACTGATTGAAAAGGGTCATGCCTATGAGGTTAATGGTGATGTGTATTTTGATGTCTCGTCATTTTCAGATTATGGAAAACTCAGCGGCAGAAAAGGTAATGAAGCCCTTTCAGGCAGCAGAGTAGACACTGCCAGGGGAAAGCGTGATCCAAGGGATTTTGCACTTTGGAAGAGTGCAGGTGATGATCACATACTTCGCTGGAACAGTCCCTGGGGATGGGGATACCCTGGATGGCATCTTGAGTGTTCTGCAATGGCCATGCGCTACCTTGGCGAAACTGTAGACATACACTGCGGCGGCATAGAAAACTCCTTCCCCCACCATGAATGCGAGATAGCCCAGTCTGAGGCAGTTACCGGAAAGCCTTTCGTCAGATACTGGGTTCACAACAACATGGTAACCGTTGAGGGGCAGAAGATGGGTAAGAGTCTGGGCAACTTTACCCTTCTCAGAGACCTGTTTGCCAACTGGCATCCAATGGTGGTGAGGCTCTACATACTGAGAAGCCACTACCGGAGCCCGCTGGATTTCTCAAAGGAAGGGCTTGCAGGGGCCAGAAGCGGTCTGGAAAGGCTTGTTTCGTTTAGAAACCGCCTCGGCACACCGGAAGCAGGCGAACCATCAGAGAAAGTGCTTGAGCTTGTGAAGGGAACAAGGGAAGCATTTGAGAATCAGCTTGATGATGACCTTAACACTCCTGGAGCACTGGCTGCGGTCTTTGATTTCGTAAGATCAGGTAATACCATACTTGAGGGAAATCCATCAGACGGAGACCGCAGGGCAATGGCTGACCTTATGGATGTTCTTGTTACAGATGTTCTGGGCATAGTTCTTGAGTCAGGGGGAGCAGATAATTCAGCTGAAGCACTCTGCGCCATACTTGGTGAACTCAGAGGATACCTGAGAAAGAACAAACTTTTTGCCCAGGCTGACAAGATGCGGGACGATCTGAAGAAAGCAGGATACTCTGTTCAGGATCTTCCCGGTGGAGTGAGCAGGGTGGTTCCCGACCTGTAATCATGGAATAAGGCTATCTCTTTAACAGTATCACTGTTGTAAAGGAGGTGCAAAATGACAGGACAGCGTGACAATGGAATGGAAATCGGTCTTCTTGCCGGTCTCCTTCTGCTTAATGTTCTCTTCCAGTTCATTCCTGCAGGTGATCTGGGCAGACTCTCAACAAGAACCTTCGACAATTCCATGGAAGCTGTGGAAGCTTTTCTTCCCTATGATGCCACAGTAGAGGAGAAGCAGCAGGAGATTGTTCAGGAGACCCTTGAAATTCAGCAGCAGGTTGAAGAGACAGTGGAGGAGATTTCTCAGGAACTGATTATTTCTTTCAGCGATGATACTGTTGGTCTTTCATCTGTAAGCACTGTGGAGATGGGTACAGGTTCCGCAGCAAATGGTACTGATGAGATTGGTCCTCCTGTGTTTCAGCCGGTTGAGGTATTTCCTGCATGTATCTTCATGCCGCCGCCTGAGTATCCTGAAATGGCCAGAATGGCAGGTGTAGAGGGCACGGTGACACTATGGGTCTATGTGGATGCAAACGGTATGGTTCAGGAAACGCAAATAATGCAGGGAAGCGGTGTGAACTCACTTGATGACGCAGCTCTTGCTGCAGCTTTTAACACAAGGTGGAGTCCTGCAAGAAACAACGGTGAGACTACAGGAGTCTGGACAACTCTCAGGTATGATTTCAGGCTTTCTGAATGAAAAAAGCCCCCCTGAAACGGAGGGCTTATCTATAAACCGGATGAATTAGTTGAGAACCCTGCTCTTGAGCCGTCTGGCCTTGTTGGGATGCATAAGCCTTGTTCTGCCGGCCTTGTCAAGGAGGCTCTGAGCTGTTTTAACGGCTGCTGCTTTTTCCTCAGGTGTTCCAGCGGCTTTAACCTTCTTGAGAGCTGTGCGAAGCCTTCTGAGCTTCCTGTGGTTTCTCTCGTATTTTGTTCCATCGGTTCTGTGTCGTTTGACTGACTGTTTGCTCCTTGCCAAGAGCCCTCTCCTTTCGCAGAATATACGGCACGAGCGTAGCTCTTAATCCCGTATTAGGGTTTTCTACCTTATGACGGGCAAATTTACAGTATCCAATTGCCAATGTCAACTATAGAGTAAGGAGCTTAAAATGCAAAAACTACTTGTGGCAGCAATGGTTCTGCTTGTGTCCTCTGCAATGAATGCAGAGAGGCTTGTCAGAATTCCTGCTGTTACCGACAGCGATTTCATATCTGTTCAATCAATGGGTTATGACATAACTGCCGGCAGCAGAGATGAAGGTTTTGTAGATGTATGTATAGCAGATCGTTATGTAGAGGAGACTCTTCAGAGGTATCCTGATGCCAGGCTTCTTCCCCTGGAGTGGTCAACACTGGTGTCAACAGACAATACAGAGATGGGCTATTACTACGGCCCTAATGAGAACAATGTATTCTGGGCAACTCTCGCGGAAAGCAGCGACCTTGTGGATACCCCTGTTTCATACGGAACTTCGTTTGAAGGCAGGGATTTGTACTATGTAAGAATCTCCAATGCAGGAGCTGGAGCGCCTGCCATTCTCTTCACAGCGCTGACTCACGCAAGAGAAGCGGGAAGCAATGCAGTTTTGATAGATTTTGCCTCATGGCTTTCAGCTGAATACGGCTCTGATACAATGGCAACCTTTATTCTGGACAATTCCCAGGTCTACTTCGTTCCCATGATTAATGTTGATGGATACTACTACAACCTTCCTTCAGGGGCAAACAACCACAGGAAGAACATGAACTTTTCTGATCCTGTTGCTTCTTCCGGAATAGATCTGAACAGGAACTTCACCTATATGTGGGGTTATGATAACATCGGCTCCAGCCCTGATCCATACAGCGAGACATACAGAGGTCACCAGGCAGCCAGTGAAGTTGAAACCCAGGCTCTCATTTCCTTCATGCAGAGCATAAATCCCATTGGCGGATTTCATTACCACACTTACGGAGGCTATCTCCTTTATCCTTACAGTTACAACAACACCCCTACACCTCATCAGTCCACCTTCCAGAACTGGGCAGTAGAATTAACATCCCAGAACAACTATCAGTATGGCAGATGCGGAGAAATCCTTTACAATGCCAATGGCGATGCTATTGACTGGTCCTATGGTGAGAACGGATATCTGTTCTACACTCCGGAAGTGGATGACAACGGTTTCTGGGGCAGTCAGAACGACAGTACCCTCCTGGCCACAAACAATCTTGAGTGCAGGTTCATGAACAAGCGCCTCTGCATGTTCCTTCTGAATTATACCGGTATATCGCAGGAGAGCAGTGAAGGTACTGAAGAAAGCGGACTCTATGTTTCCCTTTCAGAAAATCCGGTTTCATCAGTGCTTTCATACGAAATAACCGGAGCGGGAAATGTGACAGTTTCCATTCTGGATGTATCAGGAAGAACCATTGCATACCCTTCAGACGGTACATGGGCTGTACCTCGAAACATTCCTGACGGAGTGTACCTTATCAGAGCTGAAACTGCGAGTTCTTCAGTTACCGAGAGATTTACAGTTCTAAGGTAGAGGCATTGGCAGCTATGGCAGGAAAGAATGCAGAGAACTACTATCTGCTCCTTGACATAAAACGGAACGCCACTCTTGAGGAGATAGAGGTGGCGTACGCAAAGATGGCCCTGAAGCATCATCCTGATGTTGCCGGAGACAGCCCTGAAGTACAGAAAAGGTTTGCCAGGATAAACAAGGCATATTCAGTTCTCAGCAAAGCTGATAAGAGAGCTGATTACGACAAGCTCCTCGGTGACCCTGATTTCGAATGGCAGGAAGATGTCATTACTGCTGAACAGGGAAGCGTTTCACCGGATGCAGGTAAAGATGAACCGCAGCAGGAAGCCAGGCCGGCGGGAAAGACTGTCAGAAAGGAAAAACAGACCTCCGGCCCAGGTTCCAGAATGAGTCGCAAACGGCTTGAACGAGTTATGATTAACTCTAAGAAGCTTATCTCAAAAGGCGATTTCTGGAGGGCAGATGCTCTTCTTAAACAGGCTGTTCTTGCCTTTCCCAGAGATCCTGAGATAAGGCGGCTTCTTGCCAGGGCATCAGAGGGACGGGGACGATTGAGAGAAGCAGTTGAGGACTTGAAGGCTGCTGTTGAGATTGAGTACTTCAACCCTCTTAACCATACCCTGATCGGCAATCTCTATATCAAGGCCGGCCAGCTGGAGCGGGCTTCTAAATCCTTTTACGATGCGCTTTCATGGCAGGAAGACTACAGCCCTGCATTGAATGGGCTGAAAAATATACAGGAACTGAGAAAGAAAGCTCTTCCATGGTGGAAGAGGCTGCTGGGAAAGAAAAAATGAAGGACACAGGAGCAAGACTCTATTATTCCATTGGAGAAGTAAGCGAGATGCTTGGCATCAAGCCCCATACCCTTCACTACTGGGAGAGTGCGTTTCCTTTACTGAAACCCCACAAGAACAATGCAGGAAACAGGTGTTACAGGCCAGGTGATTTGAAGCTGATCAAGCTTATCGACAAGCTTGTGAACAAGGAAGGGTATTCCATAGAAGGGGCCAGGAAACAGCTTCAGAATCTCAAGAAGAACAACGGTCAGCTTACCCTTGATCTGAAAGATAAAGCTGTTGCCGGAGAAGTTCTCGACAGGGTTTGCGGTGAAATAGAGTCAATGATAAGGGATTTGTCAAAACAGCCTCTGACCGAGGTTGACGACTGAAATCCTGTTGAATAGTATTGTGCTTCCTGACGGGGCGTGGCGCAGTCCGGTAGCGCACTTGAATGGGGTTCAAGTGGTCGCTGGTTCGAATCCAGTCGCCCCGACCAGGCTGGGGAGAGGGGCCTTCCGGTCCCTCTCTTGCGCTTAACCGGCAAACCTCAGCAGTGGAGATGCCTGTGAATGTAAAGGCTGCAGCTATGGCGGCAAAACTGGGTAAGCTGTATCCTGAAGGAAACAGAAGAGTCCTTGATGCCATGGCGGAAGTTCCCAGAGATATCTTTGTGGTTCCAGGCTGGAAGAGAATGGCCTGGGAAGACACCAGCCTTCCAATAGGTCATGGTCAGACAATCAGCAAACCGGCAACAGTATTCAGAATGCTCAATGCAATGGAGCCTGTATTTGACATGAAGTTCCTTGAGGTAGGCAGCGGAAGCGGCTACCTTGCCTCTGTGGCATCCAGGCTCTTTAAAAAGATTTACTGTGTTGAGCGGGTTCTGGGGCTTGTGGAGCCTTCCAGAAAGAACATTCTGGCAACAGGCGCCAGAAATGTCATGGTTCGCTACGGAGACGGCAGCGGAGGGTGGAGCAGGTACGCTCCGTTTGACGGTATTCTTTACAGCGCAGGAGCGCCGAAACTGCCTGAATCTCTCGCAGAGCAGCTTGCTGAGGGGGGCCTTGCAGGGGTTCCTGTAGGCTCAAAGAGCAATCAGGTATTCACAGTGTGGAGAAAGCAGGGCGGTCAGCTTGTTGAAGTTGATTCGTTCCCGTGTTCCTTTGTACCGCTTGTTGGAAAAGAGGGATGGAATGGGTGAGCAAATTGCCCTTGAGATAATCAGGGCACTAAGTAATGTTCCAGGTGAGATTGTAATGATGTTTCTCTCTGCATTGCCTGTTACTGAACTCAGGGCATCCATACCGGTTGCCTGCACAGTAATGGCAGACCAGTGGGCGTGGCCATGGTGGAAAACCTACATACTTGCAGTGGCAGGAAATATGCTGCCTGTACCATTCATTCTTCTTCTGCTCGGACCTGTCAGCCGGTGGCTCTCCAGGTGGAGCCTTTTCAAAAAGTTCTTTGACTGGCTCTTTGAAAGAACCCGTAGAAGAGCAGGAAAACATGTGGAGAAGTACAGGGCTATGGGGCTTGCTGCATTTGTCGCAATACCTCTTCCAGTCACCGGAGCATGGACAGGAAGCGCAGCTGCTTTCGTCTTCGGCATTCCCTTCAGGCTGGCTTTACCCTCAGTATTTCTCGGTGTGATTACAGCAGGCGCGATTATCACTCTTATAATGAATGGCGTTCTTTCAGGCCTCAGCTTTCTCCTGTAGGAAGTTGCCGTATAGAGCTTAATTTCTTAGATTCCATCTCCATCGGTCGGGGCGTAGCGCAGCCCGGTTAGCGCGCCTGGTTCGGGACTAGGAGGTCGGAGGTTCAAATCCTCTCGCCCCGACCATTATTTCTCTCATCAGAATAATAAATTCAGCAATGCTTTGCTTCAGAGCGGACATGCCTATTGACACAAAGATGATGATGACCTAAGATATTTATTTAGAGAATGTTTTTAAGCTGATATGAAGGTTTTCATAACAGTTATTGTAGTGATGCATGGTACTTATTCTCTAGGAAAGGCGGGCAAAATGAAAAAGCTATCAGTTCTGTTAAGCCTTCCTGCAGCCATAGTTGTTTTGTTTTCTTCAAACGGTTCCGCTGAAATACTGAATATCGCCGGAGAGATAACAGAACATCTCTGGATTCAGGAGTACATACCTGACTGCGGTGAAGAGATTGTTCCTCTAAGCGAGTATGAGAATTATGAAGTAGTTGAGCTTTTTGAAGCCAAAACCGTCTCAGACCTTGAAGCAGCCCTTTCCGACGGTTATCCCATGCCCTGGCTTGAAGAAGCTCTCAGGGACACAACGATTCCCCGTGAAGACAGGTACTGGCTTGACTGCCGAATCCGGTCTAACTATGCACAGAATCTACACTGCTTTGCAGACACAGACGGTACCATATACTATCTGGACGCAGATGCTGTTTATCCTCTTGAGCTTTACTGGCGGGAGAACTCTGTTATGGACCCTGCCGGCTGGAATGCCGAGGGGTATTCACCGAGACCGGTGGGCGCTGAAGATCTTGATATAGGCTACATACTTAACCGCTATGGCCGGAGGATCGGCGAACTTCCTTTTCCTCTTGCTCAGAGTGCCATGTCAAGAGACGGAAGCCTCTCTGTAATGTCCACCGGCACCA
>PDSZ01000015.1 GCA_002748705.1 Candidatus Fermentibacterota bacterium
CGATCAGAAGTAAAAGCATGGAATACGGATAGAAATAGTCGTCAAACCAAAGTTGACTGGCATTTCACTACAGAGGATGCTCGAATCAAACTCAAGCGCTTATATCCGAAATTCTAGAGTGTACTATGTACTAGGGCGCTATTCCAAGCTCCTGAAGTACAAGAAGATGTTCTCTTGCCCTCTCTGTCATTCCCAGAGAGGCGGCAATATTCACGCTTTGCACTCTGGCCTGTACTGCAATGGTGCTGCGGGGAGGAGAGAGCCTGATTGATTCCTCAAAAAGTCTCAGTGCCAGTACATGATTGTTCATGTTGAAGGCTTTTACTCCTCTGTTAAAGAAATACATACCTTCAGGAATCTCCGGGACAGGCCACAGCAGTCCTGGAAGAAGAGCCAGTAATGCCAGAAAGATAACTGTGAGACTCTTCCATCTATCCGTATTTATCTTTCTGATGAGAATACTTGTCCCCGATGCTGCCAGGGCAAGCGATACAGGGATAGCAGGTACCCAGTATCTTTCACATGGAAAGAAAACCACTGTTGTGATAAATACTGTAGTGAACGGAAGCATCACATACCAGTTCTTTTTTGAGAAAAACAGCCATGAGAATAAACCCTGGAACAAAAGCAGCATCAACACTGATCTGGGGAGAATCAGATGCTTCAATGATGAGTCTGATTCTATGTCTCTTGCAAGATCAAAGTAGGAGTCAAATGGGAGGAATCCTGAGAAAGCACCAAGTTTAACTCCGATGAGGTGGAGTTCATCACTGGGATTATTCAGTATCCATGTTATCGCTTCATTCAGCCAGAATCTGTTGGCTTCTGACTCTGTGAAGCAGCCTCGTTCAGCAGCGACTCTTACTCCAACCTCATGGATGTTTTCAGAGGTGTTTTCGATGAGACCGTACTCGGGGATGGGCGGTCCGTATCCGGATGCACCTTCTGCATGGCCCTGAATCAGGTTTATTCCCAATGAAGAGGCAAATGGAGAAAAAACACCGTCCTCGTGGTAATGAAAGGCAGAGACAGCAAGAAGAGGAACAGCAAAACCTGCAGTAACCAGAATGGTTGAGCGGAGATCCCTGCGCACCAGCCTTCGGATAATGGAGTATCCCCCCAGAAGTATGAATGGCGGTCTGAGGGTGGTTATCATGCCTGCAGTGAGGCCCAGAAGAATGAGGGTCAGAACTGTTTTACTCATGCCTGTTTCCATATGTGCCCAGAGGATTATCAGCAGTGAAAGCACGGAAACAGGAAGAAGTGCAGCTTCATACAGGGCTGCCGGGGCGTAGAAGATCCATAGAAGAGAGGCTGAGAATGCAATATGTCTTGAACTGCCTAAACGAAAAGCCAGGAAAAATACCGCATAAGCCGTGACGATTCCTGCCAGACTCTGAATGATGAAAATGGATATGTCCGTTAGACCAGAGGCATATACTGGGACGAGAAGGAGGATATACATAGGGCTGGCAAAAGCAAACGCATTTCCTGCCTCTGTTCCGTGGAGAATAGCTCTGGCGCACTGCTCAAACCGAGCTGCTGCAAGTGTCGGCGCATAAGTAAGAAGCATATCTGTTGACGGATTGGCTAGAGCTATCAGGTGAGGCAGTCTGGTTGCCAGTGCTGCAACTGCAAGCAGACACAGCCATAGAAGATTGTTTTCAGGTGACAGGACCAGCTTCAATTGTCTCTTAAAACTCATAAAAGCTGCCCTTTCATGCACCGGTCATACTGATACCCAATTGCCTGGCAAAAAGAAAAACCAGATTCCTGAAACCGTCTCTCCAGAGATTGAGCTTCGGTTGGCCAATTCTGTCCAGGTAACTGAACGGTACTGAGCCGATATGACAAGACCCACCGTTAACCTGTTAATCATCCTCCTCCAATCGACTTTTCTTTGCTGACACAGTAGAAAGTAATCCTGCTGAAAAAAGGGCGCCGCAGAAGCGACGCCCTGGAAAAGCTGTTTCAGTTGGCTGCTTTGAAAGCCTTCATAAAGTCAACGAGGGCTTCAACCGACTGGTAGGAAACAGCGTTGTAGGTGGAGGCTCTGCAGCCGCCTACCGATCTGTGACCCTTGAGTCCCATGAGACCCTTTTCGGCTCCTTCAGCAATGAACTTCTTTTCAAGTTCTTCGCTGCCCAGCCGGAAGGTGACATTCATGAATGATCTGCTGGCAACATCAGTGACATGAGCCTTATAGAATCCGTCAGAGTTGTCGATGGCGCCGTAGAGAAGGTCAGCCTTTTTCTTGTTTATGTCATAGATGCCCTCAAGGCCGCCGTTTTCCAGTATCCACTCCATTACCAGACCGATAACGAACACAGGGAGGCTGGGAGGTGTGTTGAAGAGGCTGTCTTTGCCGATGTGGGTTCTGTAATTCACCATTGTGGGAAGGTCTTCCCTTGCGGTTTCGGCGAAATCCCTTCTGATAACCACAGCTGTGCAGCCTGAAGGTCCGATGTTCTTCTGGGCGCCTGCGTAGATCAAACTGAATTTGGTGAAGTCCACAGGGTGTGAGAGGAAGTCACTGGACATGTCGCAGATAAGTGGAACACTGCCGGTTTCAGGGAAGTTCCATATTTCTGTACCGTAGATGGTATTGTTGCTTGTAGTGTGCACATAGGCAGCACCTGGTGTGAAGTTGAACTCTTTCGGTATGCAGGAGAAGAGTTTGTCTTCTGAGGAAGCGGCTATGTTTACATTACCGAAGTATTTTGCTTCCTTAATAGCTTTTTTTGACCAGACACCTGTGTTTACATAGTCAGCGGTCATTCCCTCTCTGAGGAAGTTGAAGGGAATGTGGAAGAACTGGGTGCTGGCTCCGCCTCCTAAGAAGAGTACTGCGTAATCTTCTTCGGAAAGCCCCATAATTTTCAGCATGTTTGACTGTGCTTTCTTGAACATGCCGTCGAAGGGCTTTGAGCGGTGTGATATCTCCATAACCGACATGCCCTGACCGTCGAACTCCGTGATGCCCAGTTCCGCTGTCTTCTTAACTACTTCCCAGGGAAGTGCTGCGGGGCCGGCATAGAAGTTGTGTACCCTGTGAGCCATTGCTGCCTCCATTTTTTTAAAGAAATATTCTGTTTGGCCCGAGATGATTCGGACAGGGGAACCATATTTAAAAGGGTTGCTATGTTGCAATAGTTATCAGGGTCAGTTTTGTCCGGCTCTGCGGAAAAGCCAGATTCCCAGAATTATGAAAACCGCTTCCGGCAGTGCTGCAGCAAGTATGGGAGGAAGTGCTCCCTTGTGCCCCAGTGTCTGCCCGAACCTTGCCAGAGAGAAGAATATGAACCCAAGCAGTATTGCCAGTCCTATGCTGACCGACCTGCCGCTTCTGGGGTTGTTTGTGGCAAGAGGCGCTCCCACGAGAACCATGATAAGGGAGCTGAACGGAAAGAAAAGGGTCAGCCAGAACTCGACGATATCTCCTGTAGGGTCACCGCCTGCGACGATAACTCTGTCGATGTGCTCACTGAGTTCAAACAGGTTCATCTCGGAGGAACTTTTTCTTCTGCTTCCGAAGTCCTCTGGCGTATCTGCTATTTCAGGCAGTGGAAGCGTGTCATGGAAGAGATAAGACATTTCTCCTGAAGTTGAGAAAAGCCTTTCTTCGACTTCAATTCCGGTCCAGACAGAGTCCCTGTAGGAAAGCCTCAGGGCATCTACTCTTCTGGTAACCCTGAGGCTGTCGTCAAACCACTCTATGATTGCCCTTGATATGTTTTCATACTGGCCGTCAAAAAGGCCTATTTCAACTATGGCTCCGTCCAGAGTTCTGTGGGCGAAGTCGTTTCTCAGAAGGTAGTCTACAGGATCCCTGCCGTCTATCTCAACTCGCTTTACCTGTGACTGCATGTAGTTTGCGTCTGCCATTATGAAGTCGCCCAGCCCAAGGATGAAAATGCTTATCATAAAGCCGACAACCATAAGAGGCAGAAAGATTCTGGGTATGGAAACTCCGGAGGCACGCATTGCTGTAAGCTCATTACTTCGAGCCATTGAGGTAACCAGGAAAATGGAGCATATCAGCACGGCAACAGGCATGACCAGAACAACTATGTAGGGCAGACCGTAGTAGTAGTACCTGAGAAAGGTCATCACAGTAACATTCCTGTCTACCCATCTGCTGAAGTGATCGAATGCGTTCACTGTGACGAAGATTACTGTGAACGACAGCACAGCTGTGAAAATCATTTTTATGAATCTCAGTGAAAGATAGATGTCTAGTTTTTTCATCTGTTCTTCTTGGCCTTCCACTTTTTCAGCAGTTCCCTGAAATCAGGCAGAGCTACAGGATGCCCCTCCCTGAGGCTTCTGAAGGTAAGGTAAACGCCAAGCGCTCCCAGCAGAATGTTCGGTGACCACATGGCTGCCCATGCGGGAATGCGTCCTCTGTCAGCCAGCTGCTCGCCTCCGATGAGAAAAAAGTAGTAGACAAGAATGAAAATTAGGCTCATTGTGACAGCAAGACCGGTGTTTGAGTTTCTCGATGAGAGCCCCAGAGGAACACCAAGCAGCACGAAGATCAGACATGCAAAGGGAATGGAGTATTTCTTATGAATCTCAACGCTGTACTTGGAGATGTTGTTTTTCAGGTTGTCCACCTGATCGTTAAGGAGTGTCATGTCAGTGGAAACAGAGGTAAGCCATGAGTGGGTATTGCTTAGTCTTCTGGTGCTGTCTCCGGTAATAACAGGGTTCTCCGGTGATGACAGTTCGTTCAGAAATGTGTGTGCCAGGGTAACAATACTGTCTGAAAGCAGTACTCTTCTTTCTGAAAGACTGTCCACAAAGCTTCGCATCTGGTCTGCTGACATTTCCCTGTCGCCTCTGCTTGCCCTGTCGTTTCTGACCAGTTCTTCAGATCTGGCTATGTCCAGAATGTATGAGTCGAAGGAAGAGTACCTGTAGCCCTCGCTCCAGTCCTTTTCATGCATCTGCCCGTTTTCAAGAACCAGACGGAGGTGATTGGCTCCAACAGGCTCCATTGTGCCTTCCACTGCTGTAATTGTCCTGTTAGGGGCTCCAGGTGCCTGTGAATGGATGATTACTCCAATGAGCTTTCCTGTAAGGTCATCTTTTTCCTCAACCAGTATTCTGTAGTTATCAACATCATCAACAAACATTCCTGGAACGATACGGGCGGTAGGGCGCATGGTTCCAACATCCAGAAGAAGATTTCTGGCTGTGTGGTTCGCTTCAGGGAGTACACTGTTGTTGAAGACTACCAGCATTCCTGCTATAAGCATAGCCACCAGCCCGAGAGGAAACATGATGTTGTAGATACTTGCTCCACCGGCTTTCATGGCGGTTATCTCAAGGTCGCCTGACATTCTTCCAACTGCAATGAGTATTCCTGCCAGAATCCCCATAGGGATAACAACTGCAATCATGGAGGGCAGAAGAAGCATGAATATTTCCCCGACTATAGCCATGGGAACACCTTTGCTCACAATCATGTCCAGAAGGTCAAGCAGTTTATCCAGAAGCATGATGAAGGTAAATATCCCCAGAGATAGCAGAAACGGCGGAAAAAATTCCTTTAGGACATAGAGCTGCAGTTTTTTCATTCAGTTCCAATTATGATAGCGCTTGTGTTTAACCTGTCAGTGGGTGAATTATAGCGAGGCGATACGGTTCTGTCATGGATATGGAACCTTGTGTCAGTTTCAGGATATTAAATGCCGAGGTTTAATGAAAACTGTTACCCTGCTGCTTCTGCTGATTGTATCTCTGTCTGCCGCGGACAAGCTCGGCGGGGTGCGTTCTTTTTCCCTTCTTGAGGATAATCCTGGAATATGGTATCAGGATTCCCTTCCCTGGCTGCTCTCACTTCCCAATACCCAGGTTGAGGTCTGGTCCAGCCTTAACGGTGATGCTCTGAGTTTCAGGCTGAACTACAGGGGCATTCCAATCACATCCACAAGAACCTGGACCATGACTGGTGTAAGAAATCGCCTTGTAGGCTGGGGCAGATGGAAGGAATGGACCGAAGCAAATGCCAGGAACGGCATCAGAAACTCAGGTAGCAGAGGGCAGCTGGTTCCAACTATCTATCTTCCACTCAGTATGCCAGGGATTCTGGGTGATGCAATCGGCACCGGAGGCCAACTGGATATTTCCGGGCACCAGACTATCTCTCTTTCCGGTGTAAGTCACATCTATCCCAACAGGGTGAATGTTGAGGGCGAGAGCAGTTCTCTCTTTCCTGACCTTAAGATGGAACAGCAGCTCAGGGTTCGACTTGACGGAACCATAGGGGAGAAGATTCATGTTGCTGTGGATCATGACAGCCAGCGGCAGATAGGTTCAGACTACAGTGTAAGTCTCAGCTATGACGGTGAAGAGGAAGAAATCATTCAGTCCATTGAGCTGGGGGATGTGAATCTTTCCATCACAGGTCCTGAGTTCATCAGTTATTCAATTCCCCATCAGGGGCTTTTCGGAGCCAAGCTCCTTGCTCAGGCAGGTCCTTTTGATTTTACTGCCATCGCAAGCAAAGAGGGCAGTTCCACCGAAAGTTCCGACTTTGTGGGGCAGGCATCACTTGTAACCGATTCCATTCTTGATATACACCCTGCGAACAACTACTTCTTCAGGCCATGGCCTGACAGTGTTGCTGCGCCTGCGATAGCAAGCATTGAGGTGTTCATAGATGACGGCGATGCAACCAACAACCTGGAGACAGGCGCCATTCAGGGAAGCTGTTTTGTGCCCACTCCATCAGGTGATCTTGTGGCGGAAGAAAAATGGTGGGACATTCTTACGCCAGGTATCGACGGGGACTATGTTCTTGTGGATTCCGGAAGAACAATCAGGTTTCTTACACCGGTAAATGATACATACGATGTGGCTGTAGCTTTGGTGACCGTAAACGGTGATACCGTGGGGACAGCACCTCCCGGAGGGCCCTACAACCTGAAATGGATAAAGCAGTCCAACCCGCTTCCCAGTGATCCTACCTGGAATTACGAGATGCGCAATTATTACTTTCTCGGGGCGAACAACATAGTCAGAGAGAGTTTCAACTGCGACATATTCCTGCAGCGCCCCGGGGAGGAGCCCATATCAACTCAGAACGGTATTCCCTTCACCAGGATTCTAGGTCTTGATACCAACGGTGACGGTCTCATGTATGACGAGGAAGTTACCATGGACTGGGAAAACGGATTCATCATTTTTCCGGATACAAGGCCTTTTATGAGTGATTCTCTGGCGTATACCAATAACTTTATCTACACTGAAAGAAATCCCACAGCCAGCCAGTCACTCTACTACATGCGTGTCAGTTACCGCGCGGCTTCTACCACATATTCGCTGGGGCATATGGGTATTGTGGAGGGAAGCGAAAGGGTTACTCTTAAGGTTTCCGGTGTTGAACGGACGCTGATTCGGGATCAGGACTACTCCATTATCTACGAAGTCGGTTTACTGACACTTATGGGAGAGGCGGCTGATCTTGCCCAGGACCCGGCTAACACCCTCAGGGTGACTTTTGAGTATGTGCCATTTTTCAGCTCTGTTTCCAAAACACTGCTGGGAGCCAGAATGGTGTACAATGCAGGTGCCCATTCCTGGATAGGCGGAACCATGATGTACGAGAGTGCAAGCTCTTCTGAAAAACGGCCAAGGGTGGGAGAGGGTGAATTCGGCACAACTGTTTTTGATGTTGATATGCACTTTGAAGCAAGACCGGAGTTCATGACAGATGCAGTGAACCTTATGCCTCTGATCAGCACAGAAGCAGAGAGCAGGGTTGTTCTTGAAGGTGAAGTGGCAATGAGCCTTCCTGCCGGTGAGAACAGGGCATGGGTTGATGATATGGAAGGTTCAGAATCCGCTTTCCCCCTGGGCCAGTCCAGAGAGAGCTGGTTCTATCCTTCAATGCCCAGGAACGGTTCAGAAAACCTCTTTCCCGTAGGGGACTTCAGATGGTACAATGTAACTGACAGATGGTCTCTGCAGGACATAATTCCAGGGGAAACAGGCCCTGAAGCCAGACGAAACCTTAATTCTATCCTTCAGTTTGTATTTACCCCTTCCCAGGAGAATCCTTCAGCTTCATGGGGAGGTTTTCAGCGGTGTATAGAGAGATACGGCACCGATTTCTCAAAGAAAACCCATCTGTCCCTGTATGTCCGACCTACAGGATGTGCTCTGGACGGGAATCTCTACATAGATCTTGGAGAGAGGATCGATGAGGACACCTACTGGCTCCAGCGGGTGGGCGATGAACTTGTGCGAAGGGCCAACGGCGAACTTGATACAGAGGATGTGAACTCCGACGGAATCAGGTCTTCAACGGAAGATACCGGGCTTGATACTCTCATGTCACAGGATGAGCCCGGGTTCAGCAGCTCCAATCCCGATCCCAATCAGGATGACTATTACTGGAATAACACCAATACTGACCTTACCACCAGATACATGTACCTTAACAACTGCGAAGGCAATGGAAGGCTTGATACAGAGGACCTGAACCGCAACGGAATTCTTGACAGAACCAATACCTTTTACAGAATTTCTATTCCTCTGAGTAATTCACCCTACATTATTTCAACCAATCCGGAAAACGGGTGGATGCTGATACAGATACCGCTGGATGATTCCTCTCTTGTCACTGTACCTGAACTGCTTTGTCAGGGAGAGCCTACATGGGAGAAGATTACCTATGCAAGAATCTGGGTTGACGGGTTTACTCAGCAGGATACCCTTGAGTTTTATGACATCGGACTGGTGGGGAACAGGTGGCAGCCTGACAGGGTCAGGCTTTTCGATGATATAGGAATTCCTGTGGCTTCAGGAGAGTCGTTTACTGTTTCAGTGGTGAACAACAGGGAGAACAGTGACTACATGAACAATCCTCCTCCTGGAATTGATCCCGGGAATGACGAAAACGGCAATCTCAAGCTTGAGCAGAGTATCAGCCTTGATTGTGAGAACATCGCTTCCGGCCATCAGGGGGTTGCAAGACAGTCATTCTATACAAATGAGAGCTACATTCTTTACCGGAAAATTTCCTTTCCCTTCAAAGGCACCGCTGATGGCGGTGAAGTTTTTCTTCAGATAGGCCGTGACAGCCTTAACTACTACGAGGTAACAGCAGATATCACAACATCCTGGCAGCAGGTTGAGGTGGAGCTTCAGGATCTGGTTGATCTGAAGACTCTTAAAGACCAGTCCGGGTTTGATGAACTCAGAGACGGAAACCTGGCAGTTGTGGGAAATCCATCTCTTGCTGAGATACTGGTGCTTGGTCTCGGTGTAAGGAACACAGATAGCGGTGTGTTCACTGGAAGTGTGTGGGTAGACGATATTGTTCTGGACGGGCACTACCTTGAGCCAGGTAACGCTCACAGGCTCTCGGCAGATGTTGACTTTGCCGATCTGCTTAGTGTTTCAGGCGATTACAGGATGATTGATGATGACTTTCACAGTCTGGGCAAGACATCAGGTTCCGGAAATACAGTTACCAATTACTCAAGTTCTTCCACTTTGAGCCTTGACAGGTTTTCTCCGCCGGTCTGGAACTGGTCTCTGCCGGCCACTCTGGCCTGGAACAGAACTATAACCGAGCCCAGATACGCTGTGAACAGCGACATAAGGCTTGAGGGGGCAGAGACCTGGGATTACAGAACCGAATCAAACAGATGGGACACATCGATTCAGTGGCGAAGAAACGGAAGGTCCGACAGATTCATGGGCAGATACTTCCTTGATCCGGTACACATAAGGCATGCAATGGCCCGGGGATGGGGAAGATCTGTTACAACAAGGGATTCCCTTGAAAGCGAAACCTTCTCCTTTGACTACAGCCTTTCACTGGGCAGAATGAGTCTGTTGAGGCTGCCTCTGCTGGAGGATATCAGACTGAGACCTACAAGGTTTGGTTTCGGTATGAACTGGCAACGGAGAGTCAGCACAATGTATGACATCGCAGGTGGAGATACTGTGCTGACCAGGAATGATACAGAGAGATCGTTGAGCACAGACGGCAGTATAGCATTCAATCCCTGGAAGGGGCTTACAGCATCTTACAATCTCTCTGTCTCAAGGGATATGTACTATCCGTGGGAGGAGCCGGAGACAGGTTTCAATATCGGCAGAGAGGTTTCCAGATCCCAGAGCGCATCACTGAGCCAGGAGATAAATTTCTGGAATGTATTTCGGCCACGGTTAAGCTGGGATGTGAGTTACTCCATGGCCAGGCTCAGTCCTCATACTTCCACCGGTGCTGACACTCTAAGCAGGCCTGATGTGGGAGCTGATCTCACAGGCAGGCTTAATCTCAGATTCGGTCTGGCTCACACTCTGCGGTCAATTGCAAGGCTCAGAGATGAACGGCTGGATGAGGAGGCTATACCTGGCAGTCCCAGATGGTTCCTTATGAAAATGGAAAGGTGGGCTGACAGGATTACCGACCCTACCATAGCTTTCACAAGGTCCAGGGGAACTGATTACAAAGATGTGCTTTATATGCCTTCTATGGCCTATCAGTTCGGTTTTGAACCACTTATGGATGGTATTGATCCCTATAACAGAACTGAGTCAAACTCTGTGCAGATTTCCGGCGGCTACCGGCCGGCAAACACAATGTCAATAAGGGCAGAGTACAATGACTCAGAGAGCAAGAGTTTTTACTCCGGTTTCTGGAATCGTACCGACAACACCACATGGCCTTCAATTACCGTTTCATGGAGCGGACTTGAAAGATTCGAGCCTCTTGCATTCCTCAGAAGCGGTTCTTTAAGCAGCGGATACCGTCTGGAAACCACTGCCACCTCAAGGATAGAAAGTGATTCTCTTGTTCCTGTAAGCGAAACCGAGACCACCAGGTGGAGCCCTCTGGTGAGTTTTACAGGTACTCTGGACAACAAGGTGCAGATTACTCTGTCTGACAACATATCCAAAACTGAAACCAGAAATTACACCGGAACCACTGCCACTGTTCATTCAGGCTCCAATTCTGCCCAGTTCAAACTCTCATACGCATTCAGTGCTCCAGGCGGTTTTGCGCTGCCTATACCTCTTCTGAACAGACTGCGCCTGGCCTTTCAGAGTGATCTCACCACAGCTCTGTCAATAGTCAGATCCACCACGAAAAGTGAGATTCACGGTGGAACCACAGGGGACAATCAGGTTCAGTCCGACAAGACAGAGTGGCGAATAGAGCCCTCGGCATCCTACGACTTTGGGACTGTTACCGCATCCATGACAGGTATATACGGCTGGAAATCGGACAAGGTTAACAATCAGTATGATCAGAGGGATGTAGGGTTGAACATTTCAGTAACTATAAACTTCTGAACAGCTATTGACAGAGCACTTACAAAGCTGAAAATTAGGTGTTCTGGGGCCTGTATAATTATGGAAACAGCAAGCTGGAAGAGGAGGGCATGAAACTAGGGCAGATGCTGCTTAAGGCAGGCATTATTGATGAGGGGCAGCTGGACAGCGCCCTGGCGCAGCAGCGCGATGAAGGCGGCAGACTTGGTTACAATCTTGTCAAAATGGATCTTATCAGTGAAGAAGAGCTGAATAATTACCTTGCCCGTCAGAACCGTATTGATTCTATTAATATAGATAATATAAAGATATCACCAGATGTCATTAGTCTGGTATCGGCCAAACTGGCTTTGAGATACGAAGTGGTTCCAGTTCAAAGAATAGGCAGGAAGCTCGTTGTTGCAATGAACGATCCTCATAACCTTTTTACTATTGATGATCTGAGATTTTCACTTGGTATGGATATAGAACCTCGTATCTGTGCTTCATCGATGATTGAGAGGGCACTTCACAGGTACTACGGAGAGTCTGACGCTCTGGTGCCTGTGGATGATTCTGGGCGGGACAAGGCTCAGTCCGGTGTTCAGACTATGGAAGAGGAAGAAGAGCTTCTTCTTGGAGATGAGGCTTTTTTCTCCCTGATAGAAGAAGATGAGGAGGACGAGATTGATGAAGATCTCTCTCTTGATCTCTCTGACTCTCCGGTGGTAAAACTGGTCAACAGTGTTATTGCTGATGCGGTAAAAAGAGGGGCCAGTGATATACACTTTGAGCCTTTCGAAAAATTCATCCGCATCAGGTACAGGATTGACGGTGTTCTTCACGAGATAATGAGACCGAGCAGAAAGTACAGATCTGCAATGGTCAGCCGTCTCAAGATATTAGGCGACATGAATATTGCAGAGCATAACCTGCCGCAGGACGGAAGAACCAAGGTCAGAGTCAAGGACCGTTTCGTTGACATGCGGCTCTCAACTCTGCCTACTCTGTTCGGAGAGAAGGTTGAGGTGCGTCTACTTGACCGTTCCAAGGTGCAGCTTGACCTTGATGTTCTGGGATTTGAAGAAGAAACCCTTTACCATTTCCGTAGGGCTATTAAGCGTCCTTTTGGCATTGTTCTTGTTACTGGACCCAGTGGGAGCGGTAAGACAACTACTCTTTATTCTGCATTAACTGAGCTTAACGATATAGGTGTTAACATTATGACTGCTGAGAACCCTGTTGAGTTCAACCTGAAGGGCATTAATCAGGTTCAGATGAATGAAGAAGTAGGGCTTACTTTCGCAAAGGCGCTGAGAGCTTATCTGAGGCAGGACCCTGACATCATAATGGTCGGCGAAATACGAGATCAGGAGACCAGTGAAATAGCCATCAGAGCTGCTCTTACCGGCCACCTGGTTCTCTCCACTGCCCACACCAACGATGCGCCCAGTACCATCAACAGGCTTGTGGACATGGGCACAGAGCCCTACATGCTCAGTACTTCTCTGGTCTGCATCTGCAGCCAGAGGCTTATAAGAAAGGTTTGCAGTAACTGCAAAACACCTGTTTCCATATCCAGAGAAGCAGTTATTGAAGCAGGTATTGATCCTGAGCGCTTCAAGGGTATCACTTTTTACGAGGGAACAGGTTGTGCCAGGTGCAACCAGACAGGTTACAGCGGCCGTATAGGCATTTATGAAGTTATGCCTGTTGATGATGAGTTGAGAGGCCTGATAGAAGGTGATGCCAACAGTATTGAGCTGGAAAAGGCTGCTCTCAGAAAGGGCATGATAAACCTGAGAGAAGCAGCACTGAGGAAGCTTGAAGCAGGACTAACCACATTTGAAGAGGTCGTCAGGGAAACGGTTTCCAATGTATAACAGACTTGCTATGATGTTGGTTCAGTCAGGCTTGGTTGAACAGGATGAAGTTGACAGGATTGCCGGAGAGTGGGGACCGGGGGAAACAGTTCTCGGCGAAGCTCTGGTTTTGAACGGTCAGGTAACTGAAGAGCTGATAACTGAATTTCTGGCGGATATCTACAGCATTGATCCTGTCTACCTTAATGAAACCGTTCTGGGAAAAGAAAATGCAAAGCTTCTGAATGAGAGCTTTGCAAGGGAGAACCTTGTGGTTCCGGTCAGGGTGGAAGGCAATACTATGCATGCTGCCATGGCGGATCCTGCCAACCTCTATGTAATAGATGAAATCAAGTTTGCCAGCGGTATGGAAGTTGTTGTTTACGCTTCAGCTCCAAGTGCTGTAAGACGCTCTCTTGATGATATTTATGGCCAGATCGGCGCTCTGGTAAGTGTAGATGAAACTCTTAACGATTACGATGAGGATGAGGATTACATCGAAGAAGTCGACAGCCTTGAAGGCGAACTCATGGCTGAAGAGGATTTCGACCTGGAGGATCAGCTGGGAGGCGAGTCTGATGAGCCTGTCATCAGGTTTGTTGACGGAATGATCGCAAAAGCAGTGAGAACAGAGGTTTCAGACATACACATAGAGCCTTTTGAAAAGCACCTGCGAATCAGGTTCAGGCGGGATGGAACCTGCTTTGAGGCCTTCAAAATCAATCCTAAGATGCAGAATGCCATTCTTTCCAGGCTGAAAATCATGTCCGGAATGAACATTGCCGAGAGAAGAAAAACACAGGACGGAAGAATAAAGGCAAAGGTAGACAATCGTGTGATAGATTTCCGTGTTAATGCAGTTCCTGGAATAGATGGTGAGAAGATAGTCCTCCGAATCCTTGACAGGGGCAACCTCCAGTTTGATCTGAGGGAGCTGGGATTTCCCGAGGACGGCCTGAAGTCTTTTCTGGCAGGTGTTAACTCACCTTTCGGAATCGTACTTGTTACCGGACCAACCGGAAGCGGCAAGACCACCACTCTCTATTCAGCCCTCAGTTCCCTGAACACCCATGCTGTGAACATTCACACTGCTGAAGATCCTGTGGAGTACAACATAGACGGTCTGGTACAGACTCAGATAGACTTTCAGATGGGTTATGATTTCGCAGCTGCGCTGAAAGCAATACTGAGGCAGGATCCCAACATTATCATGGTGGGAGAGATTCGAGATTTTGAAACTGCTTCAATTGCTATTAAGGCGGCCTTGACAGGGCAGCTGGTATTTTCAACTATTCATACTAATGATGCACCTGGAACAATTAACAGGCTTGTTGACATAGGAATCAAACCGTTCCTGGTAGCAAGCGCAGTCAGGACCATTATGGCCCAGAGACTTGTAAAGACCATCTGCAAACGGTGTAAAAAGCCGTATACCTGGTCCGACCACGATTTGAAAGAGGCAGGAATAGATCCTGCTGAGATGGCAGGGCATACTACTTATAAAGGCGAGGGGTGCTCCAGGTGTGGAGGTACCGGCTACAAGGGAAGAGTAGGTCTTTATGAGGTTCTTACTCTGGACAAGGTGATGAAGCAGGCGGTTATTGACAGAAAGCCTGCGACTGAGCTGAGAATTCTTGCTGTTAAGAACGGAATGCGAACCCTTCGCATGGATGCTGTTGAAAAAATGAAGAACGGTATTACAACCCTTGAAGAGGTTACAAGGGTCACAGCTGATGACGAAGAAGATGTAAAAATTGCTGCAATGAACTACAGGCTTGAGAAGCAGATCAGTTCCATTTCATCCTGATCCGCTTAAACAGGAGGGAAAACCGTATGAATATTAAGACACTCCTGAAGGAGATGATGGAGAGAAGGGCAACAGATCTCCATCTTACAGTGGGTGCGCCTCCGACTGTCAGAATTGACGGTGAGCTTACCAGAATGGAGTATGACCCTCTCACTCCCAACGAGACCCAATCACTTGTATACAGCCTTCTGAAAGATGAACAGAAGAAGAGGTTCGAGCTGGAGAAAGAGCTTGACTTCGCTTTTGGAATAAAGGGGCTTTCCAGGTTCAGGGCAAATGTTTTCTACCAGAGGAACACTGTTGCCTGTGCAATAAGAGTTATACCTTATGAAATAATGGGTTTTGAGGAGCTGGGGCTGCCTGATGTTGTCAGTCAGCTGGCAGAGAAGAGGCAGGGTCTGATTCTGGTAACAGGTCCCACCGGCTGCGGTAAATCAACCACTCTGGCATCAATTGTTCGAAAGGTCAACTCCCAGAGACGATGCCACATCATTACCATTGAAGACCCTATAGAGTATGTTCATCACCACGACAAGGGTATTGTCAATCAGAGGGAAGTAGGCGGTGATACCGGAGGATTCGGCTCAGCTTTGAGGTATATTCTCAGGCAGGATCCGGATGTTGCGCTGATAGGTGAGATGCGTGATCAGGAAACAATGTCTGTTGCCCTTAATGTGGCAGAAACCGGCCACCTTACATTGGCCACCCTTCATACCAACTCCACTTATGAATCTATTAACCGTATCATTGATTCATTCCCTGCAGACAGCCAGACACAGGTTCGAAGTCAGCTCTCGTTTGTTCTTCTGGGGGTTATCACACAACAGCTCATTCCCAGGCAGAGAGGAACCGGCAGAGCCCTGGCAGCCGAGGTTCTCATCTGTACTCCTGCTGTAAAGGCATGTATAAGGGAGGACAAGCTTCACCAGATTTACGGAATGATGCAGGCAGGTCACAAGTATGGCATGCAGACTATGAATCAGTCGCTTTATAAATTATACTATAACAGAGAGATTTCCAAGGATACTGCACTGGAGAGATCAAGCAATGCCCTTGAACTGGAGCAAATGATCAATTCAGGCAGAGAGACCTTATAAGGGAGGGGCTCCATGGCTGAATTTCAATGGACTGGAACAAACCGGCAGGGACGTACCCTTAACGGTACCATGGAGGCCAAGTCCCGGGCCGAAGTTAAGGATATGCTTGAAAGCCGGGGAATAACCGTCACCAATATAAAAGGCGGTTTTGATATGGCGACCTTCGGAGTTATCGGCTCCGGAGTTAAAGGCAAGGAGCTTGCAACCTTCACCAGACAGTTCAGTGTTATGATAAATGCCGGTCTTCCTCTGGTAAATTGCCTTCAAATCCTTGCAAGGCAGCAGGAAAACAAGATATTCAAGAATGTTATCATCGAAGTCACAAGCGATGTGGAAAAGGGAGGAACGCTGGCTGAAGCTCTAGGCAAACACAGCAAGGTATTCAGTGAACTCTATGTGAATATGGTTGCAGCAGGTGAACAGGGCGGTATTCTGGATACCATTCTTGGCCGTCTTGCTGATTATCTTGAAGATTCTGCTGCTCTGCAGTCAAAGATCAAGAGTGCAATGATGTATCCTACTGTGGTTTTCGTTGTGGTTATCATTGCCACTCTGGCAATGCTCCTGTTTGTCATACCTGTCTTTCAGCAGATGTTTGCGGATCTCGGCGGAGAACTTCCTGTAATGACACAGGTAGTTGTAAATCTCTCTGAATTTGTTCAGAAAAATATTCTGTTCATCCTTCTCGGCATCGGTGGAGTTATCTTTGCCTATAATGCCTACTACAAAACCAACAGCGGCAAGAAGGTAATAGACACGATCAAACTTGCTATGCCGGTGTTTGGTACCATCAACAGAAAAATGTCGATTGCCAGGTTCACAAGAACCCTCGGCACGCTGACATCCTCAGGAGTTGCTATACTTGACGGTCTCAATATCACAGCAAAAACAGCAGGTAACAGGGTTATAAGCGATGCTATTCTTGAAGCCAGAGTCAGTATCTCAGGCGGTGAGAACATTTCCGGTCCGCTCGAAGCATCAGGAGTATTTCCTACAATGGTTACTTCCATGATAGCTGTAGGCGAGGAAACAGGCGGACTTGACGAGATGCTTGTGAAGATAGCTGACTTCTATGATGAAGAGGTCAATGTTCTTGTTGAAGGTATGGCATCCACAATTGAGCCTATTATGATAGTGTTTCTTGGCGGATTCGTGGGTTTCCTTGTTATTGCAATGTACCTGCCGATCTTCGACATGATTCAGACTGTCGGTGCCTCCTGATATATCGCCGATGATTACCATAAGCGAAAGACGCCGGACCTGGCTTCAGGTCGGGCGTCTTTCTGTGTTGTGTATTCTATCCCTTTCAGGCTATTTCTACCTTGACAACAGCGATGTTGCTCCGGTGTACCTGCTGATAGCAGGTGCAGCTGTATTCTCAGGAGCAGTTTTCTGGCTGATAATAAAGAAGAATTTGAGAAACAGAAAAGGATACTGGTTTCTTCTGTTGACGGATGCTCTGCTTCTTGGGGCTATCATATATACAAGCGGAGGAGTTGACGGACCTTTCATAGGTTTTCTTCTTATTCATTCTCTAGCGTATGGCCTGTATCTGGGCGTAGGCGGCGGTATTATTGCATCAGGCGCTGGGATTCTCGCCACAGCATTATTTTCAGTTCTTTCCCTTAACACCCCGGGGCCGGATACCACATTCAGCCCTCTGATACACACGCTGCTTCAGAGCGGTCAGATGAAGCTTTCTGCCAACTACATAGCCATGAGAATAGTTATGAACGGCTTTCTTGCTGTTGCCTCAGGTATCGGTGGAGGAATTCTGGGTCAGGCTCTTTATACAGAGAATGGTGTGCTGCAGAAGGCTCTTGATAATATGGCCGAGTTGCGAGCCAGGAGCAGGCAGGTACTTGAAAGTCTTCACGACGGTGTTGTGGTTGTTGATAATAACGGAGATGTCCTTGCTGTTAATCCTGCTGCTGTTAATCTCCTTGGTACTGATCAACCTGTGACCAATTCTCCACTCGGTCACCTTGTTTCTGAATTTCTGAATAAAGGCCAATTTCCGCCAGAAATTGATATTATATTAGATGATAATATAATACAATGCAAGTTTAGCAGGTATGGTGATGGTGGCGGTGCCATAGTGATTCTTACAGATATTACCGATTTGAGAAACTACAGGGCAGCTCTTGAGGAAAGGGATAAACTATCTCTCATCGGTAAGCTGTCAGCCACAATGGCCCATGAGATAAGAAATCCTCTGGCATCTATGAGCGGAGCGGCACAGATGCTTGCTTCAGGAACGCTCTCCAGTAAGGAAATCAGTAAAATGGCTGATTTGATTGACAAACAGTCGAAACGGGTCTCGGAACTAATTGAAGGGTATTTATCCCTATCCAGAAGCGGTAGTGATTTTCCCATGGTAAAGCTCAGTGTAAACTCGTTGGTAAAGGATAATGTTGATTCTGCGGTTCACGGATTTGCAGGTGGAGTTTCTATCAATTTTCTCGAAGCTTCTGATGATCCTTTGATAAAAGGCAATAAAACCCGTTTATCTCAGGTTATAGCAAACCTTATGCGTAATTCAGTTGAGGCACTGTGCAATACCCATGCTCCTCTTATCTGTGTCTCTGTACGAACAGTAACTGCTGACAACAGTGTTCGAATAGAGATTTCCGATAACGGTCCAGGTATAGAAGAAAAAGATATTAAGAATATATGGGAACCATTCTGGACCACCAGACAGGAGGGTACAGGACTGGGACTCTATGTTGTCAAGAGGATTGTTTCAGAGCATAATGGTACAGTCAAAGCAGAGAATGGTGTTCTGGGAGGGGCTGTGTTTACCATTTCTCTTCCCGGTGCTGTAAGCAGGTAATATGGATAAAAAAGATCTTTCACTGGTGCTTGTTGATGATGAAGAATCAATGGTAGAGTGGCTTACTCTGCTCATTGAGCAGAATGGATATCAGGTTACCTCGTTTCGCAAGCCGGAAGAGGCCCTCGTCTGGTGCAAAGAAAATATTGTTCATGTGCTGATTTCTGATATAAAGATGCCTGGAATGAATGGACTGGACCTCTTCGGCAGAATTCGAGAGTTACAGCCTTACACTGCAGGAATATTCATGACAGCATTCTCCAGTGTGGACACTGCAGTTAAAGCTGTTCGGGGAGGAGCTTCTGATTATCTTCTTAAACCGTTCAAGACAGACCAGATGCTTGCTGCCATAGAAAAGTGCGTCAGAGATTTGAAACTTACTGAAGAAAACAGAAATCTCAAGAGAAAACTTCAGAAGCAGTACAACTTTCAGGGGATTATAGGCAAATCAAAACCAATTCTGAAGGTACTTGAGCTGGTAAGAAAAGTTGCGGATAATTCAAGCACTGTGCTTATCTCAGGGGAAAGTGGTACAGGGAAGGAACTTGTTGCAAAAGCCATACACAACAACAGCAGCCGAATAGATGAACCTTTTGTAGGCATTAACTGCGGCAGTCTCTCGCCAAATCTTCTTGAAAGTGAGCTTTTCGGCCACAAGAAGGGCTCCTTCACCGGAGCTTACAGAGACAAGACCGGTCTGATGGTATCAGCAGGAAGAGGAACGCTGTTTCTGGATGAGATAGGGGAACTCAGCCGTGATCTGCAGGCAAAGCTGCTGAGGGCTATTCAGGAACGGCAGGTTCGACCTGTAGGGGATACTGCAACAAAACCTTTTTATGCCAGGCTAATCTGCGCAACCAACAGAGATCTGCATAAAATGGTTTTCGAGAATCAGTTCAGAGAGGACCTTTTCTACAGGCTGAATGTTTTGCCGATTGTCATGCCCCCTCTCAGGGAGAGAAAGGAAGACATCATCCTTCTGGTGGAACACTTTCTGAGAAACAGCGAACACGGAATCAAGAGCTTTGATTCTGACAGCATTAAAGCCCTTGGTTCTTATGACTGGCCTGGAAATGTAAGGGAACTGCAGAACATAGTTGAGCGGGTCTGTGTCATGAGCAGTGCTTCAGATGTGGTTTCATTGAGCGATCTGCCTGGATTTCTGCTGCAGAAACCCAGGGAACCTGTCTTTTATTCTGCAAGGGAGGGTGACGATTCTCTGCCGACTCTGTCTGAGATCGAAAAGGCCTGGACTTTCTATGTGCTTGATAAAAAAACAGCAGGGGAGAAGAGAGCGGCAGCCCGTATTCTGGGCATCAATGAGGCCACTCTTCACAGAAGGCTTGAAAAGTACAGGAAAGAGGAGGAGGGCCCATAAGCATATTGCAATACACAGCCGTCACTGCAATAACTGAAGCCAGGTATTGCTCGCTAAGCGACAATAATCAGCTATGCCTGAGTGGCAAATAATATGCTTAACTATTTTGTGTTAGCATTTGAACCAATTTCTCTTGAAAGGAGAATAAGTATGAAGAAAGGTTTCACCCTCATCGAGCTGATGATTGTGGTGGTTATTATCGGTATTCTTGCCGCTATCGCCATTCCCAAGTTCAGCGATGTTTCCGAGAGCGCAAAGAGGAGCGCATGCCGTGCCAATATGCGCACAATTGCCTCACAGGAAGTTATCTACTTCGCAGAGAACAACAGTATGTACGGTAATGCAGTAGACATTGAAATGGATCAGGTTCAGTGTGCAACCGGAGGAGCATATACAATTACTATTGAGGATCGCGGTTCTGCACCAAGCGCTTCCATTACAATTACCTGTCCTGCTGCTGTCAGCCACGGTAACATTGACAACGGTGTTGCTTCCTGGGTAGACTCAGACTAGTAAACAACAGAACTGTTTTCAGGCGGCCTTTTCAGGCCGCCTGATTTGTTTAAGCATTATTCCTCTATAACAGAAGCAATAGACTGTTAATAGGGTTATAGTACAGATTTCAGTCTTTCTATATTCGAAATTGCATTTTTTATCATAGCTATTCTCGCTGCTATCTTCATTTCTAAGTTCAGAGATGTCAATGAGAGTGCATCCCTTACAATAGCTTCTCAGAAAGTATTTCACTTAACTGAAAACAATTATCAGTATGGAACACCTGCTGATATCGGCATGGCATCAGTTCAGCGCCTGACATCTACAAGTTACACAGTCAGTATTGAAGAAGGCAGTTCAGCGCCAGGTACTTTTTCTGCTGGTGACAGTTATGGTTTCACTGACAATGGAGCTGCTTCATGGACTGATTCCGGCAATCAGTAATTGATTCTGTATAGAGCGTAGTTGCCCTGCTTTGTAACAGGCTCAAGCAGTTCTCCAATACCTATGTGATCCAGAATCAGAAGCCTGTCTTCCTGGTCCAATACCGCAGGGTCATGCCTTGCGCATGCTATGTAGCCTGCATTAAGCTCCCTCAGTATCTCAATCTCATCCTCAAGGGTGTTTTCCAGATACAGCTTCTGTGCCAGAGGATGTCTCCAGCCCACGATAACAGTTCCGCTGAAAAAGTACCTCTTTTCCTGTTGCAGTGATACTATTACATCATCATCTGACAGTGCAGAGTTTGCCCAGAGGTTCAGCATACCCTCAGGTGTACTCAGGTACATTTTGTAGCCGCTGTCATGATTGTCCCAGGAACCTGAAACTACTGATTCAAGGACTGTATACCGATATATGAACGGCCATGGTGACAATGCAGTAAAAAAGAATCCGGGAATCACAAATACAGGAATAACGGCAGCTGCGGCAAACTGTTTTGAATACCTCCAGGACGACAAGAGGTATGTTCCAAGAATTGCACAGAAAGGGTATATCAGTATGGAATACTTGGCACCCCACCACGGAGGCCAGAACACATAAACAGCAATTGCAGAATAAGCCAGAAATGGGATCAGTTTAGTCAGATCAGAAAAATCCCTGCTGAAAATCTTGTAAACAGTACCACCGATAAGCAGCAGAATGCATCCCTCCATAGTTAAGAAAAACACTCCAAACTGTTTAGCCAGAGAAAAGTCTTTGTCAGAGTAAAATTCTGATGCTCTGTTATTTATCATTATGTTTTCTTCGGGCTCGTTTTGTTGCCATTCCTCTTTAACCATGAATGATACAGGGTTGACTGGATATGCAGGGCTTCCTGTTTTTACCATTGTTCTGATTCCAAAGGCAGCAGGTACAGCCAGAAAACATACAGCGGTAAATGCAAGTTTCTTCCAGTTTAAAGGAAGAAAGGATCGAGCAGTGTAGAAAAACACAGGAATCAGTACTATGGCGGTGGTCTGTTTGGTTGCCATTGCAAGACCCATGAAAAGCCATGAAGAGTAGAGCGAGCTGTCCTCCTTTCTGTTGCCGCTGTTTCTTAATGCAAATGCCAATGCCAGTGTGGAGAACAGAATAGCCATAGTATCTGTTTTGGCCATTGTACACCAGTAGTAGAGATAGGTATTCAGTAATACAATCAAGGCAGCCGGAATTCTTAATGAACGCTTGATGTCTAAGATTCTCATGCTGCGGAACAGGGCAATGAACAGCAGAGTCACCTGAAAAACCTGAAGAATGCTCAGCTGGTTCAAACGATCCTGTGACAGAGATGCCGGCCATACAGCAGTCATTTCATACAGCAGTGGAAATCCAGAAAACACTGTTTCCTCAAGCCAGTACATTCCTCCGTTATTTAACCATTTATCAGGTTGAACCGCATAGGTAACCAGAGGGTCATCAAAGGCCAGATTGGGCATTGAGGCATAAGAAAGGTTAAGAAGTGATACGAATACAAGTGCAATTATAAGTGTAATAGTCAGAATAGAAAAAGTAATGTTTGAAAGGGCATCTTTGAGTTTGCTATAGAGAATGAAAAGCCCTGGAAGTGAGAAAACAAGAATAATCGCTGAACAAACCGGCCTGGTAAGAATTCCAAACAGAGTCAGGAGAGGAACCAGTAAAACAAAGAAGAGAATTCCTGTTATCTCAGGGGGGAAGAGGAGAAATACTTTTTCAATTTTCAGAAGTGAATGGAGAATCCGACCGGTTCCGTAAAAGGATACCCAGACAATTCCTGCTTTGAGCAGAGTCTGAAGAAAAACATCAAGTCCCAGAAAATCCTGCATCAGTTCCTCCCTGAGGGAAAGCTGAAGTCAAAATCAAGAGAAAAACAATCAACAATATATACAGAGTAATCTTTATACATTGTGTTAATAGAATATGACCTTCCATTCTGGTCTTCGCAAACAATGAAAGAAGGTTCAGGGTATGAAGATATATCTATCATTTCCCATGTTCCCAGCGGTGATGAGGTTAGGTCAATTAACACAGGGATCCCTGATATCGGGTGGATTTCCACGAAGTACACATTCTGATCGTACAGGCAGCTGAGAAGATAACGATGGCTTTTTTCGTTATCAGATGGCAGTTCTGCAAAAGATTCAATGTATACCTTTGTTTCTTCATGGTAGTTACTGATGTTATTCTTTACCAGAGTTATAGAATTCGACCACCTTCCGGAGATATCCTGTGCCTTTACAACAAGGGTGTCCTGATCTGCCCAAAAGCAAGCTGTTTCCGATGTCATAAGAGGATTTGGTCCCAAAAGGTTTTCTTCCTCTGCACCCTCAAGAAACAATCCGGTTACAGGCAGAGGTGTTGAGTTAACCAGAGTGAACCTGTTGGATCCGCCAATAATGTCAAGAAAACCGCCGAATTCCTTTTCTGCCAATGAAATCGAGAGAGTATCAGTTAACCTTGTTGATGGGGAGAAGTCTTCAACTCTGTAGTTGGTACCGTCTGTGGTATGGAATATTATTCGGCTCATATGCCGGCATGGAATGGTAAACTGGGCTGAGCTGTCAGGGGTCAGCTCTCCATCGAATACTTTTGACAGGGAATCGCAACCTGATACTAAACAATAACATGAGGAGATAATCCTGCCTGTGTTATTAACAACAAAAAGTTCAGTCTGAGCAGGTATCAGTTCAAGTGGATTGAACAGCAAAGAGGCAATGAAATAGATCAGAGAAGCTCTCCTTTAAGGCTTTAGTGATATGATGAGTCAGTACAGCATTTGTATATAATATTCTCTGTTCCTTTGCGGAGCAATACAGACAGGAATAATCAGGCAGTTCTGAGTGAGCAGACAGACCGTCAGGGGTTTTGGTACTTACACGATTGCAAGGTATCCCAGATGTCAGTTAAATATTAAACCGAGACTGAATGACCGTATCTCAGGTGGATCACCAATGGGCTTGAATCCAGTAACTGAATAGTTGTAGCCTGATGTCGTTGTGCATATTACCTTATTGACATACCTGTAGGGAAACCTGAGGACTCTACTTGTTTCAGGCTGAAGTGGAGAGTACACGGGAATTTCGCAGAGCTTCTGATCGTGGGAAACAAAAGGTTGATTGTAGTAACAGGCACATATATTGAGTTTATTATAGTTACATCCACTGAATCCGGCATCTCCGGCAATAAGAAGCCAATAATAATAACCATAAAAATATGTAATTCAACCCTATTCCTCTGCCGGGATGGAACTGGATGTTGACATATAGTACAGTGCTAATCCTGCTAAGGTAGTACGGATAGTTGTCAGCGTAAAAAGGAGATAGTTTTTGGCTTAATGACTGTCTTACCCTTTCTTATTGTACTTCAGTATGTTAGAAAGAAGATTGATTCTCTTCGGCAATCTGCAGGCATTGCATGGGCGCTTATGTACAGCATGATTGCAGGCAATTCGGCAGAAGGGCAGTATGCCGTTAAAGGTCTTCTCTGCAGTACCAGCAGTTACCCAGATCCTCAAGTCTGCGGTTTGCTGAATTTCCATCTCTGCTGAACATGCGAATAACCTGATATGGAAAGGTGAAGAAATGAAGGTGAAGGTTGAAAGCGTATTTGTATGGTCGTTCTTTGGGGACAACTATGATAAGCCTTTTTTCCGCCACTCTTCTGAGTTCTTTTACAGCAGACTCTATATCCCAGATGTGTTCAAGCGTATGGGTGCAGGTAACAGTTTCAAACTGTTTGTCACTGAATGGAAGTGAACATATATCTGTTTCATGAAAGGATATCTCTGGATATTGCTCAATAGTCTTTTTATCTATAACTATATCGCAAGCGGTAACAGATCTGTCTTCACTTAGAATTGAGGCAAGTCTGCCTTTGCCGCAGCCTGCGTCAAGTACCCTTGTTCCCAGTATTTCCTTTTTTATGAGATCCATAGCCTTGTCCGACAGGTCTGTCCCTTCACTCTGAATGCTCACGGTTCCAGTTTCCCTGTAGATCTCACTGAAGAAAGACTCGCTGTGACAGAAGGCTACTTTCTCCTTGAATGAAAGAAAATGCCTGTTTTTCTTGCGGAAAGCAACCATTAACGGTATTTTCATGAATAGTTTAGAGTCTCTAATAACAGGTGGTATACACTCATCCAGCAGAAACTTGATGGTTTTCTCAACAGTTCTGTTCATTCATTACTCCCACCTCTGCTGCACTCCTCTTGCAATGCTGCAGAAAAAAGATCGTTGACGGTGCGCTGTTAGCTGTAGGATTAACAGAATACAGGCATACAGACCTGATCTGCTCTGGTATATCATATTGTTAAAGCTATTTACCACATACTGATATCCTTGCACAAGTATTGTATCAGAACAGCTGTGTGCGTTTGTTTCTCTGGCTGCAAGGGGAAGAGAACACAGGTTGAGGCTCGTCTTTCCCCTTCCATATGTTTAACTGAAGCTCCGCCTCAGTCTTGTCAGAATCAACCGCCTCCGCTGCTGCCTCCTCCATCAAGATCGCTCAGGGTTACTTTCCAGTCATAACCACTCTCTGTAACAGTTACACCCCATCTTGTATAGGTGTCGTCATCGTTATCAATAAGATAAATATCATAGGTATCTGGCTGTACGAAGGCTGTAAATGAGTCTCCCTGGTAGAGTATTTCACCCTGAAGGTAGTTTTCACCCCATGAACTGGATTCAGAGGAGGATATCCAGATGCCTTCTATATTCCAGCCGCCCAAATCATTAGTAATGATTATTGAGCAGTTGCCTGCAGATGCAGCTGCCTGAGTTGTGGTATTCGCATCAATCTGGTCAATGGTTACTGTCCATTCAAAACCATCTGAAGGAACCTGCACATCATTAAGTGTGTAGGTGTCTCCGTCCTGGTCCATTGCCTGAATGTCATATCTGCCTGGAAGAACCAGAATTTCAGCTGTTCTGCCAGGACCAAGGATATCTGTTCCAGGCAGATGGTTGGTTCCCCAGACATCGTCAGAATTCCGGCTTATGTATATACAGTGTATGTCATACATCTCCAGACCATTGGTAACTTTTAGAGGAACCTTTTCGTAGCATCCGCTCAGTGACAGCAGAACCACTGCTGCCAGCGACATTGTCAGTAATAATCTCAATCTTCCTCCTTTTCCTGTAGCAATTGGCTATATTGGTTTATCTCATTAATGCAATATGGTGTTGAAAAGTGCCCGGTGCATTATTAAGTGCTCCTTCGTTCTTATTGAGTTACCGCCTGAAGGCAGCCCTTTTCTGTGACTTCCCTGTTTCCATACTGTATATGCTTTACTATTCTGATCTACCTGCATACCGTATCCGGCCGGTTCAACTCCTGTCTCTGTTGAGTCTCCAGGGGCTGTTTCTGCAGAGGTTGCACTTAGCCCCCGGTCGTCTTCTTCAGCATTGCTGATGTATATGTATTCTGTGTTACATCTGCCAGGACCGCTCACCAGAGTTATTCTTGCTGGTTCGCAGCATACCGGCCAGCCATTACAGCCGTGAGTATTGCTGCCGCCTGAAAGGTTCTTCTGATCTTCTGTAATTTCAAAGGAAAGGGGAGCGTCTTGCGCTCCCCTGTCAAGCACTGAAATCAGGGCATTAATCCATGTCGCCCAGTGTAACCGACCAGTAGTAACCTTCCTGGTCGATAGTAACGCCCCAGAGGGTGTATGTGTCGCCGTCCTCATCTTCAACCCTGATGTCGTATTCGCCTTCAGCTACATAGAAGGTAAAGTCTTCATCAGGGTGAAGGAGCTCAGAGCCGAGCCTGTCTTCGCCCCATGGATCATCTACGCTGTCACAGTAGATGTACCAGATGGTCCAGTCACCAAGGTCGTTGTGAATGGTTACAGGAACGCCGTCTGTGTCATCCCCGTAGCTCGTTGGGTAGGAACTGTCCATGTCCTCAAAGCTGACATTCCACTCAAAGTCACCATCTATGTATTCTTCTGTAAGAAGATAGGCGTCTCCGTCTTCGTCCTCTGCAAGGAAGTCGTACCAGGTACCGGAACTGATTGTGAATGTTACGCTCTCACCAGGTTCAAGTATTTCTGATCCAAGTCTGTCCTCACCCCATTCGTCGCTTGTTGAAGGACTGGCGTAGAGGTACCAGATACTCCATGAATCAAGGTCGTTCGTAACGGTGACTTCAACCTGTTCGCCTTCGGCGTCCATATCAGCTAGGGTTACTTCCCATTCGTATCCGTCTTCCCCGATATCAACTAACCAGACTGTGTATGTGTCACCGTCTTCATCAATGATCTTTATGTCGTAGGTATCTTCCTCTTCAAGCTCAATGGTAACCCTGTCGCCTGGCTTGAGGATGTCCTCTATACGGTTATCAGTCCATGGGCCGTCAGAAGGATCCACCAGAATCTCTTCAATGTCGTAGCTTTCCAGTCCGTTTTCAATCACCACTTCAATGACTTCAGGTTCATCACTGTGATTGTCGGTCTCATGGGCAGGTTCTCCGCCACCGCATCCTGCGAATATCACAGGAAGAGCGGCAAGAGCAAAAAGCAGTTTCTTCATAGTTCTCCTCTTTTCGTTACAGTTTTTTGTGTCTGCGCTTATAACCGGTTCTTAATACAAAAGCCGGGCAATAATGCTGTTGCCCTTTTTCAAAGAGCAGGGGCTGCAAAGCAACCCCCGCTTAGTTCACAGGACTCAGTGACCTGTGTATTTCCCGTTCCGGAAAACTCCACAGACAGCTGTCAGTGCGGAATTTCCGTATTCAGACAAGGCAGTCTAGTCTATGTCGTCCAGTGTAACGCTCCATTGGTAACCTTCTGCACCGATCTCAACATCCCATCTGGTATATGTGTCACCGTCTTCATCTGTAATTCTCATATCATAACTGCCTGCAGGAACACTAATGGTTTCATTCTCACCTGGTACAATGGGTTCGGTAATGCGATTCTCGCCCCAAGGGGAGTCAGTAGGGTCAATCTGTACTTCTTCTATGTTCCAGGCTCCCAGATCGTTGATGATCTTTACAGGAACATTGCCGCTACCGCATCCGGCGATAAGTGTGAGTACTGAGACTGTTGCTATGAAAGCAATCATCTTCTTCATTGTAGTAGGTTCCCCTCTCTCTGTTTGGGTATGAGATGCTCTTCTATTGAACGCCATAATATAAAATTGTAAAGGTCAGGTAAAGACCTGCCTATCTATTGCTGCCGATCCATGTCCTCTTCGGTTATTTCCCAGAGAATCCCATTCTCATCAAGCTCAACCTGCCATAGGGTATATGACCTTTCCATGGAATCAAATACCTGAATGTTATAATTGCCGGGATTCAGGTGCAGCCCGAGTTCGCTTCCTGTGCCGAGAATACCAGGACCAAGTTTGTCATCACCCCAGCTGTCATCGGTGCTGAGAGAGCAGAACACATTGTGTATTGCTAATCCGTTCAGATTGTTCCTTATCAGGAATATACAGCTGCCTTCTCCTGATGAAATATATGAAGGAATCGCTTCACCTGATGACTCAGGGGTTCCCTCCATCATGAAGTTCAGTATCATCTGAATATCCGGAACAAGATTCAGTTTCCATTCGCCATGCTCCTTCAGGAATTCAAATGTCCTGTAGCCGTCCTGACCGTCTGCAGTCAGCAGGGCACGATCACCTGCAAACTCCACAGAGTGTATCACATCTGACATACTGAAGATCTCAGTTTCTATTGCCAGAGACTCGAATAAATCATCTCTGCTGTCAATCAGTTCAATATTGTTTTCCTGAAAAATGTCTAAGACTATGTCTATGTATTCTCTGGTTCCCTCAGTGAGCATCTCATATGACTCATTCCATTTACGGTCAGCCACTGTTCTTCGAAGCTCCATGTAGCTGTCAACTACTCCCTGCTGTTCCTCATTCCAGCCTATGCAGCTGCAGAGTAAGAGAACTCCTGCAGCCATCCATCTGAAACTTCTCACAGGTCACCTCTCCTTCAGTATTCAGTTTGAGAAGAGTCTAGCCATTATCTTCAACAGGGTCAACAGTGCGGTTGACCCCGGTCACAGTTAAATTATTGTATTCGGGACCAGGCTGAAGGGGAGAGATATGCCTAATGTCAGTTTTCCCAGACTCGTTGAGCTGGATACGGTCACCGGTCTTCCTCCCAGGAAGATAATGGACAGTGATCTGCCTGTGCTGCTTCGTTCCATGGCTTCCCTGTCTCTTCCCATGTGCGCCATCATGATTGATATTGATCACTTCAAGAAATTCAACGATACCTGGGGGCATGACACAGGGGATATTGTTCTGCGCCATGTTTCTTCCCTTGTGAGGAATTGTGTGAGGTTCAGAGGGGAAGCCTACCGCTATGGCGGCGAAGAGATAACAGTTCTGCTGCTGAACACCGGAGAAGCCGAGGGAATGGCCACTGCCGAGAGAATAAGGAAACTTGTTGAGGATTCAGAGATAACTGTTGTGGTTAAGGGAAAAGAAATTCCTCTTCAGGTTCAGATTTCCCTTGGAGTAGCTTCAACGGAACAGGTCAGAGGTTCCGAGCTTATCGTCTCTGCGGACAGAGCCCTTTATGAAGCCAAGGAAGGAGGCAGGAACAATTCTGTTCTTTATTCTACTCAGAGTAAGGGGAAAAGCTGCCAGACAACAGTGATTGATGTGCATTTTCCAGAAAGAACTTCCATAATAGGGGGAAGCTATATCCTGCTGAAGAAATGGTTCAGTAACGATTCGCCAATGGATATTGAAGCACGGGAGATTAAGGACCCCGGCACAGACAGTGTGGAAACAGCACAGGGTCCCACCCCTTCCAGGGGAATAATTCAGGCTGAGATAAGAGGTAAGGTGAGTGCAGTAAGAAGGTACAGAGGCGGAACCGACTTCAAGCTGGAAGTGCGAAGTGAACTCATAGATGTGATGTATAAATACATCCTTGATTCATCAGGTGACTGAGCTTCGCTGCCGCACTCTGTGGACAGGTTCCGGCGAGCCTCTTGAAGGTGCTGCTGTTCGAATTTCCCAGGGAAAGATAACAGAGATAGTTCCCTGTGGTCCCTCTGATGGTTTTCACTTCCAGTTCGGTATGCCGGCTTTCTTTGATGGTCACTGTCACCTGACATGGATGATTCTCAAGAAGATTTCCCTTGACCTTTCTCAGGCCTGTTCCAGGGAAGAGTTTCTTGATCTTGTTTCAATGGCCGCGAAAGAGGTTCCTCACGGAAGTATTCTCAGAGGTGAATCCTGGGATGAAAGCCTCTGGAATACCCCTGTTCTTCCCACCCTTGCTGAACTGGACAGAGCGACAGGAGGAGTTCCTGTTTTTCTCTGCCGCACATGCGGTCACAAGGGAATGGTAAACTCTGCAATGCTTAACCTTATTACAGTACATTCATCTGAAGTTGACAGGGAAAACGGTTTTCTTCTGGAGAGAATGGTAATAAATTTTACCAGGTATTTTCCGCCTGAGCCGGAACAGGTGAGAAACGCGCTGGCTTCGGTGGTTTCAGATATTTACTCAATGGGAATTACCGGCTGCTGCACCATTGAGAAGCCTGAACACATTGATCTTATCATGGAGGCCTCTCCTGATCTTGATATTTCCTTTGTGGTGCAGACAAGACCTCCCTGGCTTTCAGGCAGCTACAGGGGAAGTTCTATGATAAAACTGTTTCTGGACGGTTCATTCGGAGCAGGGACAGCAGCACTTGACCTGAAGTCAGGTGAACACCTGCTCTTCACGGATCAGGAGCTTTTTGATGCACTTGCCGTATGTTTTAACCAGGGGCTTACTCCGGTGATTCATGCAATAGGCGGTGCTGCGCTGGAGCAGATAGACAGGGTTACCGGAAGGGTTTTTGAAGCTGCGGGAGGCGGTTTTCCTGTAAGGATAGAGCACGGGGAAGACCTGCTCAGGGTCTGGCCAGGGCATTTTGATCCTGAATACCATTCATTTTCCATGCAGCCCAACTTTGTCGAGAGGTGGCAGAGACAAGGCGGAATGTATGACAGGCTGCTCGGAGCTTGCCATTCTTCTTTCCTGAATCCTTTCAGGTCGATTCTTTCTGCAGGTTTCTCACTCTGTTTCGGAAGTGATTCCATGCCTGCAGGGCCGCTCTATGGTCTGAAGGGAGCCTGGCGGCACAGGAATCCTGCTGAGAGCCTTTCAGTGGAAGATGCTCTCCGGTTATACTCCATTGAGGCTGCGAGAATGTCTGAATGCATGGCTCTTTCTTCTCCTCTGGAGCCGGGAAGACCTGCGGATATGGTTTTTCTCAGCGGGAATCCGTTCAAATGTATTGATGGTTTGCAAGTTGTTTCTACCTTCAGAGGAGGCAGAGAGGTATTTGGATCAGGGGGATGAGCATATGACAGTTACCGACTGGAAAGATCCGGATCAGGTGGCCGAAGAGGTTATCAGGTGTGCTCTCATTGAAGACAGGGCACTTGAAGATGCTGCAACAGGAGCCCTTGGAAATAACGGTCTCACGATGGCATCCTGCGATGTGAATGCCAGAGAGAATCTTGTAGTGGCTGGAATACCATTTGCAGCAAAGGCTTTTCATATGCTTTCTGATCGGGTATCAGTGGAAATACTCACTGAAGAAGGGCAAAAGGTTCCTTCAGGAACCACTCTTGCTGTGATTTATGGAAGAGTGTCTGATATTCTCAGAGGAGAGAGGATTTTTCTAAACCTTCTTGGAAGAATGTGCGGAATCGCAACCCTCACATCAGAGTATGTGAGTCTTGTCCGGAAATACGGCACTGAGATACTTGATACAAGGAAGACAACCCCCTGTCTTCGGGGGCTGGAAAAGTACTCTGTAAAAGCAGGCGGCGGTGTAAATCACCGTTTTTCGCTGGCTGATATGGCCATGATAAAGGACAACCACATAGCTGCCGCAGGAGGCGTTGAGAATCTCGGCCCTGTAATGAACCGCCTTAAATCTCAGGGGATTCCTGTGGAGATAGAGGTTGACAGTCTCAGCCAGCTCAGGGTTGTATTGCCCCTTGCCCCTCACAGGATACTCCTTGACAACATGGATACTGACACCCTCAGAGAAGCTGTGAAGATTTCAGGTGATTCAGGTGTTTATCTTGAGGCATCAGGAGGAATAAACCTGAAGACAGTGGCAGCAGTGGCAGCCACCGGAGTAAACGGTATCTCTTCAGGCGCGCTGACTCACTCTGCCGAAAGTTCAGACATAGGTATGGACTGGAGTTACCATGGAGGAGAGAACAATGGACAGGCTTGCTTTTGATGTAGGCAACACAAAAACCGCCCTTGCTGTGTTCCGTAACGGAAAGCTGATGAAACAGTGGCGAATACGGACGCAGCACTGGACTGCAGATGAGCTGTGGATAACTGTGAAGGCGCTTCTGGATGCAGACGGGTTTGATACTCCAGGGGATGCGGCTTTTGCTTCTGTTGTGCCCCAGGTTCGCCACACACTTGTAAAGATGTCTCAAAGACGCCTTGGAGTAACTCCTGTGATAGTCGGGCCGGATACTGCAGGAATAGAACTTGAGTACCTGTTTCCCCATGAAGTCGGGCCTGACCGGCTGGCAAACGCAGTGGCGGCAATTATGTCCGGGGGGCTTCCTGCCATAGTGGCAGATTTCGGTACAGCAACAACATTCGATGTTATAGATTCTGCAGGCAGGTACTGCGGAGGAGCAATCTGCCCCGGTGTTGGAACCGCTGCAGGTGAGCTGTTCAAGAAAGCTGAAAGACTGAATCCCATTGATCTGAAGTTTCCAGACAAGGTGATAGGAAGAACAACTGCTGATGCGGTAAGGGCAGGGGTTCTCTATGGAGCAGCCGGCGGTGCTGACCGTATGATTGACATGATAACAGGGGAACTGGGAACTGAGCCTGTTCTCTGGGCCACCGGCGGCTGGGCTCCATCTCTGACTGTCCGGTGTCTTCACGAGTTTACAGTTTCTCCGGAACTTACCCTTCGGGGTATTGACGAAATAGGAAGAAAAAACAGGGAGGAGGTGACTGATGGCTGATATACTCATGGGGGTTACCGGAGGCGCAGCTGCTTTCAAGGCGGTTTCTCTGGCATCAATGCTGAGAAAAGCAGGGCACAGTGTAAAATCCGTACTTTCCCCTGGAGGTATGAAATTCATCACTCCGATACAGCTTTCTGCTGTTACCGGCGAACCTTGCCATACAGAGCTTTTCAGCGGTGACAATTTGATACCCCATATATCCCTTACAGATCACCTTGACCTTATGATTGTGGCGCCTGCCACTGCCCACTTTATTGCAAGGGCGGCACAGGGGTTGGCAGATGATTTGCTCACAGCTTCTTTTCTTGCCTGTTCAGCGCCTGTGGTTATTGCGCCTGCAATGAACACCAGAATGTGGGAGAATCCGGCTGTGGTCCGTAATGTTTCAGTTCTGAAGGAACGGGGTATTGTTTTCGCAGGGCCTGCTCAGGGTAAACTTGCCTGCGGGACAACAGGTGCCGGCAGGCTCATGGAACCTGCGGATATTTACAGAATCTGCTGCGATGTTCTGAAAGGAGACAGATGATTCCGGTTCCCACTATGGAGTGGAAAGAAGGCAGACTGGTACTTCTGGACCAGAGGGAGCTTCCAGGCAGGGAAATATATTTTTCCTGCGATACTGTGGAGATACTTGCAGACTCCATCAGAACACTGGCTGTACGGGGAGCCCCTGCCATAGGTATTGCCGCTGCCTACGGCGCTGTTACTGCAATGAAAGAGGCAGGGGAGGGGGAAAACTTCAGAGAGAAGACCCTGGAGCTGGTGGATGTGCTTGCAAAAACCAGGCCTACAGCTGTTAATCTCTTTAACTGTCTTGATATTCAGAGGAAGATTATCAGAGAATGCAATACCAGAAAAGAGGGGCTTTCAGAACTTCTTCTCAGTGCTGAAAGAATGTTCTCTGAAGACCTGAAAGCCAGCATGGAAATGGGCAGACTGGGAGCAGCACTTCTTCCTGACAACTGTACTGTTCTCACCCACTGCAACGCCGGCGGACTTGCCACTGCCGGTCTGGGGACAGCTCTTTCGGTTATCTACAAAGCCTTTGAGAACGGAAAGCTCAAAGAAGTCTATGCAGACGAAACCAGACCTCTTCTGCAGGGGGCCCGGTTAACCTCATGGGAGCTTTCTAAAGCCGGTATACCTGTTAAGGTTATTCCAGACTCTGCTGCCGCTTCTCTGATAGCTTCCGGCAGAATTGATGCAGTAATTACAGGGGCAGACAGAATAGCAATGAACGGCGATTCAGCCAACAAGATAGGAACCCTCTCCCTTGCGGTAAACGCAGGAAGAGCCGGTATTCCATTCTACATAGTCGCGCCTGTTACCACTTTTGATTCTGAAGCACAGACAGGGAAAGAGATAGTAATAGAGGAACGGGGAAGAGGAGAACTGGCATCACTGGGAGACCGTCAGCTGCTTCCTGAGGGGGTTGGCGTCTTCAATCCTGCATTCGATGTAACTCCTGTGGAGCTGATCACTGCAATTGTCTGCGAGAGAGGCGTAATAAGCTCTCCTGAGAAGCTTCTTAGGCAAGGTTGACATGCCGGATAACAGGAGATACTTTTAACAGCTGAAATTACTTCACATATATACCTGTGAATCATATAGGGGGATAATAATGGGAAGAACCATTGGAATAGACCTTGGTACCACCAACTCATGCATTGCCTTTAGTGATGGGGGGCATCCTACGGTTATTCAGTCTAAGAGCGGTGCCAGGGTAATGCCCTCTGTGGTGGCATTCTCAGCAAAAGGAGAACGACTGGTAGGCCTTGTTGCAAGACGACAGGCCATAACCAACCCCCGAAATACCATTTCCAGTGTGAAAAGGCTGATGGGTAGAAAGTACTCAGAGATAGCCGACGGCATTGACAATGTTTCCTACGAGATTGTTGAGAACACAAATGGAGATGCTGCTGTGCGAATAATGGATCGTATCTATACCCCTCCTGAGATATCTGCCATCATCCTTCAGAAACTCAGGCAGACAGCTGAAGAGTTCCTTGGTGAAGAGGTAACAGAAGCTGTAATAACCGTTCCTGCTTATTTCAATGAGGTGCAGCGGGAAGCCACAAAAGCAGCAGGCAAGATAGCAGGTCTGAACATCAAACGGGTACTCAATGAGCCCACCGCAGCCGCACTGGCGTTTCTGGAGCCCAGGGGAAAATCAAAAATAGCTGTTTACGACTTCGGAGGAGGTACTTTTGACATAAGTGTTCTTCAGGTGGTTGAAGGTGTTTTTGAGGTTAAAGCCACACTGGGGGATACTTCACTTGGCGGTGACGACCTGGATACACAGCTGGTGAACTGGATTATGGCAGAGTTCCTGTCTGATACAGGCATTGACCTTAACAATGACACTATAGCTCCTCAGAGGGTAAGGGAGGCCGCGGAGAGGGCTAAATGCGAGCTTTCAATGGCACAGGAGACCGATATCAACCTGCCGTTCATTGCCACAGGAGAATCAGGACCTGTTCACCTGGAGATAAAGGTAACCAGGAAACTATTCGAAGAGCTTGCAGGTGATCTGATAAGAAAGACAATGCCCCTTTGCCAGGAGGCTGTTTCAGAGGCCGGTATGAAGATGGAGGATCTGGACCATGTGGTTCTTGTGGGCGGTTCAACCAGAATACCAATGGTGCAGGAACTTGTTGAGGAGCTTTTCGGCAAAAAACCGGCACAGTCGGTGAATCCTGATGAAGTGGTTGCTCTCGGGGCAGCAATAGAGAGTTCAGTTCTCACCGGACAGAGAAAGGACCTGGTGCTCATAGATGTTACTCCGCTTACACTGGGGCTTGAAACGCTGGGGGGCGTTATGACGCCTATCATTGACAGGAACAGCCCTGTTCCCACAAGAAACAGCAGAGTTTTCACAACTGCCAGCGATAACCAGTCTGTGGTAAGTGTGCATGTAGCCCAGGGAGAGAGGGATCTTGTTGACGGTAACAGGAGTCTTGGAGTCTTTGAGCTTCGCGGTATAAAACCTGCCAGGAGGGGAGAACCCAGAATAGAAGTAACCTTTGAGATAGATGCCAGCGGTATTCTCAATGTCTCCGCGAAGGATAACAATACCGGTCAGGAACAGAGCATCAAGGTTAATCCAAGCGGCGGTCTTTCAAGCGGCGATATTGAAAGACTCCGTAAAGAAGCTGCAGCTAATGCGGAAGCTGATAAGAGGCGCATGAAGCTTGTAGGTCTCCGCAACGAAGCTGATGAGGCTTTGTACAGGGCCTCAAAAATTCTTAAAACCGCAATGGAAGAGGTTGAAAAAGAGTCCCTGGAGGAGCTTGAAAACGCCGTCAGGGAACTTAAGAAGCTCAGAAACGATGATGATGCCCTTCTTCTGGGTAAATCCATCAGCAGTGTACGAGCCCAGACTGATTCTCTTTCCAAACTTGTGGAGGCTTTTAACAGCGTTGATGATGAGTCTGACTCTGAGTTCCTTGATTCTATCGGTGGTATTGCTTCAGAGAGCGATGAGCCCTGACAGTATTCAGACCTCCTGATTTGTTGGTGCGCTGTTCCGGCAGGAGTATATTCCCGAAATGAATCCATACGAAGTACTGGGCGTGGCAAGAAACGCCTCTGCGGAAGAAATCAAGAAGGCCTACCGGACTGCTGCGATGAAGAACCATCCAGACAGGAATCCTGGAGATAAACAGGCTGAAGAGCGTTTCAAGGAAGCAGCCAGAGCTTACGAAATTCTAAGCAATCCTTCCAGAAGGGATGCCTATGACAGGTTCGGCACCACAGGAGAACCTGGAGCCGGAGGCATGGGCGGTATGGAGGATGTCTTCGGCGGATTTGGACTGGATGACGCCCTGAGAGCATTCATGGAAAACTTCGGCTTTGCATCAGGAGGTCGCAGTCGCACAGTTGTTCAAGGTGAAGACCTTACGGTTAAGGTTGATCTTGACCTTAACGAAGCTGCCCTGGGCGGCAGACGGGAAATTAAAGTTGAAAAGAACACTGCATGTGAGTGCTGTGATGGTTCAGGAGCCGATCCTGATGCAGGTATGGAGACCTGCAGGCAGTGCGATGGAACCGGTCGCATAGCTTCAACCAGAAACACCCTTCTTGGAAGCTTCAGAACGGTCAAGCAGTGTCCTGTATGCAGAGGCGCAGGAAAAGTACCTAAGAAAATGTGCAGAGAGTGCGGCGGCAAAGGGTACAGGAAAAAGAAAACTTCCATTGCAGTTGAACTCCCTGCAGGGCTCTCCAGAGGTCACTACATCAGGCTTCGGGGGCAGGGCAACCATCCTGGAATGGGAGGTGTTCCCGGAGACCTGAGGCTTCTGGTGAACAATGTGAATTACGGCCCATTTCAGAGAGAAGACGACGATCTTGTTTTTCCCCTTGTTATTTCCTATTCTGCAGCGGTTTTGGGAGACGAGTTCAGCATACCGTCTCCTGACGGTGAAGAGGTCAGAATCAAGGTTCCTTCAGGTACCCAGGCAGGTACCAGAATACACCACCGCAACATGGGTATGGGAAGGCTGAACAGGCGTGGAAGAGGTGACCTGATAGCAGAAATTCAGATATTCGTGCCATCAAAAGTTAAGAAAAAAGACAAGGAGCTGCTGAAGAAGCTGGAGGAATCTTCCTCATTCAGCATTCGGAAGAAATAATGAAAGTTTCTCTTGAGAAACTGGATTTTTCAGGGATACTCAGAAGGGTTTCCGAGTACACTTCCACTCAGCAGGGAAAAGATAAGGTTCTTTCTATCCTTCCTGCTGAAAACAGGAATGATGCTTCCCTTCTGCAAAGTGAAACCATTCACGCGGCGCTGCTTTCAGGCTCTTCTGTGAAGCCTTCACTTGGTGGAGTTGACATTGCAAACACTGCCATGAATCAACTGGCAAAGGGCGCTATAGCCCTTGAACCGATTCACCTGAGAGGCGCAGGCATACTTCTCAGAGATGTTCGGGAATTCTCACAGAAGCTTGAAGAAGTAAAGGATGACGCGCCAGGTGTTCTTCACCGGAGGCTGCCTGATGTGTCAGCGCTGGTTACCTTTTCAGAGAAGCTCTTAAGAATAACAACTCCAGACGGTGAGCTTTCTTCGTGCGCTTCACCGGAACTGAAAAAGCTCTCTTCAAGACTTGAGTCTCTCCGTTCAGGCATTTCATCCAGGCTCAATGCCATTGCAGCCCGTTACGCAGGTTCGGGAACTCTGCGAGATTCACCTCCCACTATCCGTTCAGGCAGATTTGTTCTGCCTGTAGCCTCAGGGGCCAGAAAAAGGGTCAAGGGCATTGTTCACGATAGATCAGAGAGCGGCGCAACCTTTTTTATCGAGCCTTCCGAGCTTGTTGAAGCAGGGAATCTTCTTCAGGAGACAGCTCTTGATCTGGAACAGGAAAAGAGAAGAATACTCCGTGAAGCCACTTTACAGGTTCGTGAATATTCATCGGAGATAATGGAATGCATTCAGGTGTTCACTTCTCTTGATGTTATCTATGCCAGAGCGGCATACCACTCCAGATGGGGTACTGTTTTTCCTGAAGAGGGGCCTTTGAACCTTAAAGGGCTTGTTCATCCGCTGCTTCCTGTGAAAACAGCAGTCAGAAGTGATATCAAGCTTGATGAAAGCTGGCGAGTTCTTGTTGTTTCAGGGCCTAATGCAGGGGGAAAGAGTGTTCTTCTGAAGGCTGCGGCACTTGCTTCAGTATGCTCAAGAGCAGGGCTTGGAGCCCATCTTACCGGCCCTTCAACAATGCCCTTTTTCAGCAGAGTTATGGTTTGCATGGGGGACAATCAGTCCATAGCCATGCACCTCAGTACTTACTCCGCCAGGCTTTCAGAACAGATAAAGATTCTCAGAGAAGGCAATGCCGAAACACTCTCTATTGTGGATGAACCGGCAGGGGGCACCGATCCAGTCACAGGAGCTGCCCTTGCAGCTGTGTTTCTGGAGAGAACTGCGGATATGGGGGTGCGTACCATGGTAAGTACCCACATGGGTCAGCTGAAGCTTCTGGCAATGGAGAAGGCTGGATTTATAAACGGTTCCATGTCCTTTGATACTGCTACCCTTACACCTGGTTTCAGATTCATTCCTGATCTTCCAGGGGCTTCCTGCACCCTTGAAGCCGCGGCAATAGCAGGTTTTCCTGAAGATATCCTTTCCGAGGCTTCCAGACTGGCAGGTGACTCTTTCAGCCTTGACAGTCTGGTGGTAAATCTCAGGGAGCTGGAAGAGATAAAAGGCAGAGAAGTTGAAGCCCTGAAGATACAGCGGCGAAAGGCAGGGAAGAACCGGCGGGAAATGGAGCGAAAGTTACGCCGTCAGCGCAGAGAGCTGGATGAAATAAGAAAGCAGACAGAGATGGACAGGGAACGGGAACTGAAACGAATAAGATCTGAAGCAGATTCACTTCTTGTTGTTCTGGCCAACTCACCAACCAGAGAGAAAAGGCTTGAAACCAGAAAAAAGCTTGCCGAACTTACAGGCGCTGCATTGAAAAAGCCTGAAGGGGAGTTCAGGGAAAGGGCTGTCTCATCCGGTTCAGTTCAGCTTGCTCCCGGTGTGAGGGTTTCTGTAAAAGGCTGGCCGGACCCTGGTACAGTTGAGAAAGTGAGCAGATCATCGGTAATGGTCAGGGTTGGACCCATGCTTCTCAAGAGAAATTCTGAAGAACTCAGTATTATTAACGAACCTGAAGCAGAAGCAACTGCAGCAGCTGAATACGAGCCTGTTCAGGAGAATCCTGAGGCAATACTCCTTGGGCAGACGGTTGACGAAGCCATTGTTGAACTTGATATAAAACTGGACAACTGTTCAGCCCTGGGGTTGAAAAGGCTTAGAGTTGTTCATGGAAAGGGCCGTCTGATGCAGGGAGTAATAGAGTGGCTCAGAAGAGATCGCCGTGTGAGATCGGTTTCAATGGCTCCACCGGAGGAAGGCGGTGTTGGAGCTTCAATTGTTATTTTGAAGGGATAGAAAATTGGGATACGATCCTATTGATATTCAAAGAGTAAAAGAAGCTTCAGATATTGTTTTTGTTGTACGACAGTTTGTAGACTTAAAAAGGGCAGGAAGTTCATGGAAGGGGCTTTGCCCCTTTCACAATGAGAAAACTCCAAGTTTTACAGTTTCTCCTTCTAAAGGCACATGGAAATGCTTCGGCTGCGACAAAGGAGGGGATGTATTCACTTTCCTCATGGAGCAGCAGAACCTGACCTTTCCCGAGGTTGTCAGGCAGCTTGCTGAAGAGAACGGCATAGACCTGAAGGAAACAGGCTCTTCAGGTGCAGGTTATGAGCGAAGAAAGATACTCTTCAACATAGTTCAGGAGTGTCAGGATTTCTACCTTGCCTCCATTAAAAAAGATGCAGGCTTTGAGTGTCGCAAATACCTTGAGAGCAGAAAAATAAACGATAATGAACTGGCTCTGGGTATCGGCTATGCCCCTGGAGGAAATGCAACGCTGAGACACCTTTCAGACAAGGGTTATTCCGTTTCTACAATGTGTGAGGCAGGGGTTGTTTTACAGAGGGATGGCCAGGAGCCCTATGACAGGTTCAGAAACAGGCTGACATTTCCAATATGTGACCGGAGAGGCAGAGTGGTATCGTTCGGCGCCAGGGCAATGGACGATTCTCAGCCTAAATACCTCAACGGACCTGAGACAGGTATCTACAGCAAAGGCTCTATTCTATACGGTTACAGCAGAGCTCAGAAAGCTGCCCGTAACAGTGGAAGGGTCATTCTTGTTGAAGGCTACTTTGATCATGCCAGACTTGCAGCTTCAGCGGTGGAAGAGGCTGTTGCAGCCAGTGGAACAGCATTCACAGAGAAGCAGGCTAGAAGCCTTCTGGGCATGGCAGACAGTGTTTTTATCTGCTTCGACGGCGACAGTGCAGGAAGCTCAGCTGCGGTAAAAGTTGCCAAAATCCTTCTGGCTCAGGGGGGATATCCTTCTATTATACGGCTACCTTCAGGGCAGGATCCCGATGACTACATATCTGCAAAGGGTATAAATGCATTCAGTGATCTCCTGAAGAATGCTGTTGATCCCATAACCTTCTGTATGGGGCTTGTCGCTCCCCGGGAACAGGGAGGGCCTTCCAGGGTCAAGGTTGCCAGAAGACTTCTTGAGGTGGCCTCCTGCGCTTCTGATGCTCTGATTGAGGAAGACCTTAAGGAAAAGGTTGAGAAGTTTACAGGGTTCTCAAGAACCTCTCTCAGCAGAGCCATTGCTGATAAGAGGCAGGAGAGTGAGAGAAGAAATACTCCTCGAGTCGCAGACAGACTTTCTCCGGCAGACAAATCGATTCTCAGAGCCGCAACTGCAGGCGGTTTTCTTCACGGAGAACTTCTGGAGCATCTCAGAGCAGAAGACCTTGATTCAGAGCAGGGCAGAGATATGTTTATTCAGCTTGCGGATCAGCTGAGAAGAGGATACACATCGGTGATTCTGGCTGAACTGACAGGGGATACAGCCAGGCTGGCGCTTGATATCGTTGGTGAACTGGAATCCGTAACCTCGGAAGATCTTGTTATGCTGAGAAAAAGCATTGAACGGGAAAGAAGGGAAATACCCAGAAGGCGGCAGTTGAGGCAAAGACTGCAGGAAGCAGACGAGGAGGAGAAGGCTATCATACTGGAAGATCTCAGAGACTTAGGCGGTCTCCATGAGAGCTAGTCCCCCTGAACTTCCACAGAGCTTCAGTTCCAGGGTCAGTGCTGCTCCCTCATTCGGAGCTGAACAGAACAATGCTCACGCAAGTCGAATAATAGAGTGCAGGAATGAACTGGTAAGTATTCTTCAACTGCCTGAGGAAATCTCAGGCTGCGGAAACTGGAACATTATCCGAAGGGAGATATATGCCAGGCTGGAGCAGGACCTTTGCAGTCATGTCAGAAAAGCTGCCGAATCCCTCGTGGAAAAGATTATGGATATTGAAGAAGACCTTATTGAAGGCAATATGCGCTTTGTGCTCATGCTGGTCAGAAGATATTCCAGAGAGGGAATGGGAGCCATGGAAGAGATGGATTTCATTCAGGAGGGCTGCGAGGGGCTGCTTGATGCAGTAAGAAGATTTGATTTTTCCGGCAGAGGCAGTTTTCTCTCTTATGCCCTTTTGCGAATAAGGAAAAGGGTTCTTCTGGCAATGGAGAGACAGCAGCGTCTGGTCCGTATTCCTGCACATGTACTCAGAAAAGGTTTCTATCTTCGGGAGGTTATCAGTGATTTCAGCAACCGACATGGCAGGTATCCCACTCCGGAAGAGGTAGACAGGGAGACAGACGGCTGCATAAGCCGCTCCATGATTCTTAACCTTACTGAAACGGTTCTTCCATTGCATGGAACAACTGACGGCAGCGGTATTCCGCTTGAGGAAAAGATACCTGCAGACGAATATAAGAATGACAGTGAACTCAGCGAAGCGGTTCAGGAGGCACTGACACATCTTGACAGCAGGTCAAGGTTTATTCTTGTTATGCACTACGGGCTTGCAGACGGAGAAACCGCCAGCCTTTCCGAAATAGGTCAAGTACTGGGAATTTCGTATGAAAGGGTAAGACAAATTGAAAAAGCTTCTATCGCTATCCTGGCTGAGCATTTCAGCGGTTTTACTGTTACTGACTGGCTGCGGGAAGAGTAAGAGTGAACCTTCTTCAGAACTTCAGAATCCAGATACTGCGGCAGTGGTATTCGGGCCTTCCCTGGCAGAACTTTTTGTGGCAGGCGGCATTGATTACAGGCTTGCTGCTGTGGACAGGTTTACCATTCTTCCTGACAGTGTTCAGGTTCAGGTTGCAGGGGATTTCCTCTCACCCTCACTGGAACTGATCTACAGTCTTGGAACAACCTCTATTCATGTGATAGGAACCAACCAGTCCCTTGTTGATCTCGCTGACAGGATGGGCATACCGTACTACAACTATTCTTTCGATACCCTTGATGATGTATTTGAAGTTTGCAGGGAGCTTGAATCACGGTATCCTGATGCAGAGCTTGACGAATTCATCTTTTCTGTTGAGCACAAGCTTGATTCAGTTGCAGGCTCCGGCCTTCCCCGTATCTCAATCATGCCTGTAATCTATTTTCAGGAGGACGGTGCCATTACTGTGGCAGGCAGAGGCACCTTCTTTGAAGACATAATTACAGGAATAGGCTGTGAGCACGCGGCACCGGAGACAGGAACCTATCCCATGGTTTCAGTTGAAGGTGTTATGGAAATGGCCCCTGACATTATCATTGTTTTTGCCCCTGGCGCAGACTCTGAAGAAATACTGAACAGGTGGGAAGGCTACGGTCTTGGAACAGATAATGTTACAGTTCTCAATGGAGATCATGTTCTCATGCCGGGCAGTCATCTGCCTGAGCTTATTGTGGAAATAAGCAGGTGTCTTGAATGAAGCTTGCCCGCTTTCAAGCAGGCTACAGCAGGGAGCTGGAAGTGGTTTCAGGAATAAATGTGGTGTTTCCTGAAGGATCTGTTACAGCGGTACTCGGGCCCAACGGAAGTGGAAAGAGTACTCTTCTCAAGGGCATAATGGGTTTTTCGGGAGTTTCATGCTCAGGGTCTGTGATGTTCCGGAATACAGATATTCGCAGAATAAGCAGAAAGAAAAGGGCGGAGCTGGTTGGTTATCTGCCCCAGAGTTCGCCGGTTCCAGCAGGGCTCACTGGTCTTGAAACAGTTCTTCTTGGAAGGCATCCCCACAGGTCTTCGTGGGCAGGAGATTCTCAGAAGGACATAAAGGTTGCAGAAGAGGCACTTGAACTTGTTGATGCTTCTTATCTTGCGGAAAAGCCTGTGGACAGAATATCAGGAGGGGAGAGGCGGCTGGTGAACCTTGCAGCTGTGCTGGCACAGGAAACTCCTGTGATACTACTTGATGAACCTGGCTCATCGCTGGACTACGGTAATGCCGGCCACTTGTGGCAACTGCTTTCAAGGCTTGCAAAAACAGGTAAAACCATCATTGCCACCACCCACAGAATAGGTATGGCTGCCGGACACTTTGATCGTGTTCTGCTCATTGCAGGCGGTACCCAGATAGAATACGGTGAACCTGAGAAGGTTTTTTCCAGTGAAGGCCTTCTCTCTCAGGTTTACGGAACTCCGCTTAGAGCTGTGAAAAATGGTTCGGAAGGCTGGATTGTGGTACCGGAGGTAACAGAATGAAGAACCTTGCCTTTATTCTTCTTCTGCTCCTTGCTGTCGGGCTGGCAGTTTCTGTCTTCAGCGGGCCTATGGGGTTTTCAGCGCCTGAGAGTGTCGTTCTCAGCCTTCGGCTGCCCAGAGCCCTTCTGGCTGTTCTGGCAGGCACTTCACTTGCTGTTTCAGGATGCGTTCTGCAGGCCATACTGAGAAATCCCCTTGCTACACCATACACCCTGGGCATAAGTGCCGGAGCAGGGGTAACTGCAGGAATAATCATACTCACCGGAACTGCTGTTCCTGTTCTTCTTGTGTACCTTTCAGGAACTGCAGGAGCCCTGGCCGCAGCGGGATTCACCTGGTTTCTTGCAGGAAGGGCAGTAGGTAACAGGGACGGGGCAACACTTATTCTCGCCGGTGTAACTGTGAACCTTCTGGGGGCTTCTGTTCTTCTCTTCATAGAATATCTAAGCCCTGCATCCAGACTTATCGAGATAATCAGATGGATGATGGGCAATCTTTCTGTTGCAGGCTATGGCAGAATAATCTATCTGCTGCCTTTTACCCTGGGAGGGCTGATTTTTCCTTTTCTGAAGACCGGTGTTCTCAATCAGTTTCTTACAGGTACTGAGATAGCAGAATCAAGAGGCGTGAATACCGCCAGGGAGAAGAAAATACTTCTGGGAGCTGCAGCGCTTCTTGCAGGAGGCGCAGTGGGAGCTGTGGGGCCTGTTGGATTTGTAGGACTTATGGTTCCCCACATCATCAGAAGGATTGCAGGAGGTGATTACCGGAGGCTGCTCCCTCTCTCTGCTCTGGGAGGCGCTGTACTGGTTGTGTGGGCTGACATAGTTTCAAGAACCGTACTCTCTCCGGGAGAACTGCCTATAGGAATAATTCTCTCAATGCTGGGCGGGCCGTTCTTCCTTTATCTTCTTCTGAAAAAGCCTTGTGATTCCGGCTTTCAGGAAACTTAACCATATCACATAGTTCCTGAGGCAGGCATCGGTGTTTTTCATGGGGAACAGCTCGAATCCATACAACTGCGCCCTCCGACCAGGTTATGTGCAGATGAAGGCCGGTGAATGCAGGCAGGGACTCTGATTAATGTCCCGCTCGGGGATGGGTGAAATCCCTCGCCTTCAGGCGAAGCCTTTAGGAGGCTGCGGTATTATAGTAGAGTCATGAAAGGTTATCGCAAAGGTTCACATACGGTCTATCGTCTTCACTTTCATTTGGTGTTCATACCGAAATACCGCAAGCCTGTTCTCCGGGGCGAAGTGGGGAAGAGGTTGCGGGAACTAATAATAGAGATATGCAACAGTAAAGACATAGAGATAATCAGTGGTCATATTCGCCCAGGCCATGTTCACATGCTAATCAGTGCTCCTCCATCTCTTGCTCCGAGTCGTATTGTACAAGCCATCAAAGGTAAAACATCCCATCAACTGCTTCAGGATTTCAGAACATTGCGTAAAGAGTTCTGGGGCCGACACTTCTGGGGGAGGGGTTACTTCATTGCAACAAGTGGAAATGTAACAGATGAAGTGCTTGAGGACTACATAAAGAATCAGGATGTCGAGCCCCAGAATGAAGAAGTGTTCAAGGTAACAGAATGATGGCTTGTGGACGGCGAGGTACTTTAGGCGACTTTAGTCACAGGCGAACCCACCGTCTTCAGACGGTGGCGCTCAGATATATCCCAGATCACGAAGTACAGGCGCTACTCGCCAGTTTTCAAGCAGTACAGGGTTCCACAGACGGGGAGAGGCCCAGTAGAGAAGAACTTTACTCAAGAGTTCACTGTCGGCAGGCATAGGGTTTAACTCCATAGGATCAGAGATAAGATCATACATTTCGCTTGAGTCGGTATCTGCGTCCCATATTACTTTGATCTTCCCGTCGGTAACAGATGCCAGATTAAATGATACGCCTGTATTTAGGGCTTGATGATCAACCCATCATCCCACTCAGCCCCGGCCATGCATACCTGACCAGTCCAGTTTGACCCAAAGGACATCCAGTAACAAGCAGGCTTTCAGACTGTGATAAATCCTCATAAGGTATGAGGAAGCACCCTCCCTCAACAGCCTCTCAAGATTCATTACCAGGTAGACCATGCTGATCACAGTCTCGCTCGTTTCCCGGAGCTTGGTCATTACCCGGTCGGTTGAATACCTCCGCTTACCTTCTCCTATCTTACCCTCTATTGCGTTCCTGATGCGCTCATCTTCATAGCGCTGTTGACGAAGTGCCTTCATTACCGCAGGGTCTTCAAAAGGACGACCGAGCTTGCGGCCGGAAATCCGTATCCCGCGATCCTTACAGAAACGCATGTTCTCTCGCGTCCGGTAGATCCGGTCAGCATGAACTGACTCAGGCCAGCAGCCGAACAGCCGGTGGTACTCCTTGATCTGACCGATCAGATCAAGACTCTCGTTGAAGTTGTCCCACTCTATCCGATGAATCATCGCAAGACCGGAGGAAAGCCCTATTGATACCTTTGCGCCAAACTCCCAGACTGCTCCGGCTTTGTTTCGCTTGATGGGACGTACATGCGGCTGTGATATGCTTACTATGCGGTGGGGTATCGTCCGCTTTCTCTCATCATACATCTCTTGCTGCTGACGGTATACCTCACGGATGACAAGCAGCTTTCTGTAAAGATCCAGATCCAGTACTCCAAAGCCAACTTCATCAAGCAGGGCATCCACATGACCAAGATCCCTGCGCACATAGCCAAGCTGCTTCCTCATTGCCTTTCTGAGTTTTCTGCTGCCGGGCCGTCTGGTTTTCTGCAGGCTAAGGAAAGCTTTCCGTGCTCTCTTCCGGTAGGTCCGGGGCTTTGTGCTGCCCGGCTCCCGTTCCGAATGGAGTACATCAACCATCTTCTCAAGCAGCTCTCGCCCCTTGTTCAGCAGTTTCAGGTCTGTGGGGAATGTGATGTCAGCAGGGGTCGCTGTTGCATCAACGATCAACCGGCCTTTATTCACAAAGCCTCCATCATCACTGGAAGACGATTCATCATCTCTGTGGCGCTTGCGGGCGGCCAGGAGGATTCTCTCGTTTATCTCAGCTATGGCCTGTGCGGGAAATCTCTTCCTGAACCTGCAAAGCTGTGACTGATCCAACGGAGGCTTGATCTGGAACTCCTGCAATCCTAAGAACCACTGGAGGTAAGGATTCTCTCTGATCGTGTCCACTGTCTCCCTGTCTGTCAGACCAAGTTTCTCCTGGATCAGTATGGAACCGAACGCGAATCTGCCGGGGAGGGCTCGCTGTCCTTCTTTCTTTCTCCCGAGACTTCGAAGATAAACTTCTTCCACGAAATCCCAGGGAACCAGCTTTGCCAGCTTGACCCATCTGTTCTCAGTATCCAGCGGTGTCCTGAATGGAGTCTTGAAGGCCTCAATTTCCAACTGACGGTTGTTATGCTGATACAATTGAATCTCCAGGTGCAAGGGTTTTGAGCAAATGTGCTCATATTGCGTGCATTTCTATGCACCTAATATACCCTCATTCCGTTGCGCTGTAAAGGTTTAAAGCTTCAGCATCAAGCCCTAGATACCTTCCGGAATACCCTCTGAGTCAAGGTTTATAGAGCTTTCTCCCTGTGGAAAGTGGATTTCGGAGAGAGAAAGCACAACTCTTCCTGAAATGTCTAAAAGATTCATGGAAACTGTTCCTGCTTTCTCCAGGTTCAGTTGAACCTGAATCGGTCCGAAAGCAGGAACAGGGCTTGCAATCATTTTAAAACCGTATTGTTCCGGTTCAATACCTGAACCTTCAGGATGAATAACAAGACATGTAACACTGGCAGCAGGAACTGTTATGGTGAATGAATCTGAGGCTCCCCAGAGGTTTCCTTTGAACTGGACACCTGTTGTGCCGTTATGCGGAGCTTCCATGGGAGCGTCATTCTCAATACTCCAGACTTGGGCATACCCTGAAGAACAGTAACTGTGAAGGTAAATCTCTGTTTCAAAACTCTCTGTGAGATGCTTGTTCACCAGAAGCACAGCAAGCTTGCCGTCAGGCCTCAGGGCAGAATGAACATCAAGACCATATCCTCCACCGGACGCATCACTCTCAGAGAAAACCATGGTACCATACATCTGCTGATTAAGAAGCTGCATAACATTTCCCGTTGCTCTTACGGACAGAGTGTCGCCTCTGATCATTCCGAAAGAAGTACCGGGATCGGTAGATGATCCTTCAAATACAGAATAGACACCTCCCATAGGGGTTCCATTCTCAGCAAGATGGCATGCGCAGTCAGCTATGAAAAGGCCGTCTATGTAGTTCCACCAGGTAAGATCCGAATACGAAACAAGAATATTGTACTCCATTATGCAAACAGGAAGAGGTACTCCCCCGTTGAATAATGTTACCAAATCAGTCATTTCCTGATACCAGCTGTCAAAGGCTTTAGGGCCTGAATCGGCAGAAGCCAGCCAGTCAATGTAGTCGGTTGTGTCAGGAGGGGTATTCTCCCATGTTCCAGCAGGATAGTAGTGAATATCCACCCAGTCAGTGTTACCCTGGCATACTTCAAGGGTTTCCTGCATCCATTCCAGATCATCGGAAAGCGATATAGTTGCAATGGCAAGAGGAACAGGTGACGCATTTCTCATTGCATCGGCATAACTGTCTGCAAGCTGTGCATACTGATCTGCAGTGGCAAAAACAGAATCGGAATGATGCCACTGATCAAAGGGAATTCCGAAGTGTCTGTAAAGTGTTAAGTCGTATTCTTCAATCTCAAGAAGCAATCCCGATATGTCCGGCTCGTTGCCTATCTGCCAGTAAATAACATTGTAGGGAGCAGGATGCCCACGCTGAGCTCTTATCTGGCCCATGGGGGTGTTCTGATGGCCATTGCAGTACTCAACCAGCCTGGATGCTTTTTCTGAATCGTTTATCTGAAAATTTACTGAAAGAACAGGTTCAATTCCGTTCTCTTCACAGATGCCCAGAAAATCATCAAGGCTAGTCTGACAGTTTCCTGCTATGATCAGCGTATCTGCAAAATCAAGGTAGAATGTTCCGTTGTAATTATTTCCTTCCCAGTCATAATACTCATTGGCAATACCGCCCATTCTGATCATGGGGATGCTGGTTTCACCGATAGCTTCAGACACACCTGCCAGAGGAACAAAATCTTCGTTAATCTCATCACCGGCACCGAACACAAAAGGCTGAACCTCTGCAAGAGGTGTATTGCACCAGACATTCACAGAGGCAGATAACAGAATACACGATAAGGCATTATTGAATATCCACATAACCCCTCCTGAAACAGAACTATATTGTACATGCTGCCCTGGGCTGGACTATCAGCTATTACTCAGAACTGATTTGACACATACACAGCCCTTTATTACCGAGTCTTCTGTCCTTGTTTCGAACCCCTTTCAGCTCCTCATAATTACCTGGTATGCCGCTGAAATGTTTGGAGGTTTTACCCTTTCCCTCCTCTAACCTATTCACCAGTAAGAAGAACAGTCAAGGAGGAGAACAGTTCCTAAATCCCGTCTGAAGAAACCTCTTCAACCGCTGCTTCATCTGCTTTCCAGGCAGTGTATTTTTCAAGGTCTCGCCTTATCATGAAAAGACATACTGACAGAACTGACGCATCATCAAGAAGGCCGATTCCAGGAATGAAATCCGGAACAATATCCATCGGATCAAGTATATAAAGAAGTGAAGTTGCAGCAGCGCCTATGGTCCACCAGGGCACCTCAGTATACCGCTTATTCCAGTAATCCCTGATGAGTTCAAAGAGGGTTCTGGCTTCATCTACAAACTTGCCCAGTGGTCCGCTTAACTTTCTTTTTATCTTCTTTTCCTGTCTCAGAACCTTTTTCAGGTCCTCTGGAGTTACCTCCTCGCCGCCTTCTTCAATTATTCTTCTTGCGTCATCGTGTGAAATACCAGTGTTATTCAATAGTTTCCTCCTTTCTTGTGAAGCCATTTAAGCAGTAATCAGAAACGGCCCGTGTTCTGTGGCATGCTCGGTAAAGCAGTGAGCACAAGCGCTGAAAGTCATCCCAAATACAGCTTCTTCAACTGTGCCGCCACTGATACAATGTGTGCAGGAGTCCAGATAACAATTTATCTTTGGGAACAGGTCAAGGTCGCCATTCATTGTAAGCCCCAGCACCCGGTTTTCTGAATTGTCAACTTTCTGATACTCAAAACCATTATCGGTTACAGCAGTATCAAAAGTCCATCCGACAGAGTTGTCGCGGTGTTCATAGAAATCATAATTCATAATGGCAATCAGATCCTTCACAGAACAGCTATTAACGGTAAAAACAATTCTATTACTATCGTCAGTGGAACCAGACCAGTTTCCCTGCTTAATCACCTGACTTCCATCAGGATCTTTGCCGCATACTGAAAGTGTCAGCAAAGCGCAGCAGACACCAGACAGAATTCTCATGAAACATCATCTCCGGTTCAGTTAAGGCATTGCATTATACAATATCTGTCCGGTTTTTCAAAGAACTTCCGGAATTGATTGGTTTCAATCTTTAAAACACCAGCATTTTAATTCTTCCATGTATGCAATCGTCTGTTCAAGCTCATCACTTCAGGTATGATATCGCCTTTCCTCCTGTAAGAAACAGGACGACGATTTGATAGCAGAAGACACTCATTGGGAATCTTAAAGCCCCTGATTCAGACAGTGCGTTTTTTTCGGAATCAGCTCGAATCCAGTTGATAGCCCGCTATCGCCCTCCAGACAAGTTACCAACCAGTCAGGCAGGCTTGAAAGATAATGCTAGATAATATCTGTTAATATGAGATAACATCTGTTTTCGATTCCGTTCCATTACCGAGTATCTGTATGAAGACTCTGTTGGGCATGCATGCGGACAACTGACCTGTTTCTTTCAGCCAGCCGGCTTGAACACAAAGGCGGTTGGGACAGTCTGAAGCTGTTATTGCCGCCGTTCCATCTTTTATCTCAATGACAACCTGGCCTCTGGTAACAACAGTATCGCAGGAAAGGAACAGTGTGTCCTCACTCTGTTCAGATACAACTCTCAGGCATTCAGGTTCACCTCTGCTTCTGCTGCCTGATGATGCCCAGAAAACAGTCACTCCTGCAATAACGAGCAGGATTATAAGATCAGCAGGCTTAAACATTCCCTGAAATCACATCTGAAAGGTGCTCCCTGAACAGGGAGACAGTTCGTTCAAGAAGGGAAACCGGAGTTGCCTGAATATCCATTCTGTATTCGGGAAAGTACCTGAGCACATGAAGCGGAGTATCAGGCCCTGCATTCTCCGCTATCCATATGGCAGCCTCTCTTACTTCACCTGGATAATCATTCATTCCAGGTATGAGAAGCCAGGTCAGTTCCAGGTGACAGTGACTTTCTGCAACCTGTTTTACAGAGTTAAGCACAGTGCTCAGATCCCCACCGCATACATCCCTGTAGAAACTGTTAGTAAAAGCCTTAAGATCTATGTTCCAGGCATCGGTTACCTGTATCAGCTCCCTCAGAGGATCAGGATTCACATATCCATTGGAAACCATCACAGTGTAACCTCCTCCCGATCTCACAAGAGGAGCAGTGTCCAGTATGTATTCGTACCAGAGAACAGGTTCAGTGTAGGTAAAGGCAAGACCGTCGCTCTTCGAGAGAGCTGCTTGTGCAAGTTCCTCCGGAGAAAGGTATACGGTTCTTACCTGATGCTGGCTGCTCCGCCAGTTCTGGCAGTTCATGCATGAGAGATTGCAGCCGTTGGGGCCTGTGGAGAGGACCTTTGTGCCAGGTTTAAATCTGCTGAGAGGTTTCTTTTCCACCGGATCAACTGCCAGTCCGATACATCTTCCGTATTGGGGATTACCTGCTCCCCTTACCCTGCACAAACCCATTGGATGTTTCTCAGTGAATACACATTTTCTTGGGCAGATAAAGCATGTTTTCTCTACTCTGCCCATGGAACCGCACCGAATTCATGAACCTCACATGAACCATCATATTCTTCTGTTATAATGATCATACTCTGAAAGAGTTCCCTTGAGAAACCCTCTGCTTTTATCGGGCCGGCCACAGCTGCAGCAGTTGCCATACCGTCAGCAGCTGCACAGTTATCCGCTACTACTGTGGCCCCTGCAGCCTCTATTGAAGGGTATCCTGTACTGCTGTTCAGCAGATGACTATAACGGACTCCATTCTCTATGAAGAAGCACTCGTAGTCACCGCTTGTGGCAACAGCTCCCTGGGTGATGGCGATTATTCCAGCCAGAGAGTCTTCTCTGGGGTGCCTTACTCCCACATTCCATGTTCTTCCGGTAAGGCTTCCGCAGCGAATCTCTCCGCCTGCTTCAACCAGGCACTCTTCTGCACCCATCTCCATAATCAGCTCCCAGGTTCTGTCCACAGCATATCCTTTGGCAACAGCTCCGAAATCAAGAAGAGCGCCTCTCTGAAGATAAACAGAATCAATGCCCACTGAGACCATTCTATTCCATCCTGTCAACTGAAGCGCCTCCTGTATTGCAGAGGAATCTGGAACAGCCCCGGCTTCAGGAAAGCCCCACAGTTCCACCAGAAGCCCGAGGGAAGGATCAAAATAGCCGTCTGTCGCTTGAAACAGGGTATCTGACAAGAGTATCAGATGACCCAGTTCTGTATCAAGAGATGCGCTGTTTTCAGTATTCAGATCATGCACAGCTCCTGTGTAACTGAATCGCCCCAGTTCCCTGTCCAGATAACGAAGCAGAGAGTCGGCACAATGGAACATTGCAGGAAGATTTTCTTCTTCAGATGTGATTATTACAGTGGCAAAGGTTCCCAGCACAGGAAAAGTTTTTTGCTCCTGAACCACAGAAGGCTGATGAAATCGGAAGAGCAAGGATGCTGCAAGGGAAATAACCAGCAGCGCCAGAAGTATTCGAGGAGGAATACCCCTCATTCAGTATCTGTTGTCCTCTGCTCCGTAACGGGAATGATAACTGCAGAACTCAGAACCGGCAGTTGCAGGCTTGCCGCATATTCGGCATTTTCTGCCGCTGCCCTGTACAGTTCTGGTTTTGGGTCTTTTGCCGGGAATGAGAAACTCAACACCACGCAGAAGCAGTGCAAAACCTATAAAAAAGATGCCAGCCTTGCCCAATACCCAGAAACCGCTTTCAGGGCCAAAATAGAAAGCACAGTTCCACATTACGATTCCAGACATCCACAGAAAATGCTCAAATGCTCTCATTAATCACCTTCCCATCAGAGCAAGTCGGTGAAGCTGATAATATGGTTCACAGCGAGAATACCTATACCCGCTTCCTGATAGTCTTCGGTAAATAGTAGTACAGCTCCTGCAGCCTCAACCAGAATATTTACTACAGGCACACCAATTCCGGAACTCATCTGCCCCCAGCCTGGAAGTATAAGGGACTTCCATGCATGGTTCTCCTGAACAACCACCTCTACAGGTTCAGGAAGATCAGGTGCTGCATGTATTTCAGGAAGAGGGCTCATGTTAACCACTGGAAATCCCAGTGTGCCCACCTCAACTTCCCTTACTGGAGTAACTGCCCAAAAGTCCCCATAGGAGATATCTCCTGCCAGAAGACTGTCCATCCTTGAAAGAGGAACTGATACAGATATCCAGCCCATCTCGTCTCCGGTTATGAAATCCGCCTGAATGGCAGTTATTCCTCCGGAGCCGTGTCTGTCCATGTTATCTCTGATACTCTGAAAGAAATGCTTGATAATCATGTTATCAAGGCTTGCAGAGTAACATACCTGACCGTCAAGAACCACCTCTGAGAAAGTGGCAGTATCAGCAAGAAGAGAATGCCTTGTACAGGTAACGCTGATACCTGCACGGGCTGCTATCTGAAGCGTGGTAACTCCATCCATAGAAAGAGTTTTGATGCTGAAAACACTGATTCCCGGCGTGCCGCCCACCAGATCCTGAACTATTCCGAATTCCAGAGGAGTCTGTGCTGCTCCTGCAACGGCAAGAATAAATATTAGTATTGCTGAGAACTTCACCTGAATCCTCCGTCAGTCTTCTTTATTCAGCTTGAAAAATCTCTGCCAGTTTTCACCGGCAACTTTCTTTATGTCCTCTTCCGGCCAGCCACGATTTACAAATGCGTCTATGACCTGCTTCCAGCTTTCGGCTCCGCTGATTCCCCCGGGAAGAGCATCCACTCCGTCAAAATCGCTTCCAAAGGCCACTGTTTCCAGAGAGGTCAGTTCAGCAATGTATTCAACATGGTTCACAATAGCCTCAATGGTGGCATCTTCTCTGTTATCCGCAAGGAAGTCAGGTACAAAGGTAACTCCCACAACACCTCCCCTGGCAGCAATTTCCCTAAGGTCTTCGTCAGGCAGATTCCTGTTCATACCTGTACAGAGAGCCCTGGCGTTACAGTGTGTGGCGCAGACGGGAAACCCAAGCTTCATAAGGCTTTTTCGTGACCTGTCATTAAGATGAGACACATCAAGAGCAGTTCCCTCTGAATGAAGCCTTACCGCAAGCCTTTTTCCTTCTTCAGTCAGGTTCATGGAAGAGCCAATACCCCCTGCATAGGGATTATCTCCGTTCCATGTAAGGCTGGCTACAAGTGGAACTGCAGGAATACTCCATCCTTCATATATTGCAAGACAGCCCTCAAGGGCAAAGTGCAGAACAGGTTTCTCAGTTGCCTGCAACTCTCTGAAAAAAGCTGCGCTTCTGTTCCATACCTCTTTTTCATTCCCTCTGTGTGCTTCACAGCATACAGCCATTATCTGATGGCTGACACCGGATTCCAGAAGCCTTGGCAAATCAAGATGAAAATCATCCCTGCCATGAATAAACTCATCGGCAGAACTAAGTCTTGCAAGGGTATCACAATGGGCATCAACAATACTGACTCTCATATATCCTCTGTTTCTCCAGCAGCAGGAGTCAGGAAAATCTCTGTAAACTGTCTGGAAAAATCACCTGCCCTTGCAATAAGCAGAATTATCACCAGAAGGAGAATAAGGTAAACTATAACCTTTCCTCCTGACTGTTTTGGCCCATGTCTTTCCCTCCAGTCGTCAGAGAGACTCATCAGCGAACCAGTTTCCTGAGCACGAAATTGTGAGAAATAGAAGGGAATACAGGAACATGCAGGGTATCCCTCCACTGTACAATGAAGGAATCGCCTCTGAAGCCGGTAAAGTCAAAACTGACTTCGCTGTCTCTCTCGAACTCTGACCACCTGGCGTTGAACTCAACCTGCTTTGCGGAAACAGTCTGTGCAGGACTGACAGAATCCATTGTCTCATTAAGCATCTTCTTCACCATAGAAGGCTTAAGTAAATAGAAATCCACCATTTTCCAGCCCCATAGAAGCAGCATACAAAAGAGAATTATCCACATTATGCAGCCGGTTTTGTTATTCATTTCTCCCCAATCAGTTTCTTTCAGTATCTTCGCCGATACTTACCAGCCTGAAAGACATCTTCGGACAATCTCCTCGGAAACATCCTCTACCAGACGGTCTCTTGCTGACTTGAAGGTTTCTGCAGAAGGATCATACAGAATCCATTCTGACACACTCTCGTCCCTGATAATGTACTCATTACCTGAATTCCTATCCATAGAGACGGTGACCCGAATTTCAAGCCTGTACTGCTCTACCTCTTCAGAACCTGTATAAGTAGCTGCAGTACGGCTGAAATAGGATACAGAACCCTCTATGTTCGCGTCAGGATTATCATTATTGATGTCGAGACGACCGTCTCTTACAATAGCGGAAGCTACCAGATCAGTAATTTCCTGTTCAAGACCATACTCTGTAACACTGCTTCTGAATTGCCTGATTCGCACAGTCTTCAGATTGTCCGGAAGAGAACCGGTGAAACTGTATGCGCACCCTGCTGTAACAATAAGCGCTGCAACAGCCAGCAGCCTAAATACCTGAGTGGCCAAAGCCGCCTTCTCCCCTTTCAGTATCATCAAGAATATCCACAGAGCAAAGCTCCACAGGCTCAACCTTTGCCAGAACAGCCTGAGCTATTCTGTCACCTCTGAACACAGTAAAAGGCTCAGATCCGTGATTAATCAGAATAACACCTACAGGGCCTCTGTAGTCCGAATCGATGGTTCCAGGAGAGTTGAGAACTGTGATTCCCTTCTTAAGCGCAAGACCGCTTCTGGGTCTTATCTGCCACTCGTAACCTTCGGGAATGGCAACCTTGATTCCTGCCGGTATAAGAACCCTTTCTCCGGGATTGACAGTCACCGGATCATGAACAGCTGCTCTGAGGTCCACACCTGCTGAATGCGCAGTTGCAGGTTCAGGCAGCAAAAGCCCCTGGAACTCCGGAAGAGTCTTGACCTTTACAGTAGCCATTATCACCTCTGAAAAGGGGCAGCCTGTGCCGCCCCGTCAACTTACTCTGCAGTTCCGTTCTGATCAATATCCTTCATTATAAGGTCTATCTTTCCGTCATCGCGGATTTTGTTCACCTTTACCATAACCTTCTGCCCCCTCTTGAGAACAGAAGATACATCACTGATCCGTTCATTACTGATGTTACTGATATGTACCAGTCCATCGGTTCCCGGCATTATTTCAACAAATGCTCCGAAGGTCTGAATACTCACAACTGTACCCTCGTAGATCTTACCTATCTTGGGAACACCTACAAACTGGTCTATAAGGTGAAGAGCCTTATCTGCCTTTTCTCCGTCGTTGGTCAGAATAGTAACGGTACCATCGTCATCAATATTGATCTCAGCCCCTGATTCTTCAGTGACATACCTGATGTTTTTGCCGCCGGGACCTATGAGCTTACCTATCTTGTCCTTCTCAATCTGCATGGTGATAATTCTGGGAGCATACTGACTCAGCTCCTCTCTGGGCTTATCGATACAGGCATTCATCTTCTCTATGATGTGAAGCCTGTTTTCTCTCGCCTGCCGAAATGCCCCTGCAAGAAGCTCCTGAGAAACACCTTCAACCTTAAGGTCCATCTGAATGGCATTTACTCCTTTGACTGTTCCTGCAATCTTGAGATCCATGTCACCCAGGTGATCCTCCACGCCTGCTATATCAGAGAGAACGATTGAACGCTCTCCATCGGTAATAAGCCCCAGAGCAATTCCTGCCACATGGCTTTTTACTGGAACACCTGCGTCCATCAGGCAGAGTGATGCTCCGCAGATGGTTGCCTGAGAGGAAGAACCGTTGGACTCAAGAATGTCCGATACCACTCTGACTGTGTAAGGGAACTCTTCAGGTATAATCTCTTTTACAGCAGTCTCTGCCAGATGACCGTGGCCTATTTCGCGCCTTCCAGGGCCTCTTACAGGCCTTACTTCACCAACACTGAAACTGGGGAAGTTGTAGTGAAGCATGAAGTTCTTCTTGTATTCCCCCATAAGGTCGTCTATACGCTGCTCATCCCTGTCACCGCCGAGGGTCGAAGCGCAGAGAGACTGTGTTTCTCCCCTTGTGAAAAGTGCAGAACCGTGGGTTCTGGGCAGAACACCAACTTCGCACTCAATGTTTCTGACCTCTGTTCTCGCCCTGCCGTCATACCTGACACCGTCAGTGAGGAGCCTTGAACGGACATATTCCTTCTCGGCTCTGTAAATGGCTGCGCTGGTGTGTGCGGCATACTCAGAGTGTTCCTCAGTTCCTTCTTCCAGGCCGAACTTTTCAGCTACTGCAGCTTCTGCTCTTTCCTTTGAGGCATTTACAGCAGCAGCCATGTTCTCCTTGTTGCCCTTACCATAAACCTTTGACATCTCTTCAGAAAGAATCTCATAAACAATCTCATAGAGACCTTCAGGAAGAACCGGTGCCTGGAATTCCTTCTTCTCTCTGCCTACTATCTGCTGAAGCTTGATCTGAAGGTCGTTTATCTTTGCAGCCTCTTCAGCAGCCATGGCTATTGCATCTGCAATTACTTCCTCAGAAAGCTCGCTGCAGTGCCCTTCAAGCATTACCACATCCTTGCCCTGAACTGCCACAACAAGCTCCAGATCGCTCTCTTCCATCTGGGCAACAGTAGGGTTGAGAATTATTTCGCCATTGACTCTTCCTGCTCTGATGGCACTTACAGGTCCATCCCATGGAATGTCGGAAATCATAAGAGCAGCAGAACCTCCCACCATTCCGAGAAGGTTAGGGTCATTCTCACCATCTGAACTGAGTACAAGACAATAGACCTGTGTCTCATCCTTGAAACCTTCAGGGAAAAGGGGTCTGAGAGGTCTGTCTATGAGGCGGGCTGTGAGAATTTCCTTCTCGCTGGGACGCCCTTCTCTTTTGAAAAAGCCGCCTGGAATCTTGCCGGCGGCGTAAGTTCTTTCGCGATACTCAATGGTAAGGGGGAAAAATCCCATGTCTCTGGACGCAGGTTCACTGCATGCAGCAACAAGCACAGCTGATCCCCCGTACTGCACATAAACAGCTCCGTGGGCCTGCCTGGCCATTCTGCCTGTCTCAATTGTCAGTTTTCTTCCGGCTATTATCTCTTCAACGATTGTTTTCATACTTTCCTTCATCACTTAATCAGTTCCGAACCGTCATTCGGAACCGGGATGGAGCTGTTTACAGAGGCTACTTACCTTCTGAGTCCCAGTTCCTTAACGATAGTTCTGTATCTCTCAACATCCCTTGCCTCAAGGTAATTGAGAAGCCTGCGCCTCTGGCCTACAAGTTTGAGAAGACCCCTTCTGAAGTTATTGTCCTTGGGGTTAGCCTTGGCGTGTTCTGTGAGCTGCTTGATACGCTCGGTGTGAATAGCAATCTGAACCTCGGTCTTGCCGGTGTTTTCTTCGCTGCCGCCAAACTGAATTGCCAGCTCTTTCTTTCTTTCGCTGCTTACTGCCATTCTTTCAGTACCTCCATCGAGATTTCAAGATCTTCGCTGATCTTCTTTTTCAGTTTTTCCTTTGACCGAAACGAGTCCGGTTTTCGAACGAAGGACACGAACTCCACAGAAGCAGATGCTCCGTAGATATCCCCTTCAAGACCAGGTACATGCACCTCTACCAGACACCTTTCAGGGCTGGTAAATGCCACTGCTTTCATACGCCTGCAACCGATACCGGCGAAGGCTGCATAGCTTCCTGAAGGAAGAATGAGCTTTGAGGAGGGCACCCTGATATTCAGAGTGGGAAACCCCAGCTTTCTGCCCAGACCCCGCCCTCTGGAAACAACACCGGTTGCTCCATAGACCCGGCCCAGAAGTCCGGAAGCCTTTTTCAGTTCCCTCTGAAGAAGAAGCTCCCTTATCCTGCCGCTCTTTACCGTTTCGGAACCTGCGGAAAACCTTCCGGCAATCCTTAATTCAAGCCCTCTTGATCTCAGAAGTTCCCTGAGATCCTCAGGAGTGCCTGAAGCGCCTTTTCCGAAGCGGAAGTCGTACCCTACTACAAAACCGTCGAACAGACCAATATCAGCAAGTAAACCGGAGAAAGCCTCCGACGACATCGCCTCTGTGGTTCTATCAAACGGCAGGGTGATTATACTTGTTATTCCATTGGCTCGCAACAGCTCATGGCGTTCCTGAACTGTGGTAAGCCTCTTTCTCCATGTTTTTCCTGTAAAATACTGTTTGGGAACAGGCTCAAAGAGAATGACACCGGGACTGCTGCCTGCTGATTTGATTACACTTCTGTGCCCCAGGTGAAGTCCGTCAAAGGCTCCAATTGCTGCAAATCTCATGTTGCAAAAACCACAACCGGCCTTATCTCCGAGCCCAGTCCCTTTCCGATTGCTGCTACTTCTCCGCTCTTGTTCAGAAGAACTGAAATACCTTCAATCTCTGCCTCTATGCTCATGCCGTGGGAAACTCTCTTAACATCATCATTAGAGAGAACCAGGGCAGGGTAGCTTTTCAGAGCCTCACCCATTGAAAGAAGTGAATCTGAACTGTCAGGATTGCAGGAGGCCTGCTTCACAGAGAAAGAACCTGAACAGGTTCTTCTTATGCTGTCTGCCACAGCAGGAATACCTATGGCCTTACCTATATCCCTTGCAAGCGCTCTTATGTAGGTGCCCGAGGAAACAGTTGCCTCAAGGCTTATTCTGCCGTTATTCATCTTGCCGCATTTCCACCGGGAAACAGTAACTTCCCTGAACGGCATATCAGGTTTTCTACCCTCTCTGGCAAGCCTGTATCCCCTTTTACCGTTCACCCTGACAGCACTGAACAGAGGAACCTGCTGGCTGAAAGTTCCTGTGAAGTCCCGAAGCGCTTTTCTTACTGAGTCTGAAGTAACAGACGATGAGTCCACCTTTTCGAGTACTTCGCCGCTCATGTCCAGAGTATCTGTCATAATACCTGTGACAAGCTGAAAGGAATACCTTTTTGTCTCTCCGGCAATATAGGAGGCCAGTCTGGTGGCTTTGCCCAGAAGAACAACCAGAAGCCCTGAGGCATCTGGATCAAGTGTTCCACAGTGGCCGTATTTCGTGAATCCGAATGATTTTGCCACCTGGGCTGCAGCTTTGCGTGAGGTTATTCCAGACTGCTTGTCAAGCAGATAGACAGCACCGGTCAATTCCGGCCGTCCTCCAATGACCGGAGAAGGGAAAGAACCTGCTCTCCCTCCTTAACCGAATCGTCCCAGATGAATCTCAGCTCAGGAACGGTTCTGATTTCCATCCTGCGGGATAGGAGATGACGAATGTATCCTGCTGCCTTCTTAAGCGGTTTAACCCTTTCAGAAACGGACAGATCTGACTCTGAATAGGATGAGACGAAAATCTTTGCAAAGGAACCGTCTGACGCAAGCTCCACCCTGTTGACTGAAATGCAGGAAAGCCTGGGATCGGATATCTCCCGGCTGAGAATGTCAGCCAGGAGCATCCTTATTCTTCCGGAGAGCTGTTCGACTTTTCTTGAATTCACTCCAGTTCTCTCGCAATCTTGACAATCTGGAAGCTCTCAATAGTGTCGCCGACCTTGATGTCGTTGTATTTTTCAAGACCTATACCGCACTCAAAACCTGCAACCATTTCCCTGCGGTCCTCCTTGAAGTGTTTCAGAGAGGAGATCTCCCCCTCCCAGAGGACTACACCGTTTCTTACAAGTCTGGCTCTGGCATTTCTCTTGATCTTGCCTGCTACAATATAGGAACCGGCAATAACACCGATTTTAGGCACCTTGAAGGTATCCCTGACCTCAGCAGACCCCAGGAACTCTTCCTTTTCCTCAGGCTTGAGCAGCCCTCCGAGAGCCTTCTTGACTGTGTTCTCAAGGTCGTAGATAACATTGAATGTGCTTATCTCAACACCTTCTTCAGCAGCCTTTTCTCTGGCCCTCTGATCGGGCCTTACCTTGAATCCCAGAATAACCGCATTGGATGCCGACGCAAGGTCTACATCACTTTCAGTTATTCCTCCGGCACCACTGAGTATCACACTGACACCGACCTCTTCGTTCTGAAGTTTTGACAGGGTATCAACAATGGCCTCAGCTGAACCGGAAACATCGGATTTAACGATGATGTTGAGAACCCTCTCACCTTCTTCCGAACTTGCCCAGAAGTCTTCAAGGGATACTTTGCGCCTGGCGTGCAGGACTCTTTCCCGTTCCACTATCTGTCGCCTGAGAGCAACCTTCTTAGCTTCTGATTCATTCTCTACGCTGACAAAGGAATCACCTGCTCCCGGCACTCCAGGAGAGCCAAGAAGCTGAACAGGATATCCAGGGGGAACCTCTGAAACCTCTTCATCGTTCTCATCGAAAAGGGCTCTTGCTCTTCCTGCAAACTGTCCTGCAACAAAGAAGTCCCCTTCTCTCAGGGTTCCGTCCTGAACCAGAATATTCACAATAGAGCCTCTGCGGGGATCTACCCTGCCTTCGAGGACAGTTCCCTTTGCAAGCCTGTCAGGCACCGCTGTGAGTTCCATAAGTTCTGCCTGAAGAAGTATTTTTTCCAGAAGGTCATCTATACCCTCTCCGGTCATTGCCGACACCTGAGCGCACTGGACATTACCGCTCCACTCTTCAACTAGAACATTGTTTGCGGAAAGGTCCTGCTTGATGAAGTCCGGATTGGCTGTCGGTAGGTCCATCTTGGTTATGGCTACAATTATGGGAATACCTGCTGCCCTTGCATGCTCAATGGACTCTTTGGTCTGGGGCATCACCCTGCTGTCTGCAGCAACCACCAGAACAACAATGTCTGTAACCATTGCTCCTCTGGCCCTCATTGCTGTGAATGCAGCATGACCCGGGGTATCAATAAAGGTAATCTGCCTGTCATCATCAACTGTGGCCACATAAGCGCCTATGTGCTGGGTGATGCCGCCTGACTCTGTGGAAATCACATTTGATGAACGAATACGGTCAAGAAGAGCTGTCTTTCCATGGTCAACATGACCCATGATTGTAACCACAGGAGGTCTCTCTTCAGCTTCACTGTCACCGGTGGCTACTCTGGCCTCTTCCAGAGCCTCTGCTCCGAACTCTGCCACTTCCCTGACTTTGAAATCGTATTCTTCTGCAACAAGAGCAATTGTATCTGAATCAAGTCTCTGGTTGGCAGTTGCCATTACTCCAAGACCCATACAGGTTGCAATAACGCTGTTCACAGGAATGCCTATCTGGGCAGAAAGCTCCGCAGGACTGGTGAACTCGGCAATGTTCACTACTTTGTCTTCCCCTGGCTGAACTGCTTTCTGTTCGTGCCTCTCCTGCTTCTCACGGCGATACCTGGTTTTTCTGGACTTGCGGCTTTTAGATTTCCCTGCATCCATTTTTGCCAGGGTTTTCTTTACATTCTTTACAGTTTCAGCAGAGACAACGGTCTTTTTCTTCCGCCTTCTGCGCTTTCTCTTTCTGGTTGCCCTTGTCTTGGCTTCGTTCTTCTGTTTTTCAAACTGATTGATTACCCTGGAGGTATCAGCAGGAGCAAGTGTGCTCATGTGGCTCTTGGCTGGTATCTCAAGCTCGGCAAGTACCTTCAGAAGAGCTTCACTGGAAATATTCAGCTCTCTGGCCAGCTCGTATACCCGCTGTTTTCTCACTGTTTTCTTCTCAGTCAACTGAAATCACCTCTTCCCGTGCTATTCCTCAACGCTACTGTTCTGTTCCGCTTCTTCTTCGGATTTCAGTGAATTTTTTTCCTCCAGTTTTCTGGCTTCTTCTATCTGGTGCACCCGCTTCTCAACCAGTTCCTCGGCTTCACTGCGAATCTGAGTTGCCTTAACCGGCCCAACACCCTGAACATCAAGAAGTTCTTCATCAGTGGAATCAATTATCATCTGTGCTGAGTCGTAACCGGCTCTGATAAGCCTCTCAGCCAGTTTCTCGTTAACTCCTGGAAGCTCGCTGACATCCACTCTCAGCATGTTCTTCCAGCGGTTTTCTTCTTCCCACTGGCTCTGTGTCTTAAGATCAATCCTGCGCTCCACCAGGTTTCCCGCCAGCCGTACATTATGGCCGTTTCTGCCGATGGCGAGGGAGAGGTGGTCGTCAGGAACCACTGCGATAAAAACCTCTTCCATCTCACCGGTTTCTCTGTTGAAACTGTTTGCTTTTTCCATATGAAGCACTGTGGCAGGAGAAAGGGCCTGAGAAGCAAGCACAAGCCTGTCCCTTGTCCAGGGAAGAATGTCGATTCGTTCACCGTTAAGCTCTCTCATCACAGCCTGAACCCTGCTGCCTTTCATTCCAACGAAAGCCCCTACTGCGTCAATTCGCATATCGGTACTTGTTACAGCAATCTTTGACCTTACTCCTGCTTCCCTGGCTATAGTCTTAATCTGAACAACGCCTTCTTCTATCTCAGGAGCCTCTCTCTCAAAAAGCCTTTTAACCAGATCAGGAGCAGCTCTGGAAAGGACAAGCTGGGGATCAAGGCTTTCCGGTTTCTCCACCTTTATCAGAACAGGAGTTATGGAATCACCCTGATCGTATCTCTCACCTCTGGCCCTCTCTTCCGCTGGAACCACCGCTTCAATTTTACCTGCAACCTGAACCAGAATGCGATTCCTGTATACCTGCTGAACCCTGCATCTGGGAATGATTTGCCCGATACGGTCACTGAAATCTTTCCAAACCTGATTTCTCTCTGCTGACTTAACAAGAAGCAAAAACTCACTTCTGAATTCGTTCACAGCAGCACGGCCATAATCAACAATGTTTACCGGAACAGCAATTGAATCCCCCAACCGGCAGTCAGGATCAATCTTCTTTGCAGCCCTCAGAGAAACTTCCTTGTGGAGACGATCAGGATCGGTTTTCTCAACAACTGTCTTGATAGCTTCCATTCGAATATCACCTTTTCCCTGTTCCCAGGTAACCTTGATATCCTGCTCTTCCCCGTACTCTTTCAGCGAAGCCTTGATCAGGCCGGCATGAAGACTTTTAAGAAGAATCTCCCTGTTGACCTTCTTCTCAGTAACAAGATCACTAAGGGCCTCTATCCTTTCATAATCAGACAATTTATTCCTCCTGTCACAAGACTTCCCTGGCGGAGAGAATACAGCTCTGATCAACAGTTCCGCCATCATCCATTGTTAGTATACCGTTGTTATAACCGGTAAGAACTGCAGTAAGCTTACCCTCTTTGGTCTCAATCTCAATCCTGCGGCCTGTGCATCTTATCCAGTCAATCTCTGAGGTAAGCGGTCTGCCTATTCCCGGTGAACTTACCTCAAGGGTGTAAGAGCCGTCTATAAGACCCAGAGTTTCTATAACATTGCCTGCAGCCCTTGAAACCTCTGCGCATTCATCCAGTCCCACTCTGCCTGGTTTATCCACCAGAATTCTGAGAACCTTCCGTCTGCCTGCCTGAAAAAGGTTTATGTCAACCAGAAGCAGACCCTTCTCTTCTACAACTTTCTCAACATGCTGTAACACTTCATCACAGGACAATGAAAACCTCCAGGCACGGAAAGACCCGCCGTTTATAGTAAAAAATGGGCGCAACGCGCCCATGCTCTTCAGCACAAGTGGAGATAATCTACAACATGCTAACTGATTTATCAAGTAGCTCAGCTGGGAGGTCTTTCAACTCCTGACAGCAGATCATCCTTAAGAATCTGAATGTTGATATGGCATTCAGGAATCCATGGAAGAAACGCCTGCTCAGCCCCTTCAAAGATATTCCTGCAGAGATACTGCCAGGAATTCGGGCTTATCTCCCTGAGTTTGTTTCTGCAGAAAAAGATACGATTCAGAAGATACTGATTGTGGCCTGTGGTAAACAGGTTATCCTCCAACCAGTATGAATGAATAAGAATAAATTCAAGCTGCATCTCGAGACTGTACCAGTCAGGATTCAAAGAATCAGCTCTCTGAAGTCGCTGAAGGGTATCAACAAGAACACCGGCAAAACTGCCTTCCAGCCAGGGCATCTCAATACCTGTCCGCATGGCGGCTCTGCTGCCTCCACAGGCCTGGCGTAAAAGCTCAATACGGCTAGAAACATCTTTATCTATTTTATCAGCATACCTATCACTTAAGGATAGTATATATATCTGATCAAGATACTTTTCAAGCATAGTATTGGCAGCAAATATCCTGAGAAGGTCAGGAAGGTATTCACTATCAAAGCCTGAACTTATAAAAAGCTCTGCACTTGCTCTGTAGAACTCAGGATCAACAGGAAAAACTGATGGAAAGAACCTGCCTGAGAATACTGAAGTTACTGCCATCTCATTGTAAAGCCTGAACTGCTCTGAAATGGCTGCTTCACCAATAGATCCGTTATGCCATAACAGAAACGGATGCTCACTTTCTGCGGAGAACTGATCTGTATAGTCGTTGATTATTCCTTCCAGCTCAGTACCTTCAAGATACTCTGAATTAATACTCTGAAGTACCGGTTTAAGCGATTCATGATCAAGTCCGGGAATGCTGAGGATGTATGCTATCTGGTTCTTTATTTCCTCTGCCCCATATTCAGTCTTGCTTTGTTCTATGTGAGAAGCATCAGCAATTGACATTTGGTAAAGAATATAGATACCACTCTTCGACTGCGGTGAGAGAGGAGCAATAAAAGAAGCTTGACGGTAGTAATCATCCCTTCGGTGACCATGGAGACGATATGACCTGTACAGCTCATCAAGAGCCTTGTCTATATCACCCATGTTGCTGTATCCAAGGGCAAGATTGTTGTGTATTTCTGCATAGTTCGGAGCTTTGACAATCAGTGAATCATAGGACTGAATACCCAGTTTCAACTCTTCTTCCAGTGCTTCTGCAGATAAATCAGGCAACATTCCGCTATGCTCAAGAGCATTACTCATTGCAGTTACCGGAGGATTCAGCACCATGTATCTGGTAAGATGAGAACTTCCAAGCGCATACCATGCGCCCAGATCATTGGGATACACTTCAGTAGCAAGTTTTGAATAGTATACTGAGCTGTCTGCGCACATGGAAGCGTAACTCCAGGCGTTAACCGCTGATTCCAGCTGTTCCTGTTCTCCTGTGTTCTGCCAATTCAAGGCTGCTGCATAGGCTGAATTAAGCGCATTCTCGGCTCTGGAGAGGAAAATATCCTTACCGTGGAAAACAAGCACTGAAGACTTTGCCGCAGGTATGTAGTGGACAAAGAAGCCCCATACAAAAATTCCGGAAGCCAGGAATAAAAGCACAGCTGCCGGTTTTGCCCATCTGCCCGGTCTGCCTGCATCTGCATCCCTGACCATCGCAACCACAACAAATACTGAAAAGAGCCATGCAGTAGGCGGCCACCTCAGGTGAACCGAAACCAGAGCTTCAGCCATCATTGCACAGATTCCTGCAACTGCCGCAGCATTTATCATGTTTCCCGGAATACCGGAAGCTCCCCGAATGGTGAAAAAAGCCAGCAACACCCATAGGACAAGACCTATGAGGCCAAGATCAGTTAATATCTCAAGGTATTCGCAATGAACATGAAGGGTATTGTGACTTACGCCGAGAAGACTGTAATTCGGATTTCTGTACTGCGGAAAGAGTATCTGGAACGAACCTGGACCGCTTCCTGCAACGGGATTCTGCATAAATAAAGAGACTGCTCCTGACCAGATAGTCTTTCTAACCTGAAGAGTCCCATGATCTTCGGCAGACATGGCTAGTTCCTCAAGTCTTGAGGACATAGGCACAGCAGAACCAACCATAACAGCAGCGAGTACCATTGTTGCAATAAGAATCCTGAATAAACCTGAACCTGAAGAGCGAAGGTAAACAACTGCCAGGAAAACAGAACCCACAGCAAGGCCAGCTAAGCTTCCTCTGGTTCCGCTGGCAACAACAGCCAGTACTGAAAGAAGAACAAATAACCCTGCTGTTACTCTCTTAAGCAGAACTGATCCTCTCCTGAACCACAGAATTCTTACAACGCCAAGGGGAAGAAAAGCAGATGCAAAACCACCAAGCAGATTTGGATTGCCAAGACTTCCGGTACTCCTTCCGGTTCTTGTAAGCCATACATCCCAGGGAAAGATATATATTCCCTGCCACTGGAGTATTGCATAAATGTAAATAAGAGCAGCAGAGCCCACGAGTACTGCAAGATAAAACATCATGTGCTTTCTCTCAAGAAAGGACACCGCAACAGCCACAGTTACAGCAAGGGAAAAGAACATTAATATTGTAAAAGGCCCGTTTACACTGCCTATACCTGTAAAATGCCTGAAAACCATGTAGAGGGTAAGAAATGCTGCTGTAAGAAGTGAAGGCATGCTCAGTCTGCTGTAATAACCATTACTGCCCAGAAGAAGGAAAACTCCACTAATTGCAGCCAGAACTGCAGCTCCTGCAACATAGATTATCTCTTTTACAAGTATACTATTGCGACTTTCTGTAAGAATACCGAAAACCACACCTAAAAGCACAGCAATTAGTATTGTCGCAGGTAGAAAAGAGGTTTTTGGCTTCATTGCTGGCCGGTTCCTTTCTCTCCATGAACAATGAACAGTGCAAATACAGTAATAACCCCTCCTGCATTAATAAAGGCCAGTACTGCCTGATAAGGTCTCAAAGTAGGCAGAAGCAGTGCAGTGGTACCCATGACAATGGAGATCAGATAAAGCATCAGCACCGATGTTTTTTTGGAATATCCCATTCTCATAAGCCTGTGAGTCAGATGATTCTTGTCTCCCTGAAATAGAGGTTTTCCCAGTTTTCTCCTGTAAAGCAGAACCATTACTGTATCCACCAGAGGTACAGCAAGTATCAGAAGCGGTGACATCACTGCCAGCCATGGAATTTCTCCGCCGGGAGTATAGACTCCGAGAATTGCCGCAATCCCCAGCATAAATCCAAGGAAGTTTGAACCGCAGTCCCCCATGTAAATACTGGCAGGTGGAAAGTTATAGAAAAGGAATCCAAGTGAAGCACCTGCAATGGAAACACTAATGTAGGCAACAGGCGGATTGCCGTTTATGTAATTAAGCGCAGCAAAGAACAAGGCTGCGATGGCGGCAATTCCTGAAGTAACGCCGTCTGCGTGGTCCAGCAGGTTCATTGAATTGGTTATTCCAAGAAGCCAGAAAAGAGTAACAGGAGCAGCCAGCCAGTTTACTCCTATACCCTCCAGAAAAAGCCTCACCTGGGCACCTTTTACCATAAAGAACACTCCTGCGGCCACCACAACTGCAGAATGAAGAAAAAGCTTAGTTACAGGGCTGAGCACCTTTCGGTCATCTACGAAACCGGTTAGGGTCATCAGCGCACCTGAACCTGTCATGAGGAGACAAAGTGAACTCCATGGAATAGCTGTATCCGCAACGGCCTGGCCTGGAAGATGGGGAAAAATAATAAGCCCGAGTGCCATTGAAACAGCAAAGCCCAGAAAAATAGCAACGCCACCGATAACCGGTATTCCGGTTGTGGAAGTCTCCTTATCCACCAGTTGAAGTTTCTCGGCAATTCTGCTTGCAAGAGGAGTACAAATCAGGGCGATAACCAGACTTATCATAAAGGCACTGAAAAGAATCATATACGAGGTTCCCCTTCAGCGGTGGAGAATAGATGGATTTTCTCTGAATCAAGGGAGAAGTTCATGGAATCCCCCGGCTTTACCTTTATGTCCGGATCTGTTCTGGCGGTAAGCTGCTCACCTGAAGCTGCCGTCCCGATAACAATCTTCTCGTTACCCAGGGTTTCAACAACTTCCACCGAACAGACAAGCCGACCTTTCGGGTCGGCAATAACATCCTCCGGCCTTACACCCAGTGTGCAGGTTCCATCAGGCAGAGATGAGTTTTCTATTTGATATCCCGCTGCTGTAAGAATCCCTCCTGTTACATCAGCCTTGAAGAAATTCATAGCAGGGCTTCCAATGAAACCTGCTACAAATCTGTTGCAGGGGCTGTCGTAGACTTCAAGGGGAGGTGCCACCTGCTGTACTAAACCATCCTTAAGCACCACAATTCTGTCCCCCAGAGTCATGGCTTCAGCCTGATCATGGGTTACATAAATCATGGTTGCCTTGAGCCTGCTGTGAAGCCTTGCAAGCTCATTTCTCATCTGAACCCTCAGTTTTGCATCAAGGTTTGACAGAGGCTCATCAAAGAGGAAAACCTTTGGATGCCTTACTATCGCCCGGCCTACGGCAACCCGCTGCCTCTGACCTCCGGAAAGCTCTCTGGGCTTTCTGAGCAGATAGTCGGTAATGCCAAGTATATCAGCTGCTTCCTCTACTGCCCTCTTTATTTCAGAACCGTGAACTTTCTTCATCTTCAGCGAGAAAGCCATATTGTCAAAAACAGTCATGTGGGGGTATAGCGCGTAATTCTGAAATACCATTGCAATGTCCCTGTCAGAAGGGTTAACACCGGTAACATCGCTGGTTCCTATAAACACCTTTCCTGAGGTTGGCTCCTCAAGACCTGCCAGAATACGAAGGGTAGTTGACTTGCCGCAGCCGCTGGGGCCCACAAGTACCAGAAACTCACCGTCTTCTATCTCAAGGCTGAAGTCGGAGAGGGCCTTTGAAGTTGAATCATAAACCTTACTCACTGCATCAAATGTAACGGAAGCCAAGTTTTGCCCCTTTCAGTAAGTATCATCAGTCAACCGTAAGCAGTGAAACCCTGCTATTCTTGAAAACAGCTTCATCGGGATTCAGAGGGTCATGAACCAGCTCTGTTCCGTTGATCAGAAACCCGTACCTGTAACAGCCCCTTCTCAGGTCTGAAGGAAAGTCCAGAGTCCAGTACTCTCCGTTCTGTTCCATCAGCCCGCTTCGGGGATCAACTATTCCAAGGGGGCCAGTCATGCCGCCCCAACTGTTCCAGTCCCCTACCAGCTGTACAGAGGCGGCCCAGGGACAGTGGTAAAGAGCATCTTCACCCTCCGGTTTCTCCGCAGGAATAAAGACGGCACAGGAACAGAACAGCAAAGATAATGCAATCAGTCTATCCATGCGGATACCCCCAGCTCAAGAATGGCAGCTTCTCCGTCCCATGCTGCAGACACATTGGCAAACCCTCTGCGGAATCCCCCTGAAATACTCAGCTCACAACATGGATCAGGCGAGCTGGCATTCAGGTCTGAGGTGACTGACAGTTTTGAAGTAACATGACCTACAGGAGAATATATTCCAGTGGCTGTGAGGGAAAGGCTGTCCCCTTCAAGGTTCAGTGCCCCTCCGAAACCTGCCGGTGCCGCAGAGTAAAGGCCTGAGATTTCCCCTGAGAATTCCTCCATTCCGGCCAGATTACCGAAAAACTCCCACTCTATTCCTTCTCTTGAGAGCATGTAGAACCTGCCGAACAAAGTGGCTGAATCAATGTTCTCTGCAGAAGCAGATACTCCTGCAGAACCGGTGACTGCAGCTGTTCTGCCTGACACAAGCCCTGAAAGGGACACTGTGGTTGAATCATCACACCAGACAACCCCTGGAACTATCTCCAGTCTGAAGAGAGATGAAACATCAGGCTGCCATCCTCTGAGCTGAACCTCTCCTGTGGAAATACTGTCACTCTTTTCAAAAAGGAACCAGGGCTGCACTGACCTGAGATCTGCAAAACCCCTGATAAAGTCTGTGCCGGTGGAATCCATATCAATCTTCTCCCAGGATATCTGACCGAACCCCAGCCATGGAGAGTGAACCCCATACCAGGAAAGACTCTCTCCGTACTGGTTCCAGAAACCGTCAAATCCCAGAATGCCTCCAGCTTTAAGCGCCATGCCGGTTGAATCGCTCGCATCAACTTCTCCCCAGTCCGACAGGGGCGTTCCAATACCGCTGATGAACGGCTGATTTAAACCGTAGAATACACCAGCAGATATCCACGGAGACCCGGGCCAGGTGAAGGAACAACCGGCGGATACAGGACGAAATGTTTCTCCAGTTGAATCAGCTATAAAGTCAGTCACTCCTGCTGCTTCAACACTGAAGTGCTCATCAGTATAGGATGCAACAGGAAAAGCATGAAGTGTATCAGCTTCAGCGGTAGAGAGACCGGATTCAGGATCTGCGTTACCTGTACCTCTTACCAGTATTCCCCTGCGGAACCTCTCCGTATTCTCTCCTGTTTCTTCAGGAGCGAGAAGAAGAGTAAGCACGATAAGCGCTGTAATCATTCCCACCTCCTTAAGATTCCCATTGAATGGGATACAGTATCAGAAGAAAGTGATGCGCTGTAGGAAACCTGCCAGTTCCCTCCTGTCCATGAAAGCCCGCTGTTCAGCAGTTCTCCGTCAGTTCCGGCAGTAAGGCTGAGAACACTTGAAACATGAAGCTCTGCGCCTCCCTGCCACTGACTTTTTCCGTAATTCACATGTGCTGTCATATACCTGTTAAAGACATGGCTGAATCCTGCTCTTAGTATTCGGTCATCTGTAACATCCTCAAGTGTCATTCCAAGGGCAAAGGAAGGAAAGAGCGAAAACTGAAATCCGCAGTCCAGGTTTTCCCTGATGCTATCTGCTTCTGTATAATAATCAGCGCCAGCCGAAAAGCCTGCGGTTATGCTCGGTCCGAAAAGCCCCTCCATGAATCCTATGGGATCACCTGTTATCACATATGCGCCAGCCAGACGAAACCTAACACAGTCACTGTTGCCGTCCAGGTGGAACCCTGCCCCGAGCCCGTACTTTCTCCCGTTAAAGGGAAGCACAGCTGCAGCTGAATAAGCAGATTCTCCGTGAATGTATGCTCCTGCCAACTGGACTGTCAGTCTTTCTATTCTGCACAGCCCTGCAGGAGCCGACATGCAGGAGACAGGTGTCCTGCTCCATGAAGCAGGATGCACCCCCAGACCGGTCTCCACAGGTCCGCTGAATCCGGAGAACCAGACCAGTGCAGTGAGAATGATGGTTGAATAGATCAGTATGCACCTCTTCCTCTGAGTACAGTAACAACCGTTCTGGCCATGATGGCAAAGTCAAGCATCAGTGACCTGTTCCTCATGTAATAAAAATCATATTCGAGGTTCTCATGAAGAGGCAGGTCTTTCCTGCCCATTATCTGCCAGAGTCCTGTTATTCCGGGTTTTACATCAAGGCGTCTCTTCTGCCAGGCATTGTATTCCCGAACTATGAAGTCCATTTCAGGCCTTGGCCCTACAAGGCTCATTCTGCCTGTTAGCACATTGAACAGCTGGGGCAGTTCGTCAAAGCTTGTTCTTCGAAGAAATCTTCCAAGTGCAGTAATTCGCGGATCGCCTTTTCCAACAGGCGATACCTCATACTCACCTGTTTCAGGCTTCATGGTTCTGAACTTATAAAGGGTGAACGGAACACCGTTTCTTCCAATTCTGCTCTGTGCAAATACAGGAGACCCCTTTCCTGCCACAAGCAGCAAAAGCCAGATAAGCAGCATCAGAGGAGAGAGAAGCAGAATAAGCACTCCAGATACAGCAATATCAATAAGCCTTTTTATACCGCTGTAAAAGCTGCCGGTGCTGGAGGGCCCTATCTCAACCACTGGAATACTGGAAAGACTGTCCAGACTCTGAAAACCGGAGGCTATCTCAAACAGGTCTGTAACCAGCATGAATACAATGTCCTCTCTGTTCACAGAATTAACCAGCCTCATCATCTCTGCTCTGCTCATTGATCCGCTGGCAAAGAAGACCTCGTCCACACAACGGCTATCAGAAAGTCTTGAAAGATCATCAGCCGTTCCTATGACAGGAATGCCTTCTATGCACTCAAGGTCCACCGGACTCTCAGTGAGCACACCGAGTATCCTGTGTCTGGGAGCAGGCAGGCGCCCCATTGCAGTGATTACCCTTTCCGCAAATTCCCCTGAACCGATAATCAGAGTTGCAGGAGATTCCTTCACAGGAGCAATTCGTCTGGCCAGCTTTCTGAACAGCCAGCGAAAAAGAATGTTAACCGGTATGGATACGGCCAGAAAAAAGAACACCATAACCCTTGAGTAATCAATTTTCACCAGGTAGCTCACAGCCATGATGGAGAAAGCAAGATAGAACAGCGCCCTTATTCGCCTGGTAAGGGAACTGAACGGTGTCTGAATATCTGAAAGGGAATACATTCCCGCTGACCACCAGGATGAAACCAGAAGAATCGCCACAAACGGAATGGTTACAAGGTATGTGTAAACCGTATGGGAGAAACCTGGAAGAATTTCTCTGAGGGGTTCTGTTCTCACATACCATGTTATGTAGAGAGAAAAGGGAACAGTAAGAATATCCGCAACAGCAAGCGCTCCCAGAAGAACCCTCTGATGCTTTCTGGTAGGTGCCAGCATGACTACCTGCCGCCTGTCAGGCCGAGAAGGGCACCTGCATCAAGGGCCAGAGCCCTCCAGAAACAGAATACAGGAACTGCAGCTGCTGTCACCGGATCGAATGCAATGGAAACAGAGATAAGAGAAATACAGCTTGCAAGAAACAGTACCATCAGAACAGCCATAAGCAGCGGTGAGAGAAACAGCAGAAAAACAGAGGCAAGAATTACAGGTGCCAGAAGCATCTGAAACTTGAGCATCTGCGGTGTATATCCATCAGATATAATCATGCTCGGAAAGTTCTTAACCAGAATAATCCTCCATTTTCCCCTGCTCATCTTCATTCTGAAGTATGATTTCCAGGTGGAACGGTGAGTATGTCTGACCCTTGCATCTGGAACAAAAGCAATTCTGCCGCCGGAGCCTGTGAGTCTCCAGGAAAGATCTACATCCTCATGGTCCGGCAAAGGAAAGGTTTCGTCGAACCCATCAAGCCTTTCAAGGCAGCTTCTTCTGAAACCGGCGGAATATGTATCAGCAAGAAGCACTGTATCACGGCGGGCCATTATTCTGTACCTCTCCTGAAACTCAATCTGGGCCAGCCGCTGAATCAGCTTTGTGCCGCCTTCAGAATATACCCCCTTTGAAGCCTCATACTCACCCCTGAGAGGAGCCAGCATTCGTTCAGCCCATCTGGCATCAGGAACACAGTCAGCGTCTGTAAAGAGAATGAATTCAGCCTTACTGCTCCGCCATCCTCTGTTTCTTGTCATTGCAGGGCCGCCTGCCGGGCCTTTCACCACCTTATCTGCCAAGGAAGCAATTTCTTCCTCAGGCCCTTCCAATCCGTCAATACTCAGGATTATCTCAAGATTCCTGCGAATGGTCTGCCTGTTCAGCGCCTGAAGCACACAGTTCAGAACAGATGAATCACCTCTGAAAGGAATCACAACAGCAGCATCAGCCATTTTTACCCTTGAACAGGTACTTTCTGAAAGTTCTGAAAGCAAGCATGGTTCTGTGTCGCTCATTGGAATCAATAAGGCTTCTCCAGATTTTCCTGAGAATATAAACCGGTCTCAGGTAGAACTTTCTTCGGCAGTGGTCACAGAACTCAACAAGCTCCTCAGGAGTCATGTCTTCAGTTCGCACTACACAGGCGTGTGTCCCATCTGCCTTAAGCCAGTCACGCCAGCTTGATGCTGCCAGAAGCCCCTCATCTGAAACCTTCCGATAGGCATCTGTACCGGGATAGACCATAAGAGGATAAAACTGCGCAGTATCAGGATTAAGTTCCAATGCAAACTTCAGTGTTTCTGCAGCAGTTTCCCTGGTCTCCCCTGGAATACCGAAAAGAAAACACCCGTGAACAAGTATTTTTGCTTTGGAAGCATCCTTCTTGAATTGCTTCATACGCTCTACGGTGATGCCTTTGTGCATTGAGGCCAGTATTCGGTCTGAACCGCTTTCAAACCCAACGCACACCGACCTGAGCCCTGCACTTCTGCAAATCTTAAGGGTCTCAAGATCAACTGAAGCACGCATGTTGCAAGTCCACGAAATACTTACATTTCTGCGAATCATCTCTTCAGCAAGCTCCCTGAGCCTTCCGGTATCCGCTGCAATCGTGTCGTCTTCAAAGAACACAGCCTTTACTTCAGGCATGTTCTCCTCTACCCAGAGCATTTCATCCACAACACTGGAGGCGGATCTGCTTCGATATCTTCGTCCTGTGAGGGTCTGAGGGAAAACACAGAAGGAACACATATTGGGACAGCCTCTGCCGCCCATGAGCATTACCTGAGGGTGAAGGGCATTGGGATTGTTGTACCGTTCAACTGGAAGATGTCTTTTGTAAACACTGCTCACAAAAGGCAGTGAATCAAGGTCATCAAGAAATCCTGACGGCGGAGTAACGATAACAGCATCACCGCTTCGAACAGCAGTGCCGGAAATACCCTCAATATTCCCGCCCTGCTCAATTGCTTCACAAACTGCAAGCAGCGGAAGCTCATACTCACCCAGTACTGCCCCCTTGAAAGAGTTTCCAAGAGCAATTGTTTCTTTCGGAAGAGCCGATGGATGAGTGCCGGTCAGGAAAACATCAAACCCTTTGTCCTGAATTATGTCCGCAATCTGAACATCATTGATAATGGAAGGAGTGGATGTTTCCACTATCACCAGCGCCGGATTGAATTCACTGATATTCTTCAGGACTTCAGTCTCATCTTTATTCATTGCAGGAGCGTCAATGAGCTGAACCACATGGTCTGCCTGCTCAAGTGCACCTGCAGCATAAGAGAGCCATATCGGATAGTACATTGTACCGCTTCTTGTTACAGCAGGGCTTCGCTGACCTCTGCTGAAGTGGGGAAGAAAAGGAGGGTTGAGAGCGGTTATCTTCATTTTGAAAGAATCTCCTCCAGTTTTCCGGTTACCTGACCTGTATCAATTGATGTCATGCAGTCACCGGCACCTGTACACCTGCGGAACACACTGTTCGAATAGCAGGGTGAACATGATACAGACGCGGTAACTGGAGAAACAGTCCCCCTGGCAAAAAGCGCATCAGGATCTGAAGGACCGAAAAGTACCACAGCAGGGGTTGAAGACGCAACTGCCAGGTGAGCAGGACCGCTGTCGTTTCCGGCAAACGCAGCAGCACCTTTTATCAAAGCGCCTGTCTCTCCCCATGTCAGCTTACCGGCAAGGTTCTCACAGGGCAGCTGCGAGAAATAGGATGACTCATCCCTGCCGCCTACCGCAAAGGTTCTGAACCCCTTCTGTAAAGCAAATTCCATAACCTTCTTCCATCTTTCAACGGGCCACCTTTTTTCCGGCACAAATTCTCTGGGGTTTCTGCCGCCACCTGGAGCAAAAACCACATAAGGTTCATCCCCTGTAATATTATACGCTAACTCCATTTCCTCAGAAGTGATTGGAAACACAGGCTTTAAGTCGACTGCCCTCACCTCTGCTATTCTGCAGTAATCAGCAGCTGCAGGTAGCGTCCTTCCAAAACCGGTGTCTGAAAAGGCGCCGCTTGTAACAGAGCATCCAGCGATATAACCGGACCACCTGGCAGCAAGCTGTGACGAACCAAAATGAATTGCCCGGTCAAACCCTTTCTGACGGTTACTCACAGACCAAAAAAGAAGCTTGGGAATAGAACATGGCGCCGGTGAAGCAATAACTCCCTCCAGTCCGGGAAACCGCTGCCACACAGGAAGCGAGGAAGGACCTGCCAGTACTGTAACCCTGTGCCCTGAAGCAACCAGACCGGAAACTGCAGGAGTGGTCAGCAGAGCATCACCAAAGGCATGGGTCTTTACTGCAAGTATTCTCATCACTTCCGCCGAAGCAGCCCTGCCCTTAAGCAAAAGTGACGAAGACCGGTCATTGCCGCTATAAAAAGAGGAATGTCCAGTGCAACTCTGTGGGGCGTTCCTGAAGCGGTGATAAGATGCATAAGTATGTAACCGGCCATTACACCACTGAGAAAGATGCCCTGCCCTTTTCTGTAAAGGAACAGGAAAATTCCTGCAAGAAAGAAAATACCCACCCAGAAGAATGACATGAATCCTGGAATGGTATGCAAAAGGGAAAAGCTGTTCAGCGGAAATGGCTTGAAGAACTCTGCAAACCGGCAGCAGCTCAGGTGAAGGTAAAGAAGAGGATTGGCCATAAGGAATTCTGACTGCCTTTCATAGAGAATACTGTCTCTCTGAAACTCCGTTTCACAGGTAAACTGAGGGAATTCAGCCAGTTCCGGCTTTGCAAGGCGGTTAAGCCATGTTTCTCTCACAGGACCGTAAAGGACCTTAGCTCCCTGCTGATCATTTAAAAAAGCATCAGTGAAGATTCTACCGTTGTACTCCCACATCTGAACACCACCCTGAAGAGGAAGCAGCTGATACCTGCCCATAACATTCCTGTTTCTTAGCATCCACGGCGTAAGAAGTCCGAAGAAAACAATAACCATAAGGGAGGAATAAAGGATTTTTCTCACTTCCGGTCTTCCTGTAAACAGAATGAGCACCACCGCCAGCCAGAGTATCATTGGAAGAGAAGCAGGTCTTACCATGAACGATGCGGACCAGACAATTCCTGCCAGAATTGCCCTGCTCCACCCGGGTTTTTCAATGAGCCTGACCGACATGAGAAGTCCTGCGATAAAAAGAAATGAAAAAAGAGCCTGTGTTACCGGAATAGCCTGATAGTAAAGCTCAAAAGGATCAACAGCCATAAGAAATCCGCAGGCTGTGTACCACCATCCAGTAAGAAATCTGGAAGCAAGCCTCAGCCCCATAAACACTGTCAGAATACCTAAAAGAAGCTGTACACCAATTACTGCAGTAAGATTTCCAGGGGAGAATAAGCTGAAAATAAACGCTTCAAATAGTATATAGCCGGGAACAAAAAAGGATGTAGGCCTCTCCGGAATAAGAGTCCCGTAAAATCCACCGGCTTCCCGAAAAAACTCCAGACTTGCATCTCTTCTTGGATCAGTATCATGCATCATGGACTCTGAAAGCATACAACCTCTGCCGGAAAGAATGTTGCCGGCAATGTTGGCCTGAACCATTCCCTCACCTACCAGAAAAAAACCTCCGGCAGCAAGAAAGAAAATGAATACCCTTACCGCAAAGGCGACAGGAAGTATCAGCCGGTTCAGTTTTTTCCGCTGCACCATTTACCGAACCATTCAGAAAGCATCAGTTCCATTTCACCCTTCTGCCCGTCAGACCAAACCTTTTCCGCCGCAGGGTGCATCACAATCTCTGTAAAACCTTCTGAACACTGACTGGTGTACTTTTCAAGGTACTTCCTGCTTATTCTGCCTGACTTGCCGAAGCCCAGCATTCTGTCTGTTGTGAAAAGACCTTCTTTGATCAGCCGGTCTCTGAACTTTTCTCCCATGTGATTCAGTTTCAACCCCAGAGGGAAGCGCATCATTTTGTCCGGCATGATAGCAGAACGGACTGTGCTGATGCCATACTCCTTAGCTATGGAGATGATCACATCCTGAAGAGGAGGCAGATGGTGAAGATGCTTATGGCTGTCCAGAGCGGTGACCATGCCACCTGCTGAGAGTATTGCTTCTATCTGAGCCGACCACTCATTCCTGACCTTGTCAGCCAGAGCAGAAGATCGCTTCATCCATACTGCGAAAGAATCAGGAAATTCACTTTCCCTGAGCAAAAAAGGACCCTGACAGCAGTCAAGATGGGCTCCCATTCTAACACCGCCAACCATGCAGGTCACTATTGCTTCAGAATAAAGGCTACCTGTTGCCATGATTCCAACCCTGCTCACATAGCCCCCGGCAATACAATTTTCTATTGCAGTGTTGACAGCTTGATGCATTCCGCCATCATCAATTGTCACGGTTATCTCTCTCATACTCTCCTCACCTTCAGCAATGTTCTTCTGAAGTTCCTGGGCCCCAGGACTGTTTTAAGAGTTTTGAGAATACGGGCTGGATGAGCATAAAACTTCCAGAAAGCATTTTTCTTGAGCTTCTCCACCTGATCCGGAGTGATACCATCCAGTTTGTAAACACTCTTGTGAAAACAGTCAAATTCCGAATAATCAGCTTCAATGAGATCCCTGGACATCTCCCAGAGACCTGTATGCGGAAAGGGTGTTGTAATATCAAAGAGTGCATCATCGAAAGGTTCTTTTGCTGCGAAAGCAATGGTTTTCTTCATCTCTTCAATGGTTTCGCCAGGGGCTCCCAGCATGAAGTAACCCTGAACAAATAGCCCCCTGGAACGGCACATTCTGACAGCCCTTCTCACCCCTTCAACGGTTATTCCCTTCCTGTAGATTTCATCCAGCACCCTCTGAGATGCTGATTCAACGCCCATGTTCACCTTGGAGAGACCTGCTGCCACCATGGTATCCAGTAATTTCTCTGTAAGAAGGTCGGCACGGACATTACAGCACCACCTGAGCTTCAGCTCTCTGTTAAGCATTCTCCTGCATATCTCTGTTACCCACTTGTGATCCACTATGAATGTGGAATCTTCAAACATGAATGCATTTATTGAATACTTTTCAACCAGATGTTCCAGTTCATCCACCACCGATCCAGGGGATCTTTTTCGCATCTTCTTTCCAAATATTTCCGACAGTGTGGGCTGACAAAAGGTGCACCTGTACGGACAGCCTCTTGTTGCCATAATGGTGGTACCTCTCAGAGTAGAATCCACTCTGTCCATGGAATACCAGTTCCTGAAATAGGTTTCCATATCATAAATATCTCTGTCTGGAAGGGGCAGGTCATCAAGGTCGTTTACGATAAGCCTTCCTGGAACCCTGAACGGAACTCCGTCCCTGTAAAAACACGCACCGGGAATCTGTTCATACGGAATTCCGTCAATCAGCATTTCCATTGCCCGTTCCCCTTCCCCTGCGTACACCAGATCTGCACCGGTGCCTTCAAGGGTTTCTTCAGGAAGTACCGTTGCATGGGGACCGCCTATGAGCAGTGTTGCCTCAGGAGCATTTTTTCTGATTACTTCACAGGAATCAAGCGTAGCTCTTATCTGTGGCGTTACCAATGAGATGCATACTATATCCGGATGGAAATCCTTTATATATCTCTCCAGGTCCCCCATAGGGTCAGAACTGTAAGACATATCACACAATGCCGTTTCAGCACCTTTGCCTTTTGCAACAGCAGAGAGCATGGCGATGCCGAGATTCGGCTGTCCTGAAGGGTATCTGGTTTCCGGAAACACAAAGAGAATCCGCTTTATATTCTGCAGGTTCCGCTCCTTCCACAGCAGACTCCCAGGGCAGTTCCTATAAGGAATACAGAATCCACAGGAAGTCTGTATCTGGCACCGCCGTGGGCAGCGGCATGTATCAGAAGATACAAAATGAATACTGAAATGAGAAACACTGTCTCAGGAGAAAAACGATTTCTCCAGAAGCCCACAAGTCCGAAAACCATAAGCGGATAGATAATTAGCCCTGCCAACATACCCCTGGTTCCCAGTGTATCTCCTCCAGGGCCGAGGAAATGAACTGCTCTGTGCCAGCCCAGCCAGAGCATCAGTCTGGGATTGGCAACTATAAAGCTTCTTGAAGCCCTGGAGAGCACAGCACTTCTATCAAGTTCCCCAGGCAGAGAATCCATTGCCGGATACTCAAGCAGTTCCGGAGAGTTTACAGGAATATCTTCGGGCACATGAATGCCTTCTATGTCAAGCACATCAGGATTGTTGCGCATCCACAGGTTAAGAGAACCCTTGGTGGGCATCAGTACTGGAGAACCGAGTTCCACATAGTTTCTTACCACCCATGGTGAAACTGCTGCAGCAAACCCGAGAATGATAAAGAGGAGGGATTTCCATCTTCTCTGCCATGCCAGCCAGGCCATTTCCAGAGGAAGAAGGAACAGAGCAGTAGCCCTGACCAGGAAGAATAAACCTGTTGCAGCGCCTGCTGTGAATCCGTTCCCCTTTCCCCTTCCTGCAGAAAGAACCAATAGTGCAGTGACCATTAGAAGCGCTGAATGGGCGGTCTCCGTCATTGCATGACCACTGAAATAGATATATGGCGGATACAGAGCCCAGAGAACTCCTGCCATAGTTCCCTTCACCCTGCCCCAGGAATCTGAAACCAGCTTCATAACTGCAAAGGCTCCTGCTGCAGCAAAGATCAGATTAAGCAGAAAAACCGCACCGGTAACAGGGCCTAACAACCGAAACATCAGAGAGAGAAGAAATGGATACCCTGGTTCCATGACAGCTGTGGGTTCTTCCACAGGGGCAAGACCGAACAGATAATCAGGGTCTGCAGTCCATGCTCTCTGTGCTCCTTCCGAATCGTTTCTCAGGTTCTTGAGAGTACCGATCGCTTCCGAAAATGAGAATCCGTATCCCTCTGCCATTCTTCCTGCAACATGAATATAGAGAGCCTGATCTCTTACAGGCTGCGGAAGAGCGCCGCCCAGATAGAAAAACCACAAAATTCTGGGAAGTATCACAGAGGCAAGCAGAATTGGAACTGCATGCTTTTCAAGACTGTTAATGAATCGGAATATCATCAGGTCTCTCTGCCTCCTGTAATTGAAATCATAAAAGCCTTTGCATCATGAAGTATTCCTTTGAAACCAGCCAGTTTGAAGTGCTTCCATATAAGTGCCGGTATCCGTTTGAAGGGTTTACGGAGAAGGTAGCTCCTTCCCACTGTTCCCTGTGCCCAGTCACGAAGCTCATGGAGTTCCTGATCGGTAAAATCTGTAAGATTTATAAGCAGCTCATCTGCAGCGTTCATTTTCATAATAAAAGACTCCAGATCTCCAATAAGCCCCTTGTCCATCGCTTCCTGAAAAATCGCAGTTCCCGGATACGGTGTAACAAACAGCATGGGTACGGTAATATCAGCTTTTATACAGAAATCCACAGTGGCTTTAACCGATTCCCTGGTTTCACCGAACATACCGATAATGAAACTGCCCTCTGCATGAATACCAACTGATTCTGTAAGCTTGAGAGCATCCAGACACTGCTTTGAGGTAACTCCCCTTTTAAGTCTTTTCAGCATTGCATCGTCACCGGATTCTATTCCATAGGATATCCAGTCACATCCTGCATCTTTCATGGTCTCCAGCATTTCTCTGTCCACAGTGTTCACTCTGCCGAGACAGGACCACTTCATGCCTGGAACCTTCTCCTTTATCAGTTCGCAGGTCCTCATTACGAATTTTCTGTCACTTGTGAACAGGTCGTCTGGAAAACCGGTGTACTTTATGTCAAACCTTCTGACCAGTTCGCAGATCTCGTTAACAATAGACTCTGGAGAACGACGACGCACCCTTCTACCATAGATTCGATAGCAGTAGACACAGTTATATGGACAGCCTCTGCTTGCCACTACCTCAAGATGCCTGACCCTCTTCTGTCTGTGATCCATGCTGGATATGTAGTTTTCAACTGGAAACAAATCCCAGGCAGGCCATGGAAGAGTGTCCAGATCAGCAATCATCTCTCTTGGTGCGGAACGCGCCAGATTGTTATCTTCATCAAGCCAGGCAATACCTGGAACTTCATGCCAGTCACCGGAAGAATCCAGTGTTTCCGCCAGTTCCACAGAGGTTCTCTCCCCTTCGCCAAGCACAACGCAGTCAAGGTCACACCCTCTCAGATAAAGCTCAGGAATTGTTGTGGCACCTGTGTTGCCTGCACAGATGAATACACCTGGAATAAGCGACCTGATAATGCCGGACATGGCCTTAACCATACGATACCTGGTTACCATGCCTCCAAAAGCCACCATATCCGGCGATGAAGAGACAATACGCTCCAACGCCTCATCAGAGGTAAGTGCATCACCCTCCATATCAACAACATGCACATCATACCCCGCATCCCTCAGCGAAGCTGCTATGTAAGCAAGACCAAAGGGAAAGTACAGTGAATGAATGTCCTCACCGTACCTGGGATACACCAGGGTTATCTTCAAGCCGATTCCTTTCTGTCCAGCCAATAATCTTGAATTATTCAGGCCAGGTCAAAGGCTTTCTGTTACATTGGGCCAAAACCTCAACTCAGGACAGCGGCAGAATCAGAAACCGGAGTGTTAATAATGTGCAGCAAACTGCCGGGTTTTGAGAGCTGAACTCATTCAACACCGATCAGCAGAACTCTCTGAACCATGAAAGGATCTTCATGCACAGCAAGGAAATCTCTGCACCATGGTGTTATGTAGAATGTGAGCAACTCATCAGGAGGAAGTTCCAGATCAAGTTCTGCTGTGAAAAGATACTCCCCTTCCGGTACCTGCCACACATCAAAAACAGGTTTCTCTGTGTATCCTCTGAGTACCCACAGATTATTCTCCCAGCCAAGCCACAAACCGGCAATAGCAGGCTTTACAGGATCAGGTTCGTAAACCCATTCAAGAACATTTGAAGTACCCATACCTGTAAGGTAGTCTTCTATATAGGCCTTCTCTATCTCCATCTCTTCCGGAGACTTGTATACAGTGGGCACTTCAATTGAAAGGGTGTCGAAGGGAACCCCGTCACTATCCAGACAGAAAACACTGTAACCAGGTTGAGACCTCCTGACCATGTAGAGGTTCCCATTCAGGTCTCCGGCAAAATAATGGGAGAAAAAAGATCTGTTAAGAGCGTCATTGTTCTCTTCAGGCGCCACAGGAAGTGAAATCGGATCCGACATGTATTCTGTTACCATCTCTCCCTGGAGATCGTATGAAGCAATGAACTGTCTGAGAACATTGGAATTCCCATGGACAAACTCGTGCCACCTGACGGCAAATATGCTGTCCCCCATTATGGTGTGCTGAGAAGGCCAGTTGCCTGAGTGTGTGAGAATGTGGCTCTGCCATTCTCCGTCAGGAGAATAAAGCCCCAGATCCATCACATCCTGAATCAGAAAAGAGCCGTCCGGCAGCATCTCAATACAATGGGGCATGAGAAGCTCTCCAGGCCCCTGACCGCCTCCCCCTGCGAACCCATAGTATGAACCGTCAGGATAATACATCTGGAGTTTTGCTCTGGACATATCAAGTATGTAGATCAGACTGTCTGTGCGAACACAGTCAACTGCATAGCCGAACACATAGCTGGAATCACCAAGTTCAACTCCGATTGTATCGGTAATAATGAGAGAAACACTTGATACCGATTCGGTGAATTGCACAGGCTCATCTCTGCAACCGGCAGCAACCAGAATAAAAAAACAGCAGCATATTTCCACCACATGAATGAACCTCCAAATATATTTAAGCATTCTCAACTTATAATACATAAACTGGATAGTGTTTTCAAAATAGTCCATAGTTCTTCTTTTTCCAATGCCGTATCAGACAAGATTCATTAGCTGATTGTAATCTCAACGCAATTCTTTTGTTTCATATTTAACCGGATGAGCTGGAGATAATTAGAAAAGCAGGTGTTTGGGAAGCGGTCTTCGCCTGGGGCCAAATATTATCTGCCCGAAATCCATACATTCCAAGAATGCCCTGAAACTGCAATGCTGTGGAACAAACGACGAGAGTCGGACTACAATGGTTAAACTCAAGGAGGTCATCGTATGAAAAGAATCATGGCAACTACGGCTCTCGCCGCACTTATCTTTACCGGCTGCGGAACAGGCCCTGATAACACTGAAGCTCCCTACAATCCTGTTGATGAAAGCTGGAAGGCAGTTGAAAATTTCATTTTCGCATGGAACACCAGAGACCAGGATCTGCTTTCTGAAACACTCTCCGATGACTTTGAAATGCCCCTTTCAGAAGAAGACTGGGCTGACTACAACGGTGACGGAATCATCGATAAAAGCCTGCCAGAAAACATATATCTGAATGTTGCTTCAGTCATTTTCTCCTCTTACAGTCATGTTGAACTTCTGGTTGACTACAGTGCAGGCCAGAGCAATGAGTTCACTGGAGACTGGAACATGAAGGTCTACAATATTGAAGGCGGTGAACAGACAGGGTGGAGTGCTTCAGGAGAAACTGTTATAGTCTGCGCTGAAAACGGTTCCGGTCAGTGGAATGTTATCAGTGTTACCGAAATACCTGCTCCGCCTGAAGAATAGAATATCTGTTCCGAAGCTGCGCCAAAATAGACTGTGAGAATCTGTTTCCGTCAGGTGCTTTCATGAAGAATCCCTGTTCCAGTAAACCGCATCTCCCTTCTGCTTAGAATGTGGTTTTTGGCTGAAACTTCATAACGAATGCTCCAAAAAGTTGATTATGTCATAGTTTTCTTTCTGTGTGACAGATATTAGCTTTATAAAGCTCCACTTGAAATTCGGTATATTGAAACTGCCCCACAAGCTGGAGAACCGGACGAAAGAAGGTGAGATAAGGGAAATCCGCGGCGAATCGTGAACGGTTTGCTGTCATATCTCTTCCGGCGACCATTCTGCTCACTGTTACACAACAAAAACCTGTCCCTGGTATTTAATTACAGTTACCGTTGCTGCAAGACTTATACATATGACGCAACCACTTCCAGGCTCAGTGGTTGCCTGGAACGGATAGCGAATCAGTACAACAGGTGCTGACAAGGAAAAAGATATGGAGTGAAGCAGAATTTCCTTCCATGCTGTGAACTCACTGTAAGGACAAAACTGTTTAAGATCAAACTCAGGATTTATCTCTTCTGTATTGAAAGGGAGTTCATTCGGAGAGGAGTTTCCTTTCTCTCTCCAAGAAACGAGAGTGGATAAAGAAAGTCCTGCCAGTGATAATCGGTATCGTTTCCTGTGAGCGAAACAGATAGAAGGTAATTTCCCGGTTCCAGAACCTCCGGCTCAATAACAATCTCTGCAGCGGTTTCCCCTTCCACGGCAAGAAGAGGTTCTCCATTTTCCAGATTGTTGGAAGCAAGAACAGTTTCGCCGTCAGGTCTGTGGATTGAAAAGCCCAGAATCACATTCTCTGTGCGCCTGCTCTCCCTGCTGTCGGCAGTAATCCTGATAACTACCCTGTCATTCTGCCTGAATGTACGGGATGGAATTCCGTCTTGGTTCTGAATTGAGACACTGCTGAAAAAGACCTCCCTTGTACCCCATTCTCTCGGAGCTGCCGATGCTGCATGATGGGTGAGCCTTCCAGCGTTCTGCTCAAGATATGCTCCCAGCACATCGTCAACAGGACCGTCCATTCTTATTCTGCCGCAGTCAAGCCACAAAGCTCGCTCACAGAGCCTTCTCACAGCCTCGTGGTCGTGGCTTACAAAAACTATTGTCTTTCCTGACTCCCGAAAGCCGAAGATTCTGTCGTAACACTTCTCCTGAAAAGCAGAATCTCCCACTGCAAGAACCTCATCTATAAGAAGAATATCAGGATCAACACTTGTGGCCAGTGCAAATCCAAGCCTCATGAACATTCCTGACGAGAAATACTTCACAGGGGTATCCATGAACCTCTCCAGCATTGAGAACCGGGCTATTTCAGAAAGAAGCCGGTCCATCTCAGACCTTCCCAGACCAAGCATTGCACCGTTCAGATAGACATTTTCCGCTCCTGTGAGTTCAGGGTGAAACCCTACTCCAAGATCCAGAAGAGAGGCTGTTCTGCCTGCGGTTTCAACCTTGCCTGAAGTAGGGCTGTAGATTCCTGCAAGGAGCTTGAGGGTGGTTGACTTGCCTGCGCCGTTGGAGCCTATAAGGGCAACCGGCTCTCCGGGACTTATCTGAAAAGAGGCGTGATCCAGCGCACGAAAACTGTCTACTGAAGTTTTTCTTCCGAAGATGTTCATCATGGTCTCCATGATACTCACTGAGCGATCCCTGTACAGACGGTAATCAAGGCAGACATCTGTGAAACAGACAAGCCCTTTCATCAGAGTTCCTTTACCACTGCAGGTTCAGCCTGTCTGAATATCAGAAAGCCTGCAACACCTGTGAGAACAGCCCAGCCGAAAAGGGATACCCATGTCCACAGTTCAGGCCAGGTACCGGAATACATAATCGAGTGAAATATCTCCATGGCCCCTGAAACAGGATTCCAGCGGATAAACGCCTCCATCCTTTCAGGAATAAGCCCCATTCCAAGAGGATAGATAACCGGACTTGCATAAAACCATGCAAGAAGTATCACTTCCAGAAACTGGGAGACATCTCTGTAGTACACATTTCCCACCGAAATCATCATTGCGAAACCGGAGGTCATTACCGCCAGAAGAATCACAGCCGCAGGAATAAGAAGCAGTGATGCTGAAGGAGTGTGTCCGGCGACAGCAAGTATCACTTCAAGAACACACATGGCCATCAGCATGTGTACAGCGTTGGCAATAACAGATGATACAGGCAGCGCCGCTCTGGGAAAATAGATGGACCTTATCAGTTTCTGGTTATCAAGCAGCGTTCTTGATGAGGCTGACAGTGACGCTGAGAAGAAGTTCCATGGCAGAAGCCCTGTCAGAAGAAAAAGAGAGAAGTGTTCAATGGCTCCGCCGAACCGCAGTATCCTTGTAAATACAACAGTGTACACCGCCATGCTGAACAGAGGCTTCAGGAGAAACCATAGAAACCCCAGCATGCTTCGCTTGTAGCGAACCTTAAGATCCTTCTCAACAAGGCTGCGCATGAGCAGGAAAGCTCCTGTCATCGGCCTTCAAGCTTCCTTTCATTACCGGCAATTATCCTTCTGATATTGGAACGATGGGTTACCAGAATAGCAAGGGCCAGAAGGAGCATCACAGCTTTTTCAAGAACAGGCACACTGAAGACAAAACCCCACACAGGAAGAGAAAGCCCTCCCAGTACGCTCCCTGCAGAAATCATTCTTGTCACTGCAACAACAACTATGAAAACTCCAAGGGCACAGAGTACAGGAAGTGTTGCCAGAACAAGAAGCGCGCCCAGTGCAGTAGCAGCTCCCTTACCGCCTCTGAAACCGAACCAGGGCATCAATACATGACCGCAGACTGCCATAACAACAGCAGCAGCAGGAAGCCATAAGAATTCAGGCCCATGGTAAAGAGCGGCATATACAGGAGCAGCACCCTTCAGGGCATCCAGAAGAAGGCCGGTAATACCCATTCCCTTGCCGCAGGTTCGGAGCAGGTTGGTTGCACCGGGATTCCCTGAGCCATGCTCCCTCAGGTCAACGCCTTTAAGCCTTCCCAGAATCCAGGAAAAAGGAATGGAGCCGCACAGATATGCCGCAGCAAGATAAAGTACCGGAACCATCAGTGCTCTCTCTTTCTGTAAATAACCTTGAGCGGAACACCGTTCATGTTGAGTTCTTCTCTCAATCGGTTTTCAAAATATGACTTGTAATTATCCGGAATCAGATCAGGTCTTGAAACAAACACCACCATTACCGGAGGCGCAGTTTTTACCTGAGTTATATAAAAGAACCGAAGCATCTTTCCTCTGGGAGCAGGAGGCTGAACCTCGTTGACGATACTGCGCATGAGCCTGTTCAGTTTTGATGTTGTGAGTTCCGCTTTCCTTCGCAGGGAAACAGCTTGAACCATGGGAAGAAGCTTGCCTACTCCCTGGCCTTTTGTGGCGCTTGTGAAGAATATTGGTATCCATCTTGCCAGAGGAAAACGCTGCTTGACACTCCGTATCCACAGAGGACGATCAACACCCATATCAGTCTTGTTCACACAGATGAGAAGCCCTTTGCCCATATCCCAGGCCCGCTGGGCAAGCCTTATGTCCTGTGTGGCAGGATACTCGGTACCATCCAGAACAAGAACCACCACATCTGCGCTGCCTACAGACTTCCATGAGCGAAGTGTACTGTAGAATTCCACATCCTCCATCTTCTTCGTGCGCCTTCTCAGACCGGCGGTATCTATGAGCCTGAAGTTAATGCCCTGCCACTGCACGAAAGAATCAATTGAATCTCTGGTTGTGCCTGCAACAGGTGTTACAATGTTCCTCTCGTCTCCAAGCAGCCTGTTGGTAATGGAGCTTTTTCCAACATTGGGACGACCGATAACAGCAACTGAGACCCCGTCAAAATCAACAGCTTCAACAGAGGGCAGGTGTCCTGTTATTTCATCAAGAAGATCACCTACGCCCAGACCGTGAGAAGCACTTACCGGCCATGGTGTTCCAAGACCAAGTGCATTGAATTCATGAATAAGGTCAATACGGTCGGCAGAATCTATCTTGTTAACAGCCAGATAAGCTGGAATACCGCTCTTTCGAACCATTTCAACAGCTGCCTGATCGAAAGGATGTATTCCCTCTGTTCCGTCAACCAGAACGATTATTGCCGCTGCTTCCTGAACTGCAAGTCTTACCTGTTTCTCTATCGATTCCTGAAAAGGGTCGTCACTCCCTGGAGCAAGACCTCCTGTATCAACTGCGATAAAGCTGGTGCCGGTCCACTCGCCTGTACCTATTTTACGGTCACGGGTAACACCTGCCATGTCGTCCACTATGGCGGCTCGTCCCCCTGTGAGCCTGTTGAAAAGCGAAGACTTTCCAACATTTACCCTGCCTACAATGGCCACTACTGGCAGATTCAAACTTATCTCCTTGCTGTTTCATGGGTTTGCCCGGTGGAAATATAATTTCCAGCGAGTGTCCTGCGTTAACTGTAAGGTTATATTAAGAACTAATGAAAAAGCATCTTTTTATCATTGCAGCTGCAGCAGCACTGATTGGGTCTGCTGTGCATCTGTCAGGTATGGATAGTAATCTTGAGAACCTCACTCTGGACATGAGGTTCCGCATGAATCCGGCTGATGCATCCAACGAAATAATAATAATCGGTGTGGATCAGGCTTCCCTTGAATCAATGGACTGGCTGGGCTGGCCATGGCCCAGACAGATATGGTCAGACATGACAGGCTGGCTGCAGAGTTCCGGTGCCAGTGTTGTCTACTTCGATATAACCTTCACAGGAAGCTCAACCTTCTCGGCAATGGAAGACAGCGTATTCGGAGCTGCGGCATCCGAGGGAAACACAGTTTTTATAACAGGCCTTGGCAGAGATGAAGGAAACCCTTTGCCGGAAAATGCCCTGCTGAATATTCCAGGCGCTTCAGGAACCCCGTATATCTACGCCTCCCCTCCTGTTGAGCCAATAGCATCAGGCGCAACGCTTCTAGCGGCTCCCTACGCCTTCCCTGATCCTGACGGAACATTCAGAAGCATACCTCTGCTTTTTCCTGCTGAAGGAGGCTCTGTACCTTCAGCTCCACTGGCCATAGCCATGCTTGCTTCAGGAGCTGAACCTTCTGTATCTGAAGGCAGACTTCATCTGGGGGAACACACCTTTCCACTCAATGACAGAAACGAAATGCAGGTTCGTTTTGCCGGTCCGGCAGGAACCTACAGAACTGTTTCTGTGGGAGATGTTCTCAATGCAATGACCGGTACTGAAAGCAGTGTCAGAACAGAGGACTTCAGTGATGCAGTGGTTCTGATCGGGTATACAGCAAGCGATCTCATGGACCTTAAACCGATGCCCTATTCCGCCAGATGCCCTGGTGTGGAGGTAATAGCCAATACAGTTGACAACCTTCTCTCAGGCAGGTTTGTGAACAAGCTGGGAACCCTTTCTGCTGTTCTTCTTTCCATTTTTGCTGCCGCAGGGGTTGCTGCGGCACTTTCATTTATTCCCGGGGTTATACCTGCGTCATTTACAGGCTTTTCAGTTGTTTTACTCTACTGGACTGTTACACTTGTTTCTTTCAGTAACTGGAATATCTGGCTGCCCCAGGTCCCTCCTGTACTCTCCGGCCTCCTTACACTTCTGGCAGGCTCGGTAATCGCATACAGATTCGCAACCAGGGAAAAGCGGTTTCTGAGAGAAGCATTCTCCCAGTACCTCTCTCCTGCTGTGGTGGCCCAGGTTGCCGCCAACCCTGAAACCCTCAGACTCGGTGGAGAAAAAAGGGTAATGACCGCTTTCTTCAGTGATGTGGCAGGCTTTACCTCAATAAGCGAGCAACTGGACCCGTCTGATCTGGTTACTCTGCTCAATACCTACCTTTCTGAGATGACTGATATCATTCTTGAATCCGAAGGAACAGTGGACAAGTTCGAAGGAGACGCAATCATAGCTTTCTGGGGTGCCCCTGTAAGCATGGAAGACCACGCGGAAAAGGCTGTGAGAGCTGCAATTGCCTGCAGAGACCGGCACCTTGACCTTAACCGGAGACTGAGAGAAAAGGGATTCCCTGAACTGCATACCAGAATAGGTCTTGCAAGCGGACCTATGGTGGTGGGCAACATGGGCAGTGAGAAAAGGTTTGACTACACCATAATGGGCAGTGATGTTAACCTGGCCAGCAGACTTGAGGGAGTAAACAAATTCTACGGAACTGAGATACTCATGGCAGGAGCAACAAGGGCATATCTTCCGGAAAACATCATAACAAGAAAGATAGACACTGTGCTTGTGGTTGGTCAGAAGAAACCTGTTACCATATGGGAACCGATTTCCTCGCTGGAGCCGGTTCACACCGACTATGAAGCTGCCATGGATCTGTACCGGAAAGGACTGTTCGAGGAGGCGGAAAGAGTCTTCAGTGCCCACCCTGAAGATCCGCCTTCATGTGTACTGGCAGATCGGTGCAGGAAGCTGGCTGAAAAAGGATGTCCCCACAGCTGGAACGGCATCTGGAAACTTACATCTAAATAGAATATCAGGAGGTACATATGCGTACAATTCTCATTCTGTGCATACTGCTTACAGCCTCAGTAACAGCAGATGACACACCGGTACAGACAGGCGGGCAGGCAACAGTGAAGATACAGGAACAGCATCTTTTCCCTTCACCTGTGTTCTATGCTCAGCCTGTTGCAGAACTTTCCTTCGGTCAGGTTGTGAATGTGACAGGCAGGCAGGGGGACTGGTTCAGTGTTGAAACAGAAGGTCAGGAAGGCTGGGTTCACAGCACCGCCCTTACCGGAGCACTGCTCTCTCAGGGTTCCAGATCAACTGACGACAGCGACATGATAATGCTTGCAGGACGGGGCTTCAACAGCTCTGTTGAGGACGCTTATTCCCAGGGTAAGAACCTTCCATGGGATAAGGTGGATGCCATTGAGGCGATAGAGGTGTCACCTGCCTCAATACTTCACTTTCTCACTGAAGGCCTGCTTATTCAGGAAGGAGCAGAGTGATGACAATACTTATACTCTCTGCGCTTCTGGGGTTCGGACTGAACGATTTGACAGACATAGTTGAAAGTGACGAACTGCAGAGCGCAGTTACAGTTTATGAGGCCTTCGACCAGGCAGGCAGGGAGATAACTGAAACAGAAGAGTACTACATAGGCAGAGCAGTGGCTGCCAACATACTTGCATCTTCATCGCCTATGATGAACTGGAACGGAGTTACCTATGTAAACATGGTGGGAGCAGTTATCGCAGGCTTCTCACCGAGACCGTCAACCTACGGCGGCTGGCATTTCATGATTCTTGACGACATGAATATTAACGCCCTCTCCTGCCCTGGAGGCATCGTTCTTCTTAACAGAGGTCTCTGCGATCTCGCCGGGAACGAAGATGAACTGGCAGCCATCATCGCCCACGAAGCAGCTCACATAGTTCTCAGACACGGCATACAGTCAGTTGAAAAGGCAAAGCTGGCACGAGCATGGACAACTCTCGGACATGAAGGAGCACAGCACCTGGGTTCAGATGAAATTCAGGAGCTGTCTGACAACTACAGTGATGTTGTGAATGACATTACAATGAATCTGGTTACAAGGGGGTACAGCAGAGACTCGGAACAGCAGGCGGACAGCCTGGCTGTACATATACTGGCACAGGCAGGATATGATCCAATGGCCCTTGCAGTTATCCTTGACAGAATGAATGCCCTGACTGAACGGAGCGGTCCCGGTTTCTGGCAGACACATCCTGATCCCGGACAGAGAGCCAGATGGGTAAGGGAAGAGATAGCAGCATCCGGGCTTGCTTCTCCTGATCCTTCAGCAATAGCCGCCAGAGCAGACCGTTTTCAGAACCTTTATACAGAATCAACTCCACCGGCAGCTGAATCTGCCGGAGAAAACCATAACACGGAGAATCGACGCTCCAACACTTCATCAGGAGCATCAAGAGGCTCTGCAGGAGGAAGAATCTGAACAGCCTTCTTGTGCTTTTGGCTGCCGTATCTGCTCCGGTTCTCAGAGGTGTTATTCCCCATGATCCTGGAGCCTTTACACAGGGGCTGGAATACAGAAACGACATACTCTGGGAAACAACAGGTGTATACGGTTCTTCCACATTCAGAGCCACATCACCACTGACAGGTGAGGTAATCGGTATTCTGCAACTCCCTGACTCTGTCTTTGCCGAAGGATTAACCTTTATCAATGACTCAACAGCATTCGTACTCACCTGGCGTGAAGGAACAGCTTATCTGATTGATACAGGTACAATGGCTATAGCACAAGAGTTCACCCTTGAGAATGAAGGGTGGGGGCTCGCTCTTGCAGGGGATACCCTGTGGCAGAGCAACGGGTCATCAATGCTGTACATGAGAGACAAAACAACCTTCGCTCTCATGGATTCAGTGGAAGTTACTCTGAACGGTATTCCACAGGGCAATCTGAATGAACTGGAGTTTACTGGAGGTCTTATACTGGCTAATCAATGGCAGACCTCCAGAATACTCTTTATTAACAGGCACACAGGTACTGTAGAGCGAGTACTTAATCTGTCAGATTACCATCCAGGCACTGGAGGGGTACTTAACGGTATTGCTGCAGGAGATAATGGAGAGCTTTTCTGCACAGGAAAAAATTGGCCTGTAACCCTTATCATAGGGGGTTTGGACAGCTCCGATTGACCCGTTTCAGGAAACACATTAGGTTATAGTCTAAGTGATTGTTGAACAACAAGGAGGTACTATTGCGCAAGATAATGCTACTTCTTCTGATACTGGCTTCTGCTGCATCAGCCAGGGCTATAGTTCAAACCCTGAATGCTCCAGATACCAATATCTCCGGTCTTGCCTGGGGAGATGGCAGTCTTTGGGCAATGGATGCTCTGACTGACATGGTATTCCAGCTGGATCCTGCAACTGGAGCAGTACAGAACAGTTTCTATTTTAACCACCAGGTAAATGTAACACCTACAGGTCTTGCTTACTCAGCTTCCCTGGATATGGTCTACTGCGGTGGATGGTACAACACAAACGGATACATTTACAAATACACCAGCTCTGGTGAATACAAGGGCATGGTGGATATGTGCGGTGGTTGAGGAAACCCTGTCTCGTCGGTGACGGGACTCAGTGTCTGGGGTAACCACATTTACCTCTCCTCAAGAAATCAGAACCGTTCGTATCGTTACACTCTTCCTAACATCATATCAAGGACTCCTTTCACCTATTACACAGGTGCTTCTATGACCTGTGACATAGCTGTAAATATTGCCGACAGCATAGTATGGGTAGCATCTGAAAGCACAGTAATACCTATCAGATGCTATGA